>SYKE01000130.1 GCA_005798285.1 Actinomycetota bacterium
CACCCAACCGTGGCCGTTGAAATCTGCGAACTGGGTGCTCTTGAGCTTCGGATTCAGGTCCGTGACGTTGGCCAGGAACTTGGGATCTCCCCAGTTCCCCTTGAGCGCCGAGCCCTCGGGATTGAACTGCTGGATCTTGTCCTTTTGGTCATCCGTGAGCTCGCGCGGCTTGACCGGATACATCCCCTTGTCGGCTTCCATCTCGTTGTCCCACCACGTGTACCCGAGGTAGGTGGTGAGCATGTTGGTGCCGGGGTGCATGTGACAGGTGATGCACTGGCTCGTGGGAATGCGCTTTCGCGTCATGGTGTGCCCGATCGGGTGGCCGGTCTCACCATCCGCTGCAGGCTCCAGTTTAGCCTTGGGATCTTCATCCGGCTCTGCGCCGCCGAGGGCACTGTCCCGCGTGAACGACTGTCCGGAGTGCCCGTACTTCGCATAGTGTGCGGAGTGGGCCGGATCGCGATCATTCGCGTACACGTTGTGGCAGGAGGAACAACCGCTCGCCCGATAGTCTCCGGCTTTGTCGTTCGTGCCCAGGAAGTTCATGGTGGGGTCCAGCAGGCGAGTCTTCTGGGCTCCCAGCACGATCGGCTCAGTTCGCAGAATGGTGCCGTGACCGCGGCTGCTGTTCTTGTCGTCGGGGCGACCGGGCTCTTCTTCGCGCGTTGGGTTGCCGACTTCACTCTGCGGCAGCTTCTTGGAGCCGCCGCGCTCAAAGACGCGGAATATATTCGCGACCTGAGAAACTTCCCAACGCGGAAGCGGGAAGAGGGCAGGCAGTACGCCTCGCGCGCTCTCCTCGGGAGTCGGCAGCCGGGCCTCTCCGGCCGCGCCGACAGGGACTCCCTGTAGCGCCTGGGGCAGGCTGTGGGCGTAGCGCGGATCCCAGCGCTTCTTCTCCTTGTCCCAGATGCCCGCTGAGTAGCTCTCACCCAGGATCGGGTCCTTGGTCGGAAGCACGCCGTTGTTGTAGAGCGCGGCGCCGTAGAGGAAGCCACCGTGAGTCATCATGCTCTTTCGAACGCCGAGCACTTCCTTTGCGTGGCAGGCGCCGCAGGCCACGTGCGCCACTCTAAGGTCACCCGGATTAACGAACTGGACAAACTCGATGCTCTCACGATTCAGGAGCGCATAGGTTCGCTCGGGCCAACCGGTCTTGATGCCCTTCTTGGCGGCCTTGCCCCACTCCTCGGGAAAGCGCGGGGCGACGTGGTACAGCGCCTTGTTCTTGTCCATGGCGCCGTCTTTGCCCATCACGATTTTGCCGTTGCCGCCGTGACAGGAAACGCAGGTGCCGGTGTTGTCGTTGAACTCCCGGTCCACCTCGTGGCTGGGCTCCACGTCGAAGTGGCAGCTCACGCAGCTCTCGCTGTCCTTGCCTTCCGGGTGCTTCGGCTTCTTGGCCTCGGCTGCCTTGTCATCGGCCGGCTTGGCGTCTTGCTGAAAGGAAGCGAGCCGGGCGTGGCCCGCCACTCGCGGGCCTTCACGGTCCACGTATTCCGGATCCGCGTGCCGGTGTTCCGGCTGGGCGCCCTTCAGGAGCAGACTGGCTCCCACCCCGGTTCCCACCAACAAGTAGAGCCCCAGGGCAATCATGAAGGGGCTGCGCTTCCGGGCGCGTCGCTGAGTTTCTTCTGGGCGCATGCTCACGCTCCTGCGATGCCGTCTTGCCTGCCGCCCCTAAAAGGCGAGCTGGACCTTCGTAAAGAATGAGTACAGAGAGGTGTCCTGGAAAACGTCCTTCACGCCACGACTGGGCTTGAGCACCGAGGCGCCCATAAAGAAGATGACGTTGTCGTTCAGGAACGGCCGGTGGCGCAGTCCGAGACTGAAATCCCAACCGACACTGGAATTGATGTCGTTCTGGTTCAGCACGGTCTCCAGCACCTTGGTTTGAAGGAACTTGATGTAGCTGATGTTCGCTGAGGCGCGCCACTTGGGCGTCAGCTCCACATCGGTGCCGAGGTTCACGATCATCACGCCTGGGTTCACGAAGTTGCCCTGACCGTGAAGCTTGCTGCCGCGGAGGCTCGGGAGTAAGCTGCCGTCTCCGAATAGATCAGCGCCGGTCCCCGTAAGGCGGAGGCCCTGACTGTTGATGAAACTGAACGGCCCGCCGATGAAGTTCGGGTTATCCACGATGGCGTCGAAGCCCCGCGCCGTGTTGTCGTTCGGCTTCGAGTCGCCGGACGCGTAGAAGAACGAACTCTTCAATCGGTACCAATCCCGATCGTAGGAGATCTCGGCCGCCGCCATCTGCGCATTGATCCGCGTCCGCTTCCCAGCCACCGGGTTCAGTTCATCGACCCCGAACGCCTGGTAGAACGAATGCGAAACATTGATGCGACCAAAGTGCCCATCGCCGTTCAGTCCGACGTAGCCGACCCGAACGTCGTGCACCCTCGCCGCGCCGATGAGCGTCGGCCGCACCTGCACGTTGTCGTTGCTGAAGAACCGGCTTCCGCGGTCGTGGTTGTACGCAGCGACCACCTGCCCGGTGTATCCGGGACGGAAGAGGTCTTGGAGGTAGTAGTTGGCAACGAAGATGTCCTGCTGGCGGTCATCCCCAACCCGATTCAGGCGGCTGTAGGTGTCCTTCTCCCACGGACGTAGGTAAACCAGGTTGAACTGCCGCCGATTGGATCGGCTGTTCCCGAAAAGCCGAAATCCCGGGGAGTTCTCCACGAGGAGGAACCCCCGGAAGTCGGCGTTGAAGGGCTGAACCCCTGCCCTCAACGAGAGGAAGTCGTAGTTGCGGCTGAGGTCCTTGACCTTGTACTCGCCGTAGGCTTCCTGCAGCGCCACGCTATCGAGATTGGTTCGATTCGTGTTCCGCCGAATGTCCACGTTGGCCACGCCCAACTCCCGAGAGTTCAGGAAGTTGACGTTAAACGCCGGTGTGAATCGGAACGCCCAATCCTTGGGCTTGAATGCCGTATCCCCGTGGAAGAGTTCCGTCGAAAGGAGGAACGTCTGATCCACCACGACCTGACCGGGCCCGCCGAAGAACTTGTACGCTCCCGGACGCTCGGCGCTGGTTCCCGAAGGCGTGTATCGGCTTCGGGAGTTCCACAGGGTTTCACTCAAGACGGAGAGTTCAAGAAACGTGTTCTGGCCATTGATGGGGTAGTCCCCCTTCAACACGTTTTGATTGAACGGATCCAGTAGCCCTCGACTCTTGTGATAGGTCGCGCCCTGGTCGTGATCCTTGCCATAGCGAAGGAAGTCCGGAAAAGGGATCCGCCAGCGGTCTGGGAAGGGAAGAAAGTTCCCGTCCTCTTGGGGAGCGCGCTTCCGAACTCGAGAGGGGCCGGCCGCTCCCAGCGGAGGGCCGACGACACCCTTCGGCAGGTTGAAAAGAGGCTTCTTCTCCTCTTCCTTCTTGTCCCCGTCTTTTTTCTCCCCGTCGGGTTTGGCGTCGTCCGTCTTGGCGGGCGCGCCCTCTGCCGGCCTGGCTTCCGCAGCAGGAGCGGCATCCTTCTTGGGTTCCTGCGCCGAACTCTCCTGAGTCGCGGATGCGGGGGTGGCCGCCGCGGGGGCAGAGCCCTCGAGCACGGATGAAACATCCCCGGTCGCGGCCGAGGGGACTGCCCCTGGCGCTTCATTAGTCGCACGGGCGGGCGCGGAAAGCGCCGCGACCCCGGCGACCGATGCGATCCACACAATCGCGGCCTTCGACAGCCGACTGTCGTGTTGCACGGAACTCCCTCCATCCGGCCCCTGCCGGCGCAAAGACCGGGCCTTCCCAGAAGCCGCCGTTCACCCAAATCAAGTAGCGAGGATTTTGCCGGAAGGTTGCCGCTTTCCTCCTGCTCGTAAGAAGGGACGAACCGAAGCCCACATTTTGACCCGTACTCCCACCACAGTTGCTCACCCATGCCTCTCAGGTTGGAAGCCACTCGGTCCGGAACTCACACCAACGGAGTATGGGTTGAGATCCAATCTCCGTAGCGCCGTAGGGGAGGAAGCCACAGCGGTCTGCACGAACAATCTTCGGAAGCTCCGCTTTCGGATAGGGAAACACAGACCGATGAAGGCATTTGAAGCCACCAACCGTTACATTCGACAGGCATCCCAGATCATGGGTCTGGGCAGCCGGGTCGAGTCGCTCCTCCTCTCCCCCGAGGCCGAGCACAATGTGACGGTCCCGGTAGAGCTGGATAACGGCGAACTGGCGGTGTTCACCGGCTACCGAATCCAGCACAACAGCGCGCGCGGCCCGATGAAGGGCGGCCTCCGCTATCACCCGACCGTCGACGCCGACGATGTCCGAGCGCTCGCGTCTCTGATGACGTGGAAGACGGCAGTCGTCAACATCCCCTACGGCGGTGCCAAGGGCGGAATCTCCTGCGATCCCAAGAATCTCTCCCAGGGCGAACTGGAACGGGTGACCCGCAAGTTCATCCAGCGAATCAGCGAGGCGATCGGACCGCAACGCGACATCCCCGCGCCGGATGTGAACACGAACGCCCAGGTGATGGCCTGGATCATGGACGAGTACTCCCGGCTGCACGGGTTTGCGCCCGGCGTGGTGACGGGGAAGCCGTTGGAATTGCACGGCAGCGAGGGCCGTGAGGCCGCCACCGGTCGTGGCGTCATCTACATCACCGAAGAGTATCTGAAGGATACCGGCCGCACCCTTGCGGATGTCTCCGTAGCCGTGCAGGGCTTCGGAAACGTGGGATCCTTTGCCGCTCGCTTCGCCCACGAGGGCGGCGCCCGGATTGTAGCCCTCAGCGACGCCAGTGGAGCCATCCGCTGCGCCAAGGGGCTCGATATCCCGACTCTTCTGAACTACGGCCGCACCCGCACGCCTCTCTCCACCTACCAGGCCGAGGGAGTCGAGCACATCAGCCAGGAAGAACTCCTCACCACGGAAGTGGACGTGTTGATCCCCGCGGCGCTCGGAGGCGTGTTTACTGCCGAGGTCGCCGAGGAAGTTCGCGCCGGTGTGATCGTGGAGGGCGCCAACGCACCCACCGAGCCGGAAGCCGACGAGGTCTTCGCTCGGCGGGGAATTCCCGTCATTCCCGACATTCTCGCCAATGCCGGCGGAGTCACGGTGAGTTACTTCGAGTGGGCGCAGAACATTCAGTGTTTGCGCTGGACCGAGGATGAGGTCAACTCGCGGCTGAAGCACATCATGACCAGCAGCTATGCGACCATCCGAAACCTGGTCAAGTCACGAAATGTGTCGTGGCGAACCGCCGCCTTCATCGTGGGGCTCGGCCGGGTCGCCAAGGCTACGGTCCTTCGCGGCATCTAGGCCGAATCCCGGATCGGAGTGTTACGAAAATGAGTGCTCATTTGAATACCGAGGCAGTTCGGAGCTTCCCATGCTTCTCCGACCTCACCGAGGCGGAAGCGGCCGCGGCGATGGAAGCCTTCCGCACCGTGGAACTGGCCGCGGGAGACCGCCTCTTCTCACAGGGAGATGCCGGCGACAGCGTTTACCTCATCGCTGCCGGCCAGGTTGATGTCCTGGTGGACATTGACGGGAAGGCCGATGATCACGTCGTTTCGACGCTCGAGCGCGGCGCCATTTTTGGCGAGATGTCGCTACTCTTGCAGGAGCCGCGAAGCGCAACGGCTGTCGCACATACCGCAGCAACTCTCTGGGAAATATCCGCAGCCGCCTATCAGGCAGCGGTGGATGCGGAGCAACCGTGGGTGTACAAGTTCATGTGCGCCACCGCCCACGCACTCGCACGCCGGCTTTCGACCCTGGATCGAAAGTTGTCGGACTTGATCAGCGCTGAAGCCCAGCCGGAAGCTCCCGTGGCTGGCGCTGCCCGCGTGGCTGAGCTGGAGTCACTGCGGACTCGTCTCTTCTCCGAGTGGTCCTTCTAAACCCATGCCTCCGGTTCTTGACCCCAAACGCTACCTGAGAGCCTTCATCGTGGCCGGGATGTCCGTGCTGGTGTTTCTCATCTGCGTGGCCTTCGCCTATCCCCATGACAACGTGCGGCTCGCGTCGTCGCTTCACGAGGCGCATCAAAGCCAGAAATACAAGGACGCGGTAGCGCAACTGGCCAAGAAACCGGGGCTTGCCTCGGTGAACGAGTGTACCTCCTGCCACGAAGATCGCGGCCCGATCTCGACGCTGGTGTTCGAGCGCATTGCCGTTAGCGACGCCGCCTGCGGTCGCTGCCATGCGCCCGATGAGGCAATCGGTCGGGCTTTCCTGAGCAAGGAAAAGGGGAAGGCCCGGCTGGGTCGGCCTGCCCATCAGGGCCTCGCGGCGGACGGTAAGGGCGGCGAAGCAGGAGTCGCCGGTAAAGTCGTGGGGCTGCAGACGTCTCTGGATGGCCACCTCTCGGTCAAGCTCGGGTGTGGCGAATGCCACCCCGACCACAAGGGCAAGGGGTTCGTTGAAAAGATTGACGTTCCCACCGCCGAGAACGGCGCTGTAGACGGCGACGCGGACCTCGCTGAGAAGAATCTGAAGCTTGGGAAGCACACGGCTGTGTCGGCGCCGTGCATGGCCTGCCACCTGCCCGAGGAGAAGTCGGACGATGCCCGACAGGTCATCGCCGCGATGCTGAAGGCGCACGACGGGATCGGGTTTGAACCGGAAATCGAGACCAAAACACGAAGTGGGTTTATCGAGACCCTTCAGAAGCAGCAGATCCCCGCCCGCAAGCAGTGCGGCCCCTACTGCCACGGCGAACACGCCCCACAATTGAATGATGACTAGTGGTCTCCGGCGATGAATGAGCTGACTCGACCCGATCTCGCGGAGCACCTGGAACGATCCGACCTCTTCCAGGACCTGTACGCTCTTCCCGACGCCGCCCGCTATCGTAACGCGCTGCGGGCTGTAAGGGGCTGGCGACTCTCCCGAGGAGAAATTCTCTCCGCCGATGAGATGCGCCCGGCCGCCTATGTGGTGCTGGAGGGATATGTCGGCGTCTATGACCCGACAAATCCGCCGAAACCGCGCGATCCAAACGACGAGAACGCGCCCAAACCCCGCCGCATTTTCGGCCAGTGGTCCGCGCTCCGGGGCAGCGTCCCGTCCGACCGTCTGATCGCGGTCGAGCCTTCGCTGGTCATTGAGGTCACCACAGCGATGCTGGCGATTCTCCTCGGGGGTTCATCCAGCCAGTTTCAGGTGGAGTTCTTCACGCCGTTCCTGATGGCAGTGGACGCCATCTCGGATGCTCCTCCCGAGATTCTCGACGCTACCGCCCGGCGAGCCCGGTTTCGCTGGTTCAAGGATGGAGAGCCGATTGTCCGCCGGGGAGACTACGGTTCCACCGTGTACTTCATGCTGGCCGGGCAGGCATCCACCCAGTTGCCCGACGGGCGCAGCTTCCCGATGCCAACCGGCAGCTACTTCGGCGAACTTGCTGTCCTGACGTCTCAGCCCCGCTCGGCAACGGTGGCGGCAGCGGGACCCTGCCTCACCATGGAGTGCAACCGGATCGTCTTTGGCGACCTCCGCAAGAAGAGCAAGACTCTCAAGGACCTGGTTGAGAAGAGCTATCGCGAGCGCCTGATGAGATCGCTCCTCGCCAGTACGCCGATCTTCGAGGGCCTCTCCGACGGGGAGTTGGGAGAGCTTTCCAACATCGGCACTCTCGAGACTTTTGATGCTTACGAGCCGATATTCTTCCAGGGTGAGGAAGCCGACTCCCTCCTCATCGTGATCAACGGCACCATGACCGTGGTGCAGGATCAGGCCGGCGGCACTCTTCCGCTTGCCTGGGTGGGCTCCAATCAGGCCGTCGGCGAGATGGCGCTGCTCCCGGAAGTCAGCGGGAATGATCGACGCGGTCAGACTGTGACCGCCCTTCAGAAAGTAGACGCCGTCAAGATCACGAAGTCCGACTTCGAACGGCTCTGCCGGGATCACCGTCCGATCTATCAGCGCATCCGTGACACGGCACTTCGCCGCTCCATGCAGAACACCAGCATGGCAGTGGACGAGGATCGCTCCATTCGTCTCGGCTGGATCCTGGAGACCGAACATCTCGCCGGCAACTGGGTACTCGCAGTCGACATGAACGACTGCATCCGCTGCGGCAACTGTGTAGCGGCATGCGAAGCCACCCACGAAGACGGGCAGTCGCGCTTTCTCTGGAGCGATATGCGACAGGCCGAAGACGTGATGCCGTCCGTCCGGCTGTCAAGCTCCTGCCAGCACTGTGAGTTCGCGCTCTGCATGAACGTGTGCCCGACGACGGCGATCGAGCGCGATGATCAGAATGCCACGGTCTACATCGATTACACAAAGTGCATCCGATGCGGAAAGTGCGCCGATCCGAGTCAGGGCTGCGCCTATGGCAGCATCCAGATTATTCCCGCCGAGACGGTGAATCCGCAGGCATCGCGGCCACTTCTGCTTCAGCTCCTGGATAAGTTCCGCAAACCGTCGGAACCCGTCGGCGAGCCGAAGAAGGACGCCAAGCAAGGCAGCCGCTATCCGGTGAAGTGCGACCTCTGTCACACGTTGCCCTTCCAGGCCTGCGTCAAGCACTGCCCCACCGGCGCGGTGTTCCGCCTCGATGGGCACCAGCAATTCAGCAGCGCCATGACGGCTGCGGCCCCGGGCGGGCTACGTGGAAACCGGCCCTCGGGAGAAATGCGGCGGCTTTACGTCAATGCCAGGTTCGCCCACGGAATGCAAGCCAAAAAGCCCGGTGAGTTGCACCTCACTGTTTCCCCCACGGGCCCCGGAACGATGATCCTCGCTCGCGAGCCGGAGTACGGCGTGCTACAGACCCGGCTGAACATGTACCTCGTCGCGCCCGACAACTGGCGTATCGGCGGCAACAGCCTCCGACAGTTCAAGTTGAACCGAGACGTGATGCGGGGTGAGGACAAGTATCCAATCACCAGTCCGGACGCCGGACAGTTCACGCTTCAACTTGCGGTGTACCAGGGCGGCCTGTATCTGGGACGGATCCCCATTCCGTGCCCCGTAGAACCGGCAGCCGCAAAGGCGCCGCCGGCGGCTGCAGCCAAACCGGCGGTCCCGCCCGCCGGCGCTGAAGGCGCCGAACGAAAAAAGACCCCGAAAACGCTTCCACCCAAGGCCTGAACAGCCGGACCGGCCCGACCCGCCAGAAACCGAGATCCCCATGAAAGCATCCGATTTGCTCGTCCGCTGTTTGGAAGCGGAGGGCGTGAAGTACATTTTCGGAGTGCCCGGAGAAGAGAACGCCGACGTCATGATGTCTCTTCTCGACTCCACCATTAAATTCGTCATCTGTCGGCATGAGCAGGCCGCCGCGTTTATGGCGGACCTGTACGGCCGTGTCACCGGGGAACCGCAGGTGTGTCTGGGCACCCTGGGACCCGGGGCCACCAATCTGCTGACCGGAGTCGCCGACGCCAACATGGACCGGTCGCCGCTGGTCGTGATTACCGGTCAGGGCGCCACCCGACGGGTTCACAAAGAGTCGCACCAGGCCATGGATAACGTGGCGATGTTCAAGCCGGTGACCAAGTGGAACACCACGATCACCAACGCCGACACCATTCCCGAGATCGTCCGCAAAGCGTTCAAGATCGCCAAGACCGAAAAGATGGGCGCGACGCACATCGAACTCCCGGAAGACGTGGCGAAGCACCGAACCCTGAAGGTGCCTATTTGTCCGCAAGAGTCCGCCCCTTCGGTCCCGAACCCGGATGCCGTGCGTCAGGCCGCACGCTACATCCTGGAGGCGGAGTATCCCGCGATCATCGCGGGGAACGGCGTGCTCCGGGCCAAGGCCGCCGAGTCGCTCACCCAGTTGGTGGATAAGACCGGAATCCCGGTGCTGAACACGTTCATGGGCAAAGGCGCCCTCTCGGCATCCCACCCGTGCAGCGTCTACACCGTGGGATTGCAGGCGCGCGACCACGTGGTGCGGGTGCTCGAGGATGCCGATCTCGTGATCTCCGTTGGATACGATCTGGTGGAGTATCATCCGGTCGCCTGGAACCGTGGTCGCGAGAAGAAGATCATTCACATCGATTCGCTCGCGGCCGAAGTTGACGAACACTATCGGCCCGAGGTCGACATCGAGGGGGACATCGATCTCGCGCTGAAGGCGCTCTGCGAGGAGCTCCCGCGAAAACGCCTCGTGGATCCGGCACGCTACGCCGTGCACAAGGCGGCGATGGAACACGAGTTTACGGTGCACGCCGAAGACACCGCCTTCCCGCTCAAGCCCCAGAAGATCCTGTGGGAAGTGCGCAAGGCGCTTGCGCAGGAAGACATCCTGATCTCCGACGTCGGCGCCCACAAGATGTGGATCGCCCGCTACTTCCAGTGCGACGTGCCCAACACGTGCCAGATCTCCAATGGCTTCTGCACCATGGGCTTTGCCCTTCCGGGCGCTATCGGCGCGCTCCTCGCGATTCGAGACGCCGAACCGCATCGCCGGGTGATGACGATCAGCGGCGACGGCGGGGTGATGATGAACATCCAGGACCTGGATACCGCGGTCCGCCTCAAGCTCCCCATCGTGAACATGGTGTGGACCGACGGCGAGTACGGGCTCATCAAGTGGAAGCAAACGGTGGGGCACGGCACGCACTCGCACATCAGCTTCTACAATCCGGACTTCGACTTTGTGAAGCTCGCAGAGGCGATGGGCGCCAAGGGCCTTCGAGTGACGTCGGCCGAGGAACTCCCGCGAATTCTGCAGGAAGCACTTGCGCACGATGGACCGGTCATCATCGACTGCCCCGTGGACTACAGCGAGAACATCAAGCTCTCCCGACGATTGGGGGAAATCCCCAACGACGAGCGGTCGGCGATGCTGAAGAAGTCGCCGATCTTCAAGGGTGTTTCGTCCGAGTATCTCGATCTCATCGGCGACTACATGACCGAGCGGGCCTATCCGGATGGCGCGGTCATCTGCGAGCAGGGCGCCCCCGGCGATGAAGTGTTCCTCATCACCCGCGGCTGCGCGGAGGCCCGTGTGCAGCGCGACGACGAAGAAGAAGGCGTCGTCCCGGTTCAGGTCGGGAGCTGCTTCGGCGAGATGGCCGTGCTGGGCGACCAACCTCGTTCCGCGACCGTCATCGCGGGACCGGACGGAGTGGATACGCTGGTGTTGACCGCCGCCGAATTCCAGGAGATTCTGCTCAGCCAGCCCGCCATGGGTGTCGAGCTGCTGAAGGTGCTCAGTCGGCGTATTGCCGACGCGTCAAGTTCGAGGTAGATCCATGGCTCAAGGACTTTTCGACGATCCCGCTGCATTTCAAAACTACGCTCAGCAGATGGCTCAACGCCTCAAGGGGCGTTGGGAAGAGCGAGTTCGATTTCTTCGGGCATCCGTCGCCCAGATCGAAGCCCTCACGCGCGTCGCGGAGGCGGTCGGCGATTCGGAAGCAGTCATTGAACTGGCGGCGCAGTCCTCATTGGCGCAGCAGGAGTTGAAGAAGCTGGAAAGCGCCCTCGGCGGCCCGACCGGCGGTTCGGGAGGCGGCCCCGCGCCACCGCGGCCGCAGCCTCCAGAGCCGACGCCTGCCGCGTCGAACACTACGATGCTCCGACCCATGCCCCCCGCGGCTGACGCGACCCCTTCCGTCGAAGGGCTCCCGTCCGCTCCGAGCAGGGACGGGTCGGTGCTCGCCCGCACTCGACGCATGGTGTTTCAACTCGGTACCGGCGAACAGTCGCTGGAATGGGTTGAGAACCGTACCCTCTGGGAAGCTCTGGGGGGAATCGGGCGGTCGTTTCCCTGGATTCGGGAACACTATCAAAAGATTGCCGACGCCTACGACTCCCGAAATCCGCTCGTCATCAACGTGGGCGCCGTAACCGGCACCAAGGCGATGACGGGACTGCGCGTCTACTTCAGCGCGTTTTCTCCGCTCAAGCAGAGCCGCAAGGATGATCCCGGCATCGCCTACTCGGCGGCGTCGGGAGACTTCGGAACGTGCTTTCGGAAGACCGGCTTGAACGACCTGGTCTTGCTCGGCAAGGCAGACCATCCGTCGATTCTCATCCTTGAGGGGGACGGCGACAACCCGACGGCCCGGTTGGAAGACGGCGGCTGGTTGCTCGGCAGGAGCACGGATCAAAAGATCAAGGCGCTCAGAGGCCGACATCCCGAGGCCCACTTCGCGGTCATCGGCCCCGCCGGTGAGAATCTGGTCCGCTTCGCGGCGGTCGCCTGCTCCACGGCTCGGCAGCTCAAAGGCACCAAGATGATGCGCTTCGCCGGCCGCGCCGGCATGGGCGCCGTGATGATGTCCAAGAACATCGTCGCCATCGTGGCCCGCGGAACCGGAAAGGTTCAGACCGAAGTCACCAACACTACATGGACACCCTTCAATAAGGAAGTTTCCAAGGGTGAAGGCAGCGCCCGTTACCGAGACTTGGGCACGTGGCCCTTCAACATTGAAGCCCTTACCGGACCCAAGGGCGGCCTCCCGATCCGCAACTTCAGCCACGCAAATGACGAGCGAGCGCGTTCTCTCTACGTCGGCAAAGTGCGCGAACGCTACGCAGTGGATGACCAGAATTGCACCGCCTGCGGAATCAAGTGTTGGAAGGTGCTCAAAGACGGGCCGACCGAACTCGCCAAGCTGGACCATGAGCCTCTCACGCTGCTCGGTCCCAACCTCGACATCTGGGACATCGGCAAGATCGCCCATCTGGTTGAGCTCGGCGACGAGATGGGGATGGACTCCATTTCATTGGGCGGCGTACTTGCCTACGCGATGGAGCATCAGCTCGACGGGCTCAAATTCGGCGACGCTCACGGCGCGGAAGACGCCATTCGGAGGATCGCGACCGGTCAGTGTCCGCTCCTCGCACAGGGTGTTCGACGGCTGGCCCGCCAGGTGGGGGACGAGGGCAGCGCGATTCACGTCCACGGGCTGGAGCTTGCGGCCTATCTCGGCAACACCGACCCCGGCGCGGCCTTTTCGCTGGTGGGCAACCACATGACCATGGCCACCTTCAATTCCGCCATCAACAAGCTCATTACGACCCTGGATGAGTGGGAGAGGGAGATCGTGGACCTCGGACTGCGGCGGCTGGTTTACGACATGATCGGACTTTGCAAGTTTGCCAACACGCCCATGGATCAGTGGGAACCGATCTTGAGGGAGATGGGCATCGACTGCAAGGTAGAGGATTTGTATGCGGCCTCGCTCGAGATCTATCGCCAGGGGCGTCAGCTCGACTATGCGCAGGGTTTCACGTACGAGGACGATACGCTCCCCGAACGCTGCTTCCAACAGCTTCCGGGACAGGGAATACCGCAGTTTATGACCCGGGACTTCCTGGAGCAGCTCAAACCGCGCGTTTACTCGGCGCTTAAGATCTGATCGGCCGGAAGGTCGACCGTTTGGGAATAGCATGGCTCAATCCGCGGCAACCATCACTTCAAGCTCAGCCGGTCCCGGCCTGCAGACTCGCGGCAACAGGCTGATCTACCGCGTTCTGGTGTTGATCGGCTGGATTGTCTCCGGCTGGCTCGTGATCGAGTACGCCCGCCAGACTCGGGGGGCGGCTTACGGCGCCGCGACACAGATCGGCCGTATCTACGGCCTCATCGGCGCGGGTCTGTTCCTTTACCTGATTTATTACGGCTTCCGTCGCGTCTCGTACCGAACCGGAGCCTTGAGTCAGGAATTCTGGTATCGGTCTCACCTTCTGCTCGGGTGGCTTGCGTTCGCCATGCTGAGCTGCCACTGCTGGAACCTAAAAGACGCCTTCCGGAGTCCTTTCCTGGCAATGCTCCAGATCGGCTACTGGGGCACGATGGTAACGGGCATCTACGGCTGGGTCTATCTCACGTTGGTTCGTCGATGGATGAACAAGCACGAGGCTCGGCCGGCCGTCCGTCGCGATCTTGAAAAGCAGAAGAAAGAGTTGTTCGAGGCGCTCGATGTTATCCGCAAGGAAGACAGCGGGGACCAGAGTGCGCTGACCGGCAACCTGCGCTCCGAAGCCATCGATCGCGCGGTTGGTCACATGAAGGCACAGCGACTCACCAACATCTGGCGCCTCCCCCCGAACTCCTTCTGGGAAGAACAGATCGAGAAGGTCGCGGCGACCCTCCAGGCGCTCCCCAAATCCGCACGCCAACCGATTGTGGATCTCAACCGCATCGAGGTGCTGATCTCGTATCACAAAGGCCTGCGCGCCTGGACAAACGTCCACCTCGTGTTGGGGGGATTCGTCGTGCAAATGATGCTCTGGCACATCCTCATGGTGGCGCTCTGGCCGCGCTAGAACCTGGTTTCTCCGGGGGAGCCGCCTTCAACAGTGCCGCGGTTACCCCGGAGAATTGCCGATAACCGGCGCCTTTCCCCGCAGGACACCCTGCCTGACTCCGTCGAACTGGTGTCGTCTCCGGGCCCAGGCCCACGTTTTCCAAACCCCATGCCTTACATCAACCTGAAAATGTATCCCGGCCGCTCGGAAGAGCAAAAGCGTGAAGTCGCTCGACGCATCGTTGAAGCCGTGATGGAAGTCTGCAACGTCCCCGATGCGACCCAGTGTCCCGTCGTGATTGAGGAAGTGGAGCGGGACAATTGGGCGACCGAGGTTGCCCCTGAAGTCGAGGCCAAAGCGGCTCTGCGCTACGCCCCGTGAGTGCCGGCGCCACAGCCGTGGCAGTGGTGGATGCCGACCGCGCGCGGCGGGACTGGCTCATCCTCGCGGCGGCAGTCGTCGCATTCGGTTTTGGGTTCGGCATCAACATCGGCATCACGCCGGACTTCACCGCTCGTCACCTGGCAATACCTCGCGCTGAGCTCGGGCTCCTGGAGTCCCTGCGCGAGGTGCCCGGCTTGCTTGCCGCAGGTCTAGTTGGACTTCTTGCATTCCTACCGCGTCCCACGATGGGTCGCGTGGCGTTGGCCATCCTCGGAGTCGGCATCTGCTGTACCGGTCTTGCGGGCAGCCTGGGAGCGCTGATCGCGATCAACGTGTTCTGGAGCATCGGGCTGCACATCTGGCTCAGCGTGCAGCCGTCACTGACGCTCTCGCTCTCGAAAGCCGGACACAGCGGTTTCGGGCTTGGGATGATGAACCGCTACATGGCGCTCGCCATGATGACCGGCCTCGCGCTCGTTGGGTTGACTGCACGGCACTTGAGCCACGGCGCCATCTATCTGATCGGCGGGCTGAGTATCATCGCGGGCAGCGTCATCGTGGCCCGTCTCTCTTCCGCCCTCAACGGTGAGGTAGAGCATCGGCTGCTGTTTCGACGGGAGTACTGGCGTTACTACCTGCTCATGCTGCTGGATGGCGGCAGGCGACAGGTGGTCCAGACCTTCGCCCTGCTGATCCTCGTGAAGGAGTTCAACGTCGACGCCCGCGGCATCGCACCGCTGCTCGTGTTGAATCAGGCGCTCACCATGGCCGTCTCCCCCTATCTCGGCCGGCTGACGGATCGATTGGGAGAGCGGCGGGTGCTGTTCGCCTACTACAGCCTCGTCGCCGTCATCTTCCTCGGATACACGCAGATCGAGTTCGCCGCCAATCGATTCGCCGTCTCGGCCGGCATGTTGTTCTCCTGCGTCTATGTGGTTGACAGTGTGCTGTTCGCGGCATCGGTGGGAATTCAGACCTACATTCGCCACGTCGCTCCGCCCGAAGAGCTGGCGCCCAGCATCGCCATGGGGATCACGTGGAACCATGTGGCGGCTGTGAGCGTTCCGCTGGCCGCGGGTTGGATCTGGGCCGGCTTCGGCTACCAGCGCATCTTCGCGTTCGGCATCATTCTGGCGCTGCTCGCGGCGCTCACCTGCCTCACCCTTCCCCGCCGCGGCCCCGCGGGGGCCGCCCCGTCGTAATCAGGAGAGTTCCCTCATGGAAGTCGCCGTTCGAGATGCCAGTTTCTACCAGGTCGGCTATGCCACCGGGGTGGAGGCGATGCGCGCCCTCGGCATTACCGCCACGGAGGTCGCCATCGACATCCACGGCTGCGTGCGTTCGCTCACCTCCGAGCGCCAACTCAACCTCACCCAGCCCGCAGACCTGGCCGCCTTTCAGGCGGAACTGGCCGACAACGGGCTGCGCGTTTGCGCGTTCCTTTGCTCGCAGAACTTCAACCACGCAGATCGGGGCGCCCACCTCAACTGGGTGATCCAGGCCGTACGGGCCGCCGATGCGGTGGGAGCCCCCGCGCTGAGGATCGACAGCGCCATGACCGGACAGGCCGACCTGAGCCTGGAAGAGCGCATCCGCATCTTTGCTGAGGCGACGCTGGAGGTGCTTCGAGCCACCGGAGAGAGCTCGGTGACCCTCGGCATCGAAAACCATGGCCGTCAGGGCAACGATCCAGAGTGGATGCGCGGCGTGATCGCACACGTCGGCAGCCCCCGCGTGGGCCTGACGCTGGATGTCGGCAATTGGTACTGGTTCGGCCATCCGCTCTCCCGGGTTTACGAGATCTACCGGGAGTTCGGGCCGCTGGTGAAGGCCACGCACGTCAAGAACATCCGATATCCGGAAGAGATCCGGGAGACGCAGCGGGAAATCGGCTTTGAGTACGGCAAGTACTGCTGCCCCCTCGACGAGGGCGACATCCAGATGAGCCGTGTCGCGGCGATCCTCCGGGAGACCGGCTACGATGGCGCCCTCACCATCGAAGATGAATCCCTCGGCAAAGTGGCCGAAGCCGACCGCGCTGCTGTGCTGCAGCGGGACGTGGACCACCTCAGGGCTGCCATCGGATAGAACGCCGGCATCCTGATGCCCCCAGCCGGCCGTCGCCTCGCGCGGCGGTCGGCTTTTTTGTTGCCTGCCCCCGATGTTCCGGCGAATTCAGATCCGGACGGTGCGACCGCCGGGAGTCGAACGGTGGGTTATCTCAGGCGGATCACTTCACCGCTGCGCTTCGTGGTTGCACGGTTTGCAGTGAAGTGCAACGGGAAATGCGAGGCGGGACTTCGCGTCACGCTCACGATGGATCCCGTCGGCTGACCTCGAAAGAACATCGCTCCTCGGTCGGCAGCCTGGAGTCCGTTCGGTCTCGACCTCTCTGAACCACCTGGGCCTCTCAATCGTCGGACAATCACAAGCAGTTCAGATAGGCTTCTCGTGGTACTTTGTCAGGCAAAGGATAGCCGCATGAAAGAGCGAAAGCCCCTGGTTCTCTTCCAGGATCTGGTGACTACGGCAGCCATCCTCTCGATTCTCTCACTCGGGATCGAAGTCACGACCCGAATCTGCAGGAGCCTCTTCCTGGATCCGCTGCCGGACATCGCTTCCGTTCTGGCCTACGGTCTCATCCCCCTCACGCTCTGCATCGTGCGAGCCAGCATACACTGTGGGGATCTCACGTTGTCTGGGGCCGCCCTCGATTCCGGGGGTCTCTCGGATTTGCTGGATCTTCGGCGCGCTCCCGCACGGCTTCACTGGCTGAGAGTCTTGATGCCCGCGGCGCTTACCGTGGCCCTGATCTATACGCTGCTGTTCATACCGCTCCTGCCCGTGGGACTCCTCACCACTTGCTTCGGTATCGGAGCCTGCGTCTTCGGTCCGCTCTTGAATCTGGCCGTCCTGGTTCGGATCGGGCTCACCCTGCGATCGTTGTTCACGACCCCTCGCTGCTCTGGTCTATCCCCACGATCGGATCGGCTGACCTGGATGCTGTCGGGAGCCCTGCTCTTGCAGGTGATCTTCAGCCTGGTCGTACAGCCCGCGGCGCTCGGGTGGTTGCTGGGCCGGGCCGAGGCGCGAGACTCGGCGCGGGGCTGGATCTTCGAATCGCTCCGCCGCCTCGGCGCCCCCGAGGTCCTCTCCCGGATTGCGCTTCGTCAAGGGAATCCCTATCCGGTGACGGCCTGGTTCTGGTCTCCGGTCGCCACCGAGCCCGGGGGTCAGTTCCCTCTGGGGTTTCCCAGGGTGGAGTATCACACGAGCAGAAACTTTGGCCGGCGGTACTTTGAGCTAACTGGCCGCTCTCCCGAAGAGGCCGACCTTACCGACCGCCTCAGAGATTCTTCCGACAAGTGGTGGGAAACCGCCCGCGAGGAGGTCGCCGGCACGGTCGAAGGATTGAGTCTTGCGGAGTCCCACATCGTCGGCGCAGTTCGGCCTCTCAATGAGACGGCTTATCAGGAGTGGACGATGGTGTTCCGAAACAACACGTCCACCCCATCCGAAGCTCGGTTCCAGGTGCTCCTCCCGGACGGCGGCTTCATCAGCAAGGCGTCCCTGTGGATCAACGGGAGAGAGTCTCCGGCTGCTTTCGGAGGGAAAGGCAAAACACGAGAAGCGTACGAGACGATTGTCCGCGACTCCATGATGGATTCTCTTCCTCGGGATCCCTTGCTGATCACCACGACTTCCCCCGATCGCGCACTCATCCAGTGTTTTCCCGTTCCTGCAAACGGCGAGATGAAGATCCTCTTCGGGTGCACCTCGCCACTCCGCTGGGGAGGCGCCGGTGGGCCCACGCTGAACCTATCGGCGCCCATGGTGGTGGAACGAAACTTCGTTTGGAGTCCTGAGTTGCGTCACTCCTATCGGTATGTCGGGAGCTGGCCCGAGACGTTCAGGCTCGACCCAAGACACGGCTGGCGAGTAGCCGTGGATGACCCCGCTCCCAACGGGGCGGTGCGCCACGTGCTGAGCGGAGAGTCCCGACCCCAATCGACTCCATCCACGCGCCAGATCAGATGGCTGGCTCCGCGCTCCCCTGGGCTCACCACTCCCGTGCGAGGAGCCGTGAGACTCTGGGATCCGGCTCGTCTGTCGCAGGTCGGGGGAATCGATTTCATGGTAGTGGTGGATACTTCCGAGTCCATCTTCCCCAAGTTGACCGGGGACGACGCCCGGCGACTCGCGGCCGCCCTCGCGGCATGTCCAGACTCCCGGCTGCGCTGTCTGCTGTTGCGAGACTGGAACGGCGCAGCCCCGCCCGGCCCCTCCTGGTCCGAGCCCTGGGTCTCCACGGTCCAGGCGGAGTCCATTCTGAGCCGGGCTTTCCAGCACCGAGAGCCAGGCGCCTTCGTTCCGACCGGCGCCCTCACCCACGCCCTGGACCTCGCAGGATAGAACCGTCGACGCACCGCGGTGCTCAGGCTGCACGGCTCCTGTCCTGACCGACTCTTCGACCTGACCAGGCTGGAAGCCGCGCTGCGGCTGGCTCCACAGAGGGTCACGTTCACCGGTCTGGCCTGCAGAACCGGAGCGAATGAGGTTATGCGGCGCCTGTCGGTAACGGGGCGAGCGAAGGATCTTCAGCGAACCATGCTGGCGGATCCGTTCGGTGAACTCGTGCAATCCTCCGCCGACCCGATGGGTCCCCCGGAGAACCAGTCCGCCCCCGCCGGCTTCACTCCGCTCGGGGGCTCCGAACCCGCCATCAGCTGACTGTATCTTCCGACATCCCTCGAACACAAGAAGGACGATTGGGGCCGCCTGACGGCGGGTTCTCGAATCCTGGCAGCCTGGAAACGCGGAGTGACAGAGGAACTCTCCGACTCGAAGAAGTGGATCCGCCTGGGTGTCGAGCAGCGCCTGGTGACCCCGCTGACCGGCGCCGTCGTGTTGGAGACCAAGAAGGACTACGAAAAGTACAACCTCTCAAACAGGGTTGCCTCAACCGATCTCCCCAGCGTCCCGGAACCGGGCACCCTCGGACTGTTGGCTCTCGCGGGAGGCGCCCACTGGATCGCTCGCCGCCGGGCCGCCCGGAAGAAACCTCCAGTGGCGGCCTGACTCTCTCGCTGCAGCAGTTCTCGTTCCGGCTCCACGGTAGTGATAGAGGCGCAGTCGCCGCGGTTCACCCTCACCGGAACGACCGGAACCGGCCCGAGACAGTGGGTATCGACAGGGGTTGCTGAAGTCGACTGCGCGGCGGTGCTTCAGCAAGAGAAGGACCACCTGAGGGCTGCCATCGGATAGCGCTTCGGCATCCTCGACTATGGAGCCGGCCGTCGCCTCGTGCGGCGGCCGGTTTTTTTGTTGCCTGCCCCAAAGCCCTGGTGCATTCAGGACCGGACAACGCCACACCGACAGCGCTATAATCCGAGAGTTACTTTGCACTGCAAAGGATCATCGTATGAAAAAGTTATCTGTCGAACGAGGTCCGGGCTTCGGCCTCTGGTTCGCGTTCGTGCTCTCCGCAGGCTCAATGGCGGTGGAGTTGATTACCGGGATCTGCGCGAGCTTCTTCGCCGACCCGCTCCCCGATGCGACAGCTCAGGCGGGCTATGGTCTGGTCGTGCTGACACTCGGGTTGGGAATCGTCAGTGCACTGCTCGGTGACTTCCGCGAGACACCGGCGGAGCCACTCTCGGGGAGCCTCTCCGCGATCCTGGCTGTGCGTCGCCGAAGCAGCAGGCTCCTCTGGCTCCTGACTCTGCTCCCCCCGGCCATCACCGTCGCATCCATCTACACCGTCGGCTTCGTTCCGCTCATGCCGATCGGGTTTTTTGCGCTGGTGATTCTGGTGGGTATCTGCGCTTTCAGCCCGTTCACAAGCCTGTTTGCCCTGATCGCGCTCCACTTGCGAGTTGGGCGCGCGTGCCCGACATCAACTTCGCTTCTCCCCCCGCGCGTTGAACGTCTGAGACAGATCATTTCGTGGGGGCTGGCTGCGCATCTGCTTTACGGCATCGTTCTGCAGCCGATGGCGGTGGGAGTCCTTTTGGGCCTGGCCGATGAGCGAAACTCCGTGCGCGGCGCCATCTTCGGTCCCCTCCACGCACTGAACGCACCCGCGGCGCTGGAATTCGCCGCGGCTACCGGGCAAATCCCGCATCCATTCACTCTGCTCACCTATAGGGATGAGATGGATCGGGACGATGCAATCGAACGATATTATGGTCTCACTGGCAGGATTCCCCAATCAAGGCCGATCCGCCCCATCCGAGTCGATCCCTTGATGGGTCGCAGCTCCGACGAGTCCGATCAGGGCGGAGACCGGGTCGCGGCCCGTGTCCCCGGACTGTCTCTCTCCAGTTCCGACGTCGCCGGCGCGATTCGACCCGACAGTGAGACGGCGTATCAGGAGTGGACCATGGTGTTTCGAAATACCGCATCCACCGCAAGGGAGGCCCGTTGCGAGGTGCTGCTCCCCGAAGGAGGCTTCATTTCCAAGGCTTCGCTTTGGATCAACGGTCGGGAGTCCCCCGCCGCGTTCGGCGCTCGAGGCGTCGCCCGGGCGGCCTACTCTAATGTCGTGCAGGTTCAGCGACGAGATCCGCTCCTCATCACAGCCGTGGCGCCGGAACGAGTGATGGTGCAGTGCTTCCCCGTGCCTCCAGGCAGCGAGATGAAGATCCGCTTCGGCTGCACGTCCCCTCTCATTCGGAAACTGGGAGGTGGTCCCGCCCTGAAGCTCACAGCGCCGGCCATCGTCGATCAAAACTTCGAGTGGAGCAACGGCCTTCGCCATGCCTATCGCTACGTCGGGGAGTGGTCCGAAGAGATCCAGCTTCGAACCCGATCGGGCTGGAGTATCGCCTCAGAGAGGTCCGCCGTGCCTGGCCGCTCGCGGTATCGCCTGACCCGAGTGGTGAAGCCGAGTGACAATCCGAGCCCGGTGCTCGTGGAGTTGCTCGCCCCCGCTTCGCTTCGAACAGCCGCGCTCGGTCGAGGGGTCAGGAGGATTGGCAATCCATCCTCGAGCCGACACCCCTCAGGGATCGACTTCCTCTTCGTTGTGGATAACTCCGATGCCGCAGGAGAGGGGTTGTCGGCCGAGGAAGCCGACCGCCTCGCAGCCGCGCTCGCCACCTGGCCCGACTCTCAGGTTCGCTGCATCGTTGAAGGAGATTGGAGCGCATCCGGCAAGATGGGGCCGTCATGGAGTGCGCCATGGGTGTGCTCGAAAGACAGCTCGAGTGTGTTGAGTGCGGCGCTTGCCCGGCGTACGCCGGGCGGGCTCGATCCGACGCAGCCGCTCCTCCGAGCTCTGGAAGTTGCGCGTGGGAAACCGCGTCCAACCGCTGTCATTTGGCTACATGGAGCTCAGCCGAAAGGCATCTTCCCGACGGATGCGCTTGCCGGCGCGCTCCGTGACGCCCCAGCACGTGTGTCTTTCGTCGGGCTCGCGTTGACCTCCGGACCCAACGACGTGATGGAGCAACTGGCCGTCACCGGTCGGGCTCGCTCGCTCCATCGTTCGATGCTGGCGGACCCTCTGGGTGAGGCGGTGGCCCTGGCCGGATCGCTTGCGGCGGGCAGCCCCGACAAACTCACGTTTCCGGGGTACACCCCCCTGGGCGGAACGGAACCGGCGATCAACGGGATCTACCTGGCCGACTCGCTCGACCAGCAGAAGAACGACTGGGGTCGGCTGACCGCGGGCTCGCGGATCGTTTCGGCCTGGCAGCACGGGGTCCGGGAAGATCAGGCCGCGGCGAAACCCTGGGTGCGACTTGGCATCCAGCAGCGCCTCGTCACACCCCTCACCGGCGCCGTGGTGCTGGAAAGTCAATCCCAGTACGACGCCTTCGGACTTTCAAATCAGGTTTCATCCAGCGACGTGCCCAGCGTACCCGAACCCGGGAGTTTGGCGCTGCTCGCCCTTGCCGGATGCGCCCGGTGGATCTCTCGCCGCCGGAAGTGCAAACGCCCCACCCGCACTGTGAAACGCGATCCCGTCGAGGGTGTCGTTCTCGAGCACATGAGAACCTACAGGCGCCCACAATCGTCTGACTCGCACATCGAGGTCAGGTAGACTTGAACAAATCCTTTCAAGAGAAAAGGAGCATCCGATGAGAATCAGAAAAGTCTCGCGCACCTCCGGGCTCATGGCCCTCACCGCCATTCTCATGTCTGTGCTGGCGCTGAGCGTGGAAATGACGACTCACATCTGCCGAATCGAGTTCTTTGATCCTCTGCCGGACCTGACCTCGACACTCGCTTACGGACTGATTGTCCTCACGCTTGGAATCGCGCTGGCCAGCATTCGGTTTGGTGACTTGTCGGAGCCGAATGCGGACGGGGCCCCCTCCAAACTGTTGGATGCATTGGATCTTCGGCGGGCCACGGGGCGACTGTTGTGGCTCCGCATCCTGATTCCGCCGGCGTTTGCCGTTGCGCTTCTCTACACCGTGCTTTTCCTGCCCCTCACACTCCTCGGCTTGATGACGTTCATTTTCGGATTCGGAGTCTGCGCGTTCAGCCCGTTGGCCAACCTGGTGGCCATCGGCGGCTATCTGCTCCACATCCGGGATAACAAGCCCGCCTGGAAGCGGTTGGCGCCGCCGCCCCGGATCGAGCGACTCGCAAACTTCATCTCCGCTGCGCTGGTGATCCAGGTGATGGCAAGTCTCGCGGGTCAACCGGCAGCGGTTGGTTGGCTGCTGAGCCAGGCTGATGCCCGCGACTCTGCCCGAGGATGGCTTTTCGAGCCACTTCAGCAGCTTCAAGCTCCCAGCGTCCTCGCCCGCGCGGCAATGCGAGGTGGTTCCAACCATCCGATCGTCGGCTGGTTCTGGCGTCCGGCCGCCGGCGGGGTTAGCCCGGTCTCAATCTTCCCCGCCAGAAGCGGCGACCCCGACACGGATGCCCGCGGAGACGCATCCGTCCGACGCCGATACTTCGAGTTGACTGGAGGCCGACCACCAACTCAGGCGTCTGGGGAATGGTGGGATGTGATGGACGGCAGGCAAGAGTTGATCGGGGGCGACCGTGTCGCGAGTCGAGAACACGGGTTGACTCTCGCTAAATCAGATCTGGTCGGCGCCCTTCGACCGGCAAGTGAGACCGCTTACCAGGAGTGGACGCTGGTTTTCCGTAATGCTACGGCCCGTGCGACGGAGGCCCGCTTCCACGCACTCCTCCCGGAGGGAGGTTTCATCAGCAAGGCGTCGCTCTGGCTCAACGGACAGGAGTCGCCTGCTGCATTCGGCGGCAAGGGGAAGACGCGAGAGGCCTACTCCGAGATCGTGCGTTCTTCCGTCTCATTGCAGTATCCTCGGGATCCTCTCTTGATCACCGCGAGCACCCCGGAGCGGGTTTTGGTGCAGTGTTTCCCCGTGCCGGCCGGAGGCGAAATCAAGATCCGGCTGGGCTGCACGTCACCGCTTCGTTGGGGAGGGGGCGGACGGCCGACGCTTTCGCTGGCAGCGCCCCTGGTGGTGGATCGCAACTTCGAGTGGAGCCCACAGCTCATTTCCACGTACCGCTACGTGGGGAGTTGGCCGGAGTCGCTAAAGCTCGATCCTCGCGACGGCTGGCGGCTTACCCGGGACGATCCCACACCCGACGGCACAGTGCGCCACATCCTGAGTGCTGAGACTCCGCCCTCCGACGGTCAGACGACGCGGTGGGTCCGCTGGTCAGCCGAGCGGCCGCCAGGTACGAAGTCACCGGTACCGGGTGGCCGGCGGCTCTGGGATCCTACTCAAACGGTGTCTCGTGCCGGAATCGACTTTCTGGTCGTTCTGGACACCTCTGAGAGCCTTCGTCCCGCCCTGACCGAGGACGACGCTCGACGCCTGGGCGCGGCACTGGCTGCCTACCCTGACTCTCGTGTCCGATGCCTGCTCCAGCGAGATTGGAATGGTTCGGACTCACCCGGGCCGTCATGGTCTGAACCGTGGGTGTCCACCGTGAACGCGCAGGATGTGCTCGTACGGGCATTCCAGCACCGGGATCGTGGGGGGCTGAATCCGATCGGGCCCCTCACCCGGGCCCTGGATCTGGCCTCGGAGAACCCCAGACCCACCGCCATCCTCTGGCTCCACGGCGCGCATCCCGAGGGGATATTCGATACGGCGGGACTTGAGTCGGCGCTTCGACTGGCGCCTCGTCGGGTGACCCTCACTGCCCTCGCCTGCGTAACCGGTCCGAACGACGTGATCGGCAGTCTCTCCTCAACCGGACGCGCCCGATCGCTCCAGCGAGGGATGTTTCCCGACCCCTTCGGCGAGTTGGTTCTCGTGGCTGCAAGCCAGCCGGACGCGGGACAAACGCGGCCCGTTCCGGCAGAACTCACGCCCCTGGGGGGCTCCGAGCCCGCCATCAGCGGACTGTATCTTCCGAACTCCATCGATCGTAAGAAGAACGACTGGGGTCGACTGACGGCGGGTTCCCGCATCGTGTCGGCCTGGCGACACGGGGTGACCGAGGAGTTCAGTGACTCCAAGCAGTGGATTCGGTTGGGGGTGGAACAGCGCGTGGTTACACCCCTCACCGGCGCTGTGGTGTTGGAGAGCAAGAAAGACTACGATCAATACAGTCTCTCGAACAGCGTTGCCTCAACGGATCTTCCCAGTGTCCCAGAGCCGGGCACACTGGGACTGTTGGCGCTCGCCGGCGGAGCTCACTGGGTCGCTCGCCGCCGGATCGCCCGGAAGAAACGTGCGGTGGCGGAGTGACTCTATCGCTGCTGCTGCTCTCGTTCCGGCTCCGTGCGCTCGCACGACTCGCGCCGTGGGCGCCGGCGATCCTCACCGCCGCGGCCGTATGGCCCATCTGGGGATACCTCACCAGCCGGTGGCTCGCCGTCGACGGCAACCTCGGCGCCGCCCTGGTGTTCATCCTCGCCGCTCGCTCGCTAATCGTCGCGGCACGGCAAACCGGGTCCGGCGGATCAGCGGTTTCCCTGGGCTGCGGCGCTGCTTCTCGGCGCGTACTGTGGGGCCTGGGCGCTTCCCATCCCGCTGCTGCGGACCCTCATCGGGCTCGCCGCTGTAGCCACCGCTCTCCCCGGGTGGCGACTGACGGGTCTGCTCCAGCGGACCGGACTGATCTGGGCTGCCCTGGTTTCGGCGCCGCACCCAACCACCATGCAGCTCCTGCTCGGCGGACCGATGCGGGAAGCGTCCGCGCTGGTTGCGGCCCTCTGGCTGAAGTCGCTGGGCTATATCGCAATCTCACGGGGACCCATCCTCTGGGTCAATGGTCAGCCGGGCAGCGTGGACGCGCCCTGCGCCGGGTTGAACGGACTGTGGACCGCACTCGCCGCAGCAGGCATCCTGTCTGCGGAACGTCGTCTCGGACCTGGCCGCACCCTCCTCCTTCTGGGCGCATCTGTGGTGTTGACGGTTCCGCTGAACGGCATCCGTTCCGGGGTTCTGCTTCTGGCCGCGCAGCGGGGCATCACTGAGCATCACCCGGCTCATACGCTGGTCGGGCTCGGGGCCTTCGCCGTTCTTCTGGGCGCCATCTACGGGCTCGCCTGGCTGCTCGGCCGTCGAAGCGCCGAGCGGCTCGCCGCGGAGCCGTCTCCGAGAACGAGCCCGCCCGGTAAGCCTGCCGGCATTGCCGGACTCATTCCTCTCAGCGCCCTCTGCGCCGCCATGCCGTTCGCGGCGCCCGCCTTCATCTCCGATCCCCGGCCCCACCTCGGGAGACCCTCCCCGAAAACATGGCTGGGAATGTCCCTGACCCGCACGCAACCGACGGCGAGCGACCTGACGTGGGCGGCCGGAGAACCCGTGGCGCGGTTTCGGCTGGAGAACGGCGAGGAACTCCTGATCCGGTGGATCGAACGGCCCGATCTGCTGGCGCTCCATCCCGCCGAGAACTGCCTCCGCGCGGAAGGCTACGTCATTTCTCCCCTGGGAGTGGTCGGTGCGCCGGCGCCTTCCATTCGCGAGATGACGGGCGGTCCGCCGGAGCCCGGAACCCAGGTCTTCTGGCGGACGATTCGGGCGCAGTCGCAGCACAAGTTGATTGAGGCACGGTCGGCGCTGTTCTCCCTCAACGGCGCCACCTATACCGACCCGAGCTGGTGGTACTGGAGTGTGGCCGGACCCGGCGCCTCCGACCGGGGACCCTGGTGCTCGATCACCCTCTATCGAACCTCGATGCTGAATCCATCCCTCCACGAGCGGTCGGTGGGGAGGGATCCGGCATCGCGAGAACTCAACTCCACGAGGATGTTGGGGGGCGGCGTGGTCGCCGGAGAGACGAAGCGATGAAGATAGCGGTTCAACTCGGGCTTTTGCCCGGCAGCACGCCTCGCGAGAAGGCCCAATGGGCCGTGGATCATGGCGTCGAAGGGATCGAGCTCGGCGTGTGGGGCGGCGGGCTCGCCAAGATGCGGCGCGAGGCCGATGAGATCGGCGGGCTGGCGCCGATCAGCAGCGTTTGCGGCAACGCGGACACCGACGGGAGTCCGTCGTTCGACTTTCTGGATCCCGACGCCGCCAAACGCCGAAAGTGCATCGACGGCTGCCGTGCGATCCTGGAATTCTGCGGTGAAGTCGGAGCGGCCGGCCAGATTGTGCCTCCGATCTTCGGCGCCGCCCGGGTGCCCGATCTCTCGCCCTATAAGACTCCGCTGGAGCTGGAGGATGAGTTGATGGTGGCAGCCCTCCAGGAATTGGGCCCCGTCGCCGCCGCCGCCGGCACCCTCTTCATGCTGGAGCCGCTCAATCGCTACGAACAGCACTACCTCCGCAAGCAGTCGGACGGGATGCGGGTGATGGACCGGGCTGGGGCGCCGGGCGTGGGCGTGTTGAGCGATCTGTTCCACATGCGTATCGAGGAAACGGATACGCCCGCCGCGCTCCGAGCCGCGAAGGGTTACACGCAGCACCTCCACCTGGCGGACAACACCCGGCAGGAACCGGGCACGGGAGACATCGACTTCGTGGCGGCATTCCGTGCGCTCGTGGACAACGGATTCGAGGGCTACATGGCCTACGAGTGCGGGATCAGTGGCGACACGCCTGAGGCAAAGGCAGCCTCGCTCGCCCGCAGCCTGGAGTTCGTGCGAGAGTGTATCGCCACGGCGCGCGCCGCCTGACCGACACTTCAATTCCGGTCCGAGAGCGGCGCTCTCGGACCGGAATTGCCGCTCGGGATGAACAACGGATCGGCTCCAACGACAATTGACCCTGCTGTCGCAGCAACTATGGTATCCTATTTCAAACAGATGTTTGAAATTCCGGAGGCGACGATGGTCTGGTATGAGTCTGCGGAGCTCGGAGAGCTCGGTCCAATCGTAGTTGCAGCTTCCGAACAGGGTGTCTGCATGCTGACCCTCGGTGATTCCGAGGATTCGCTCGCGACCTTGAAGTGGCGACTCGGGTTCGACCCCGAACCTGTCAGTGAGTCCACCCCCGGCGAAGCCAGGGCTCATATCGAGCAGGCGATCACCCAGATGCGGGAGTACGAAGCCGGAACCCGCACCGTCTTTGACGTGGCTCTTGACGCAAGAGGCACCGAGTTTCAGAAGGCCGTTTGGGACGCGCTTCGGACCGTGCCCCACGGCGAGAGATCGACCTACGCCAAGATCGCGACTGCCGTGGGCCGCGCCAACGGCGCGCGCGCCGTGGGTTCGGCGGTGGGCTCGAATCCAATCTGCGTGATCATCCCGTGCCATCGCATCATCGGCAGCGATGGGAGCCTCACCGGCTATGCCTTCGGTCTCGCGGTGAAGGAAAAGCTCCTCAGCCTTGAAGCGGCCGCCCCCGCGGCGGTGTAGCGGCGCCCTCGGCCGCCGGGGGTCTATCCGGCGGCCGGATCCGACTCCAACCGCTCTTCCACCGAGCGAACCTTTCCCTCCAGCGTACTCTCGCGATCCCGTCGGTCATCGATCTTGATCACGCTGTAGACCCGCTGGATCCCCATCGCGAAGGGCGCCTCGTGCATCCGCCGCGCCACATCCAGAACGGTTTCCAGGTCGCCTTCCAGGATGGTCCCCATCGCGGTGAGCTGATAGCAGAGCCCACTCTCCCGCGCAACGCGAATTGCGGCCGCCACAAACTCCGAAGCACTCGTGCCCGGACGACCCAACGACAAAATGCTGATCTCCAACTGCGCCATAATCTGATTTGAGATGCAACGCTTTCGTCAGTTTCCGGCAAAATAGAGAACGTAACCGGCCGAACAAGATCCGGCGCGCCGTGAGCGCTCGCCGAGTGTTGAGCCCCGGTAATCCGCCCTTCCCGTTCCCGAAAGGAACCTGCCGATGACCGGCCGTCCTGCACGTTCTCGTCTCCTCTGGGCCCCGATTTTTGGCGCGGCCGCCGTCCTTACCAGCCAGCCGCTGCTGGCCCAGAATCCCCCCGCGTCGGGTGATGATGCGCTTGTACTTCAGTACAAGCACACCGCCGGAGCAATCCAGCGCTTCAAGTCCAACGCCAAGATGGACATGACCATCGCCGCGGAAGGCGGCAGCGGAGCCGGCGCCGCCATGGCGATCCCACCCATCTCCCTCTCCATGAACACCGCTCATAACGAAAAAGTGGTTGGAGTGAAGGATGGTCGCGGAGTTCTCGCCGTGAAGGTCGACGCGATGTCGATGAACACCGCCATCATGGGCAGCATGGTTCAGTCCAAGTTGGTGAACGGGCGGATGGTGACCACGGTCAACGGCAAGCCCAGCCCCGCCACCGCAATGGCCGGAAATGTGGGGGACATCACCCAGGTGATGACGATCGTCCGTGATGGGCAGGGCATCGTGATGAACGCCGACGGGACCGCTTCCCCGCTCGGCGGCATGTTCGGCAACAGCGTCGGAACCGTGCTCGCGCAGTTCCCGCCGCGACCCGTCAAGGTGGGTGAGACGTGGGAGTTTGCCCAGCGGATGCGCTTCCCCCTCCCCCCGCAGGCCGGTCAGCTCACCGGGAACATCCCAGACCTGATGCTGAAGTTCACGCACACCTTCCGGGAGGTCCAGGTCAAAGAGGGACGCCGATTCGCGATGATCGACACCGTCGCTGCCGGCGAAACCACCGAGGCGCCCGCCAATAGCCCCATCAAGTTCATGAAGCAGAACTTCACGGGCGCCACTCGATTCGATATCGAGGGTGGGAAGTCCGCCGGAGGCAGCTATACCATGGACTTCTCCATGGGGATGAACCTCGCAGGACTGGTTCCTCAAGGCGCTCAAGCCGCGCCCGGCGGTCAGCAGCCGCCCTCCGCAATCAAACTCGACGGCTCGATGACCATGACGGTGGCGGAAGACACTTCCCCGCCCGCCAAAGCCGCCGCCAAGAAACCCACAAAGGCCTCCGCGAAGCGAAAGCCCGCCCCCGCTCGGCGCAAGCGCTGACCGCCAACTTTGGTACAGCCGTCTGCCCAACAGGACCCCGCCGCTCACGCGGCGGGGTCCTTTCCTATTCGTCAGTCACTACCTCGACTCGAACGGAATCCCCAGGGCCAGGAGGGCATTCCTTGTCAGCTAACTCGAAGAGTCGGGTCAAGACAGCCGAGAGGAACTCGAAGCGATTCCATTGAATCTTCAACCGTTTGCATTTCGCTGAGAGGACCTCCGCCATGTCGCTGAGCTCACGTTCTCGATTCCCGTGTTCACCGCTTCCGATCTCTCTCCTCGGAGCCGCAGTCACTCTCCTCGCCGTCTCAAGCACCGGACCCTCCCTCGCCTCTCAGGGCGACGAGGCGATGCTGCTGGCCTACAAGTTCCAACCGGGCGCCGTACGCAATGTTCCGAGCCCACTCCAAGCTTCACCTCACCGTGGGCGCCGGCGCGGCGGGTTTGATCCCGCCGATCTCAGCCGCAGACAGCCTCAGCTACAGTGAGAAGTGCCTCGATGCAAAGGAGAATCGGTTCACCATCATCCGAACCGTTCACAGTGCGACGTCCGACGTCACGGTGGGTGGATCCGCCGCCGGGAAGAAGCGTCCTCAGGCCTCGAAGCCCGGGGCCAGGAATGACGCCCAGGGCGGCACAGTCCAGGTGCTCCGCAGCCCGACGGGACAGGAAACAGGTCCTGGAAGCGAAAGGCGTAAAGCCGAATGAGAACCTGACGCTGACGCTGAACCTCGTTCTTCCCGAGCGACCCCTGAAAGTTGGAGATTCCTGGGAGACGGAAACCACCTCAGCCGTTCCGGTCCCAACCGATTTCGGGCAGGGTAAAGTGATCCAGCCAAAGGTGCTATTCCGCCTGACCAACTCGTTCAAGGAGCTGAAGCGCGTCGGTGATCGAAAGATCGCTGTCATCGAGACACTCGGCACCGGCGAGTTCAAGGGAAGCCCGGAGGATTCCCTTGTCTCCATGAACTTGAGCCTGACCTCGAATTCGCAGTTTGACGTGGACGGCGGCTACGTTCGGGGCGAGTCAGGCAACTTCGACTTTCTGCTCCGACTGAAAGTTGAAACTCTCCTGCCTCCGCAACTGCTGGAGAAGGCCCGCACCGAGGGCCGTCAGCTTCCCGAGTTCCTCGATTTCGACGGCACGCTCGCCATGACCACCGTGGAAGGCGCTCCGACGCCGACGAAACCCGCGGTTGGCCGGAAACCCGCGCCGGTCTCTCGAAAACGATAGCGAGCCAATCCCCGAGACCGGAAGACCTGTTGGACAGCGAACCGATCAGGCGCCCGACGAGGCCGCCGGATCGGTCCGCTGCGAGAGATCCTCGAGCGGGAACGAGACCTTCGGTTGCTGCAACTGGTAGATCCCGGCAAGTACCCCACCGGGGTGCTCCGTCCGCTGCAACTCGATGATCTCCCACTCGCCGTCCGCAAACTCCGTCTCGATCTCGGAGACGATCCGTTCCGCATGAGTCGCATCCGCCGCGACCACCCGATACGTGCGATACCGCTCGGTTCGATTCGCTGCAATCCGGACCACCACCCGGAAGCCCCGCTTTCCCGAGGCTTCGGCCCGCAGTGCGCGTAAGGCGCCGAGCGCGAGCTCCGACGCAAAGGAGTCTTCGCCGTCCGATTGTCGCAGCAGGTCGAGGGCCCTCCGGCGGGCCTCCTCCGGTCGACCGGAGCGACGGGCCCAGTCCGCACGCCAGGCCAGAATCTCGTCCGGCCCGGCCCGCTCGGCCAAATCTCCCAACCGAGCCTCAACAGCCGTGGAGTCACCTCGCTCCATGGCGAGGCGCAAGCGCAGCCGGTCGGGCTCGCAGCCGCCGTTCAGAGATCGCGCGGAGACCGCGAACCGCTCCGCTTCTTCGGATCGCCCGCGCCGGGCCGCGAACTCCGCCCAATGCAGCAGCACCCGATGATCGCGGGGCTCGATCATGAGCGCCTTCGAAAACGCCTCGTCCGCGGCCTCGAACTCGTCGGTTTCCGCCCAGCAGCGACCCATGGCGGTCCAGACCACCGCATCGGAGATCTCCCGCGGCTCCAGCGCCAGCGCCCTCTCCAACGCCTTCACTCCGCGGAGCGGCTCGCCTTCATCGAGCCAGCACAGCCCCTCTTCGTAGGCGACGCACCGCTGCGACGCATCGCGGCGCTGTGCCGCGACCAGGTGCGCGCGCGCCTCTCCCGGCCGGCCGACGCCTCGGAGTGCGGCGGCCATGTGGTAGCGGATCCGCCATGACGCGGGATCGAGCCGGATCGCTCGCCGAAAGTGCTCCATCGCGCCGTCGATTTGACCGAGTTGGATCAGGGTGCGGGCCGAGCCATCCCACGCCGGCGCAAAACGGGGCGCGTCAAGCGTCAGGCGCTCAAACTCGCGCTGGGCATCGACCACCCGACCCTCATCGAGCAGGCGGCACGCATCGAAGTAACGGCGGTGGATCGGATCTTCGTCACTCACTGTGGACCCGCAGAGATGGAAAGCACGGCATCTGGATCGAGCCAGCGCTGCACCGCCTCGTGGATTTCCACCGCGCTCGGACGCGCCACCCGCTCCTCGAAGCTCTGGAGGTAGTCACGTCCGAGGCCCTCTTCCTCCAGGTAAAGCAGCGTGGCGGCGATGCCGTCGTTGGTCTCCATTCGAATCGGCAGGGAACCGATCAGGTACGACTTCACATCAGCCAGCTCGGATGCGCTCAACGGATCAGCGCGGAGGGTTCGCAGCTCGGCCAGAATGGCGTCGCGCGCCCTCTCCACTCCGCCACGCGGCACGCCGGCGGCAAACACCCACTCGCCGCCCCACGAGTGGCTGCGAAGGTCGGATGAGACCGAGTAGACCAGACCCAACTGCTGCCGCACCCGCTCTCCCAACCGACCCGACAGCCCGATCCGTCCGAGCGCGAGGTTTGCCGGGCGCAGGAGATCGAAGTCGGGATCCAGCCGGGTGGGACCGGGAAGCGCCATCAGCAGGGAGTTCTGCGACTTGTGCGGCATGTCCACCCGCAGCAGCTCCGGGTTCGGCCCGGAGGCTCGAGGCCCGGGCAGAGGATCCCTCACGGCGGGAGTCGGACCGGGCTTCCATTGGGAGAGCAGGTCGCGCAAGCGCTCCGGATTGAAGTCGCCGACCGCCACGATCGTCATCCCGTTCGCGCCGTACTGGGCGGCATGGAACTCGGCCAGCCGTTCGCAGGTCAGCCCGGGCAGAGCCGCGAGTAGTCCATCCACGGTAACCGCATACGGATGGCTCGGATCGTAGTAGTGTCCGCGGAGCAATTCGTCGGCGCGGGAGCGTGGGCTGTCCGCCTCTTCCTTGAGATGCGTCTCCGACTGTCGGAGCAGCTTCGTCACCTCAGCCGGAGCGAACGCGGGCTCCTCGAACATCTCCTGCAACAGCGGTACTACCGCGTCGAGATCCCGCCCCAGACAACGGGCCGAGAGTCCCCCCGAGAGCACTCCCGCCCAGAAGCCGAACGTCGCGCAGAGATCATCCGTCAACTCTGAGAGCTCGGCGGCGCTGCGGCGCACCGTGCCGCGTCTGAGCGCGGCAGCGGTGAGGCCGGAGACTCCGAGATCGTCGGGCCCATCCAATCGACCGCCGGCAAGGTAGGACCCGCGGAGTGCGACGCTCGGCGCGGATTGTCGAACCACGACTCCCAGCGTCAATCCATTCGGCAGCGTTTCCCACTGGGCTTCGGATGCAGCCTGGTTCATAGCGCTCCCCCCGCTTCGGGGAAGAACCACCCGACGGTGCGCCCTTCCGGGCGAAGATAGCGCGAGGCCGCCTCCGCGACCGCCTCCGGCGTCACGCTCAGCATGTCGGGCACGTACGACTCCAGCATCTCGGGGCAGCCGAGCAGTGAGAAGTAGAGCGCCCCATAGGCCTGATTGGTCACGCCTTCCCGCCCGTACGCAAACTGCGCTTCCACCTGCCGGCGGGCCCGATCCAACTCCTGCTGCGAGGGCGGCGAGCTTCCGAGCCCCTCGATCTCTTCACACAGCCGAGCCTCAGCGATCTCGGGATCGACCCCGGCCGCCAGGGTCAGCGAGGCTGTGAATAGAAAGGGATCCCGACGAATCCGCAGCGACGAGCTGGCGGATTGCGCGAGGTGACCATCCACCAACCGGCGGTAGAGACGCATGCTCCTGCCGACATAGCCGCCGCCGCTCGTCACCACGCTCTTCCCGCCCGACAGCAGCGCGTCCGCCACCGCCAGGGCAAACCAGTCCTGCGTGCCGAACGCGGGAGCCCGATAGGCAACCGTGAGATAAGCGGCCGGACCGGGCATCTGAAACTCGACTCGCCGTTCTTCCTGCTGGTCTGGTTCCCTTGTCGCTTCGTGGACGGCAGTAGCATCGGCCGAAATGTCGGAGAAACGGCTCTCCACCTGCCTCAGGGCTCGGTCGGGATCCACATCACCCGCGATGGTGACAACCGCGTTGTCGGGACGGTACCACCGCCGATAGTGCTGGAAGAGCTGATCGCGAGACATCGACTCCAGGTCCACCCGACGGCCGATGATGGGCCACCGATAGGGGTGGCTGGTGAAGATCGTCTCCAGCATCCGCTCCCACAGCAAGAAGTGCGGGCTGTTCTCGCTTCCCGAGCGTTCCGCGAGAATCACGCCGCGCTCCCGCTCGAACTCCTCGACATCGAAACACGCGGTGGCCATTCGCTCTGCCTCGATCTCCAGCGCGAGATCCAGGTGGGCGGTGGGCACGGTCTCGTAATACACCGTGTGGTCATCCGACGTGAAGCCGTTGTTCGACCCGCCCACCCGCGCCGTCCGTTGGAAGATCTCGCCTTCGCGCAGCGTTCGGGTCCGCTTGAAGGTCATGTGCTCCACCCAGTGCGAGGCGCCGGTGATGCCGGGAAACTCGTCTCTCGAGCCGACCCGGTAGCCCACCCAGCAACTCACGATCGGCACGCTGTCATCCGGCAGGATCCGCACGCGCAGACCATTCGAGAGCACGGTATCGATGGCGGGCGCATCGCCCGCCGATTCTGGATTCATCAATGGCCTCTCATCGGACTTTCCCGCTCGTCGCGCTGCCCCGGCGAGGCGCCTCGGGACCTGTGCCGGTCGCCCAATCGAACTCCCCCGGACCCCATCCCAAACAAACGGTCGGTCCTGGGAGAGGAAGTGACGCCGCACACCATGATATCCTGTGCCCAGCCCCGCCACCCCGCACTGCGGCGGGAGAGGTACCCATGGTTTCCAAGCCATTCAGTGTCCTGACCACCGACGGTATGGGACGGGCCCCCAACCGGGCGATGCTCCGCGCAGTCGGCTTTCACGACGACGACTTCAGCCGCCCCATGATCGGCGTGGCATCGCTCTACAGCACCATCACTCCCTGCAACTCCCATCTCGACCGACTCGCTCAGGCGGGTATCGAGGGGATCCGTGCCGGAGGCGGCGTGCCCCAGATCTTCGGAGCGCCCACGGCGTCCGATGGCATCATGATGGGCCACATGGGGATGCGCTACAGCCTGGTGAGCCGCGAGGTCATCGCCGACAGCATCGAAGTGGTCGTCGGCGGGATGAACCACGACGGCCTGCTCGCGTTCGGCGGCTGCGACAAGAACATGCCTGCCTGTGTGATGGCCATGGCGCGACTCAATGTGCCCAGCGTGTTTGTCTACGGCGGCAGTATCCTTCCCGGCACCGGTCCGGACGGCTGCGACATCGACATCGTCTCCATCTTCGAAGCCGTGGGACAGTTTCAGGCCGGTTCGCTGGATGAAGCGGGCGTGCACGCCATCGAGTGCGGTGCTTGTCCCGGCTCCGGCTCGTGCGGCGGCATGTACACGGCCAACACCATGAGCTCCGCGATCGAAGCGATGGGGCTGTCGCTGCCCTACGACGCCAGTCACCCGGCTGTCTCCTCCGCGAAGGAGCGCGAGGCGTTTCTCGCGGGCAAGGCGCTCGTGCGGTTGATCGAGCTCGGGATTCGTCCCCGCGACATCATCACGCGGAAGTCGCTGGAGAACGCGTATACGTTCGTTCTGGCGCTCGGAGGCTCCACCAATGCGGTGCTCCACCTGATGGCCATCGCCCGGGAAGCCGAGGTGCCGTGGACGCTCGCGGACTTCGACCGCATCTCCGATCGGGTGCCGCATCTCGCGGACCTGAAGCCGGGCGGACGCTACGTGATGAACGATCTGCATCGGGTGGGCGGCACGCCACCGGTGCTGCGCGCCCTCCTCGACGCCGGCTACCTCCATGGCGATTGCATCACGGTGACCGGCAAGACCCTGGCTGAGAACCTGGAAGGCGTCAAGAGCATCTACGACCTCCCGCAGCCATATGATCCGGTCGTCGTCCGACCCCTCAACGATCCGCTCCACGCCTCCGGACACATCGTCATCCTGCATGGCAATCTGGCGACGGATGGCTCGGTGGCTAAGGTAGCTGGACTCAAGAAGCGCTCGATCACCGGCCCGGCCCGCGTCTTCGATGGCGAAGAGGCCTGCGCCGTGGCGCTTGAGGCGCAGGAGATCAAAGCCGGCGATGTGGTGGTGGTACGCGGCGAGGGCCCGGTCGGCGGACCGGGCATGCGAGAAATGCTCTCCATCACCGCGATGATCTCCGGGCAGGGGCTGGGCGACCAGGTGGGGCTCATCACCGACGGTCGCTTCTCCGGTGGAACCCACGGCTTGTGCGTGGGACACGTGTCGCCGGAAGCCTGGGTGGGCGGCAATATCGCCCTCGTTCGCGATGGAGACACGATCACCATCGATGCAGATCGCAAGCTGCTGCAGGTCAACATCAGCGATGACGAGCTCGAGCGACGGCGGGCGGGGTGGACCCGGCCGGAAGTTCGAGTGCGGCGAGGCGCGCTGGCCAAGTACGCCCGCTGTGTGTCGTCGGCCTCCGAGGGGGCCGTCACCTCCTGAAAATAAATCGAAAAAATTCTCTCATCGGTACTTAGGGCCCGTCAAACAACAACCGCGTCATTCCATTCCGGACATTCAGCCTTCGGCAGGATGACATAGTTCCATTCTCCGTGGAACTCTTGCGTCAGTAGCCGGACCTCTTCCAGTTCGCTCGTCCCGACGGTCACGCC
>SYKE01000131.1 GCA_005798285.1 Actinomycetota bacterium
GCTTCAACGTCCGGGCCGACACCCCCGCCCGGAAGATGGCGACCGACCAGGGCATCGAGATCCGGGTCTTCAAGATCATCTACGAACTGCTGGACGCCGTGGCCGGCTCGATGGCCGGACTTCTGGCGCCGATCATCCAGGAGAACAAGCTGGGTCGCGCCGAGATCCGTGCGGTGTTCCGCCTGCCTTCGGGCATCGTGGCCGGCTGCTACGTGCAGGATGGCCTGGTTCGCCGCGGCGCCGAGGTGCGAATTCATCGCGGCCGGGAAACGGTTTACGATGGAGTCATCTCCAGCCTCCGACATATCAAGGAAAACGTCCGGGAAATGGCCGCGGGATACGAGTGCGGCATTCTCATCGACGGCTTCAACGACTATAAGGAGGGTGACATCATCGAGTGCTACGAGATCGAGCAAATCGCTCGAACGCTGTAGCGCCCTGTCTCGACGAGGGCTTTCGCGTGCGGGAGCCCTCCAAACCCAAACCTATGAGCGCCGTAATCGGGATGTGCTCGCTGGAGTTGCACATCCCCGAGTCCACATCCCTCAAGGCGAAGCGATCGGTGCTGAAGGGCATGCTCGAAGGCATCCGATCTCGTTTCAATGTCTCCGCCGCCGAGGTGGAGCATCAGGATCTCTGGCAGCGGGCGGGCATCGCCATCGTGTGCGTGTCGAATAGCCAGCCGTTTACCGACGAGGTTCTGAACAAAGTGGTGAGCTGGGTCGAGCAGAACCCCAGGGTGTATGTCACTCGGGTTGAAATGGAGTTCATGTAACCGATGGCCACCACACGACAACGACGCGTCCAGGAGCTCCTGGTTCAGGACATCAGCGACATCATCCGGCGGGAGATGAAGGATCCCCGCATCGGGTTCCTCACGGTGACCGATGCCGAGGTGACGCCGGATCTGAGGCATGCCCGCGTTTACTTCACGCTGTTGGGCGACCCCACCGCGCGGGAAGAGACCGTGAAGATCCTGAACAAGGCTTCCGGGTTCATCCGCGGCGAGTTTGCGCGGCGGGCTCAGATGCGCTTCGTGCCCGAACTGAAGTTCGAGTACGATTTTTCCGTGGACCGAGGCAGCCGCATTCACGAGCTCCTTACGCGGGTGAAACAAGAAGATGAACGACAGAAGGCCGCTGATGAGTCAGGCGGCGACTCGAATACGGACCGCGAGTAGGGTTCTGATCGCCTGCCATGTGAGGCCGGATGGGGACGCCCTGGGCTCCCTGCTCGGCCTCGCGCTCGGCCTTCAGTCGCTTGGAAAAGAGGTGACGGCGCTCTCGACGGACGGCGTGCCCGCCCTCTACCGCTTTCTGCCCCACTGGGAGGAGATCGTCCCCGAGGCGAACGGCACGTGGGATGTCTCCATCGGTCTGGATGCCGACGGCTCGAACCGCCTGGGCGCGGCGGAGGGGCTAGTGCTCTCCCAGCCGTTCGTCATCGACCTGGATCACCACGGTGGACCACGTCCCTTCGGCGATTTGCAGATTGTGGACACCACCGCCAGCGCGACGGGCGAGCTCGTTTTCGAGCTACTCCGGGAACTGGATGTTCCGCTGACCACCGAGATCGCGGAGTGCCTCATGACGGCGATCCTGACCGACACCGGCAGCTTTCGCTTCACCAACGTCACCGCCGACACGTTTCGAATCGCTTCCGAGCTTCGAGCGTGCGGCGCGGCGCCGGCCCCCATTTACGAGGCGACCTACGGCACGCGCTCCCTGGAGTCGACGGTGCTCCTCGGCCGGTTCCTCGCCCGAGCAAAATCCGCAGCCGGGGGGCAGGTGGTCTACTCCTCCATCGGTTTCGAAGAATTCGCCGAGGTGGGCGCGCCGCCGGACGCCACCGAGGGCTTCCTCGATCAGCTCCGGTGCGCCGAGGGCAACCTCATCTCGCTGTTCCTGCGCGAGGAGTCCCCGGGCCTCATCCGGGTGAGCCTGCGCTCGCGCGGCGCGGCCGATGTGGCGCGCATCGCCGCGGAGTTCGGCGGCGGCGGACATCGCATGGCCTCGGGCTGCACGCTCTTCGAGCCGATCGAGACGGCCGTCGAGCGCGTGGTGCAGGCCGCTGTTCGACACCTGAACTGAGGGACTCGTGGCGCGACGCTCGGCTCGGGATGAACGCATCCACGGGATTCTGAATCTCCACAAACCTTCCGGACCCTCCTCGCACGACTGTGTCTCGCGCTGTCGCCGCACCTTCGGCACGCGGCGCGTGGGCCACGCGGGCACCCTGGATCCGCTCGCCTCGGGTGTGCTGATCGTGGGCATCGGCAGCGGCACCCGAATCCTGGAGCTGCTTCAGGCCCAGCCCAAACGCTACCGCGCCGAGCTCTGTCTCGGTCTGGAGACCGACACCCAGGACATCACCGGTCAGACCCTGAGCGAAGGCGACGCCTCGCACGTGGACGAAGCGTCTCTGGTTCGGGAGCTGCTGGGCTTCCTCGGGGAGCAGCTTCAACTGCCGCCGATGTATTCGGCGCTGAAACATGCGGGCCGCCCCCTCTACGAACTGGCCCGCGAGGGCGAAGAGGTGGAGCGCGAGCCCCGCCTGATCGGCATCGACCGCATCGCCTGCACCCGCTTCACGCCCGGACCCCGCGCCACCGCCGAACTCCTGCTCACCTGCACGTCCGGCACGTACGTCCGTACCCTCTGCCACGACCTCGGCCGGCGGCTCGGCTGTGGCGGCACGATGGCTGCGCTGGTGCGCGAGGCGGTCGGCAGCTTTGAGTTGACGGACGCCGTGCCCCTCGAGGAGCTCTCAGTCGACACGCCCCTCCTGCCCCTGGCGGAAGCAATCCCCTGGCTTCCGGCTTTCCGTGTGACCGACGACGAGTTTCAGGCGCTGTTCATGGGGCAGCGAGTTCCGGCGGGGGAAGGGGAATCGGCGCCTGTTGTGCGCATTCTAAACCGGTGCGGAAAACTGGTTGCCCTCGGTGCATCCCACCGGGTTGATGGGCAGACGCTGCTGTCTCCCAAGAAGGTCTTTGCTTCGCTGAATGGTCATTCGGACTGATCTGGACGGGATTCCGCCGGCGCCGCAGGGCCGCGCCGTCACTATCGGCAAGTTCCAGGCGGTTCATCGGGGCCACCGGTCACTGCTCGACGAAACCGCCTCCGCGGCTCGGCGGCTCGGCAGCCTGGCCACCGTCCTCACGTTCGACCGACACCCGGCCGAGGTGCTCTTCGGTGCGCCCGAAGCCCTCCAGCTTGGCGACCCGGAGGAGCGGATGGAGTGCCTCGCGGCCGCGGGTGTAGAGGAGTGCGTCATCGCGGCGGTGACCCCGGAGTTTCTCGCGCTCACCGCCGAGGAGTTTGTCCGACGCATTCTGGTGGAGCGCCTGCAGGTGACCGCCGTACTCGCGGGCACGAACTTCCGCTTCGGCCGGGGCGCTGCCGGCGGCGGCGCCGAGCTGAGCCGAATGGGCTCGAAGCTCGGCTTCGAGTTTATCGAGGTGGCCCCCACCCTCCACGACGGCGAGCCGATCAGCTCCAGCCGCGTGGCGGACGCTGTCGCTGGAGGGCAGGTTTCAACCGCCGCCGAGCTGCTGGGACGTCCCTATGCCGTGCGAGGGGAGGTGGTCCCCGGCCGCCGTCTCGCCCGCACCCTTGGCTTCCCCACCGCCAACCTGAAGACCGAGCCCAACCTGCTGCTTCCCGCCGACGGCGTCTACGCCGCCCGCGTGACCCTGCTCGGCGACTCCGAGCCGGGGGTGCGCCACCCCGCTGTCTGCAATCTCGGGGTGCGGCCCACGGTCGACGGCCACACCCGAACCCTGGAAACCCACCTCCTCGACTGGAGCGGCGACCTCTACGGTCGGACGCTGCGGCTGGAGTTCATCACCCGCCTTCGCCCCGAGCAGAAGTTCCCCAGCCTGGACGCCCTCAAAGCACAGATCGGCCTCGACGCCGAAGTGGCTCGCACCCAGTTGGACCGCTGAACGGTCATTGCGGGGGAGCTGCCGGGGCTTTCGCTCCGGGTTTTGCGCCTCCGCTTCCCTTCTTCTGGCGCGGCGCCTTCCACAGCTCTCGTACATGCAGCTCGTGGGAGGTCTTCCCTGCCTCAATCGCCGCCAGCTTTTTCGCCTGAGTGGCTGTGATCCTCGACCCGAGCCACTCTGATCCCTCCCGACGCGCCCAAAGCGTTCCCTTCTGCCCTCCCGCCAGTTCGATCCGATCGGCGCCGCTCCCGACCCACCAGCGTCGGTCACCGGGCTTGGGAGCACTGCCGGCGGTGCTCCCCGCCATCAGCTCCCGCGCCCACTTCCGGCCCTCGGCGCTTCGCTCCAGCCGGGCCGCCAGCTCGAACCGCCGCCGCGCCGCGCTCGCCGGCGCCTCTCGGAGGTGGCTCGGTCCCGCGTAGATCGGGCCGGTCCACCAGACCTCACCGGTCACTGCGTCCAGCATCACGCGCAGAGAATCCACTTTTGAGGGAGTCTCATCTCGCTGGAACTCAATCCAGTACGCCGGGCGCACGCTGTTGGAACCCGCCTCCATCACCTCCCAGCTCGGCCCCGCCATCGGCAGATACACGGGCCCTACCGCAGGCCCTCCAGCCGCCACATAGGCCTGTCTCGCCAGCGCCTTCGCCTGCTCCTCCGGGAGAATCGCTCCCGAAGGCGGGAGATACACCGGCGGCAGAGTCGATATGAAACTACGGATGAGTCCCGTGTTCGCATGGACGTTGGCCCTCGCCGAATCATGCTGGCACAACATGCCCGCCACGTTCCGCATCACTCCAACGCTCCACCGGGCCGGAATCCCCTCCTCTTGCTCCACGAGCTCACAAACGTTAATCTCCATTTGAGCGACGGACATCCCGGCGCGCTGGGCCGCGAGCAGCATGATCTGCTCCGCGTCGGAAGCGCTGATGTTCAGAGGTCGATCCAGGGGACCCCGGCGCTGCGACAAACTCATTACCTGGTTCGAGGGAACAGCCACGTCGATCGTACACGCGCGAGCCTGCGGATCGTCCTCAGGGGAGGTCCAGCGCCACCCGAAGCTCCAGGAAACGACGGTACCCGAATCGTCCAGGTCTGGAAGCATCTTCCAGGGGGTCCCCTGCGTCGGCACGCCGCACGCGGCGCCGAACTCCCGAGCTCTCTGCAGCACATTCTCCGGCGGAGTGGGCGCCTGCGCGACGGAACTCGAGGCAAAAAGCAGTGCCGAGAACGCGCAGAAAGCCGAACAGACCAATGCCATCCGTCGAGTCTTCATCAATACACCCTCCACCAGGAAAAGGTCCCTGCCGCCGCGCCGTACACCCCCATCAAACGGGCACCTGGATCTCCAATCAGCGTGAGAGTCAGACCGGGTGTGGCGTTCGGCGTAATGCCGCTCGCTCTGAGACGCGTGTTGGCTCTCCTTACTGCATCCATGTAGGCCTCCCAAGCATCCCTCGTAGCCTCAATCGCCGGTGCGCCATCTCGCAGCGCCTGCCAGAACGACAGGGCCGAGGCTGGGAAGCCGTCGACCCTCGCATCCCGTGTGAATCCCACATAGGCCTTGTTGGTCCCGGGTACGTTGCCGAAGAAAGCGGACACGAGCAGCGTGTTCTGCGTTGAGCAAGCGGCCGCATACACGATGTTGAGCGACGGCATCCACGACGCTTGACCCACAACGGACTGGATGTCCGTCAGACTCGCCGTGTTGGACTGCGTTGCGGGGTTCTGCTCGTAGAGGCCCCCTGGGAAGCCGTGCGACAGCACGTTGACCGCCGTCGCTTTCTTCAGCGCATCGAGAAACGATGACCGTTTAAACTCGTTGCTGGATCCGGCCGTGCGGCGATGCTTCATGGCGGCGAATGCCTTAGGGCCCGTCAAACAACAACCGCGTCATTCCATTCCGGACATTCAGCCTTCGGCAGGATGACATAGTTCCATTCTCCGTGGAACTCTTGCGTCAGTAGCCGGACCTCTTCCAGTTCGCTCGTCCCGACGGTCACGCC
>SYKE01000132.1 GCA_005798285.1 Actinomycetota bacterium
GCCCTGCACCGGCTCGGCAATCACCGCCGCGACATTCTCCGGCCCTTCCGCGAGGATCGCCTCTTCCAGCATTCGCGCGGCCGCCAGCCCGACACTCTCCCCCGGGCGAGCGCCCTGAAAACGGTACGGATACGGCGCGGGGACATGCGCGAAACCCGGAACGCGGGGTTCGAAGAGGGTCCAGTAAGGCGGAATGCCCGTGGCGCTCATCGCGGCGAGCGTCACGCCGTGATAGGCATGATAGCGGGCGATGAAGCGGGTCTTCTCCGGACGGCCCTTGCGTTTCCAGTAGTAACGAGCGGTCTTGAAGGCCGACTCATTCGACTCCGCACCGCCGCTCGTGAAGAACGTGGCATTCAGCCCCGGGTAGGCGTATCCGGCCAATCGGACTCCCAGTTCCGCTGCCGCCACGTTGGTGTAGCCGGAATAGGAGGAGGCATAGGGAAGCCGCCCCATCATCTCCGCGGCCCTCTCCACGATTTCCATCCGGCCGTAGCCGACCAGGACGTTCCACAACCCCGAGAACGCATCGAGGTACTCTCGGCCCTCAACATCGATGAGGATGTTGCCCTTGCCGGAGTGAAAGACGATCGGGTCGGCCTGCTCTCGAGAATCGTGAAGCGGGTGAATCAGGTGGCGATCTCCCTCCAGAACGGCGTCCAGCAGCGACATCGGGCGGCCCCTTTCTTCCCAGGCGACGGCCGGCGCCGTCACGGCGGTCCTCCCGAGGTCGAACAGACGGGAGGCCAAACACCACGTCAGGTGGAATTCGGAAAGGATAGCATCTTCTCGCGTCCGCCTCCCCCTCCGGTTCGACCCTCCCAGCAGCGCAGGCTGCCAGCGAACCGGCGACGAGGCGACGACAGCCGCGCCGGAGTCGCCCGATGAACCGCCGAGACCTCATCCTCGCGTCGCTCGCCGCACTGGGTTCCGCCGCCGACCCGGCGTACGCCCAGGCGCCTCCGAAGCCGTCGACCGGAGTGGAAGCGGAGCCGTTCTTCTTCCGAGATGGCGACCGGGTGGTGATGATCGGCGACAGCATCACCGAGCAGCACCTGCACTCGAATTACGTGGAGACCTACGTTCGCGGCCGTTTTCCCGCGTGGCGCCTGCGCTTCAGAAATGTGGGGATCGGCGGCGACACCTCGGCGGGGGGAAACCGGCGGATCGCGCGAGATGTGCTGTCGTTTCAACCCACCGCCTGCACCATCACCTTTGGGATGAATGACGGCGGCTACCGCGATGTGGATCCCGTTCGGCTCGCCGCCTACGAGACCGGTTTGAAGGGGATTCTGGAACAACTCCGGACCGCCGGCGTTCGAGCCGCCGTTCTCTCCTCCAGCCCGGTGGAAAAGAAAGAAGCCGGTGCGGCGCTGGAAGGCTACAACCAGACCCTGGAGCGATTCGCCGCCGCGGCTCGTACCGTTGCCGAAGGCGGCGGCGCGCGCTTTGTCGATCAGTTTCACGCTCACGTCGCCACCCTTCAACGTGCGAGAGACGCGGATCCGACGCTCCGAATCAACGGTGGAGATCCGGTGCATCCCGGCCCTTCCGGTCAGTACCTCATGGCATGGGCCATCCTGAAGGGTCTCGGCGCGCCGGCTCGAATCTCCACGGCGGAGGTCGACGCCACGTCTCGCCGCGTCGGACGGACTGAGAACTGTGCCGTGCTGGCCGTGAAGGCGACCGGCGCCGGGCTTTCGTTCATCCGCTCCGACCGCGCCCTCCCCCTGTGGATCCCGCCCGCCGCGCGAAGCATTCTGGATTGGGCGCCGGTGATGGAGGATCTCAACCTCTCCACCCTGCGAGTCTCGGGTCTGGCAACCGGAAACTACGAACTGCGGATCGACGGCGAAGCAGTGGGACGGTTCCCCGCCGCTGCGCTGGCGCTGGGGATCAACCTCTCGTCGTTGACCGAAGGTCCCATCGCGCAGCAGAGCCGGAGGCTGGCGGATGCGGTACAGGCGAAAAACCAGTACTACCACGATCAAATCTTTCGGGGCGTGGTGCTAAACAACGGTGTGCCCGCAGATCAAAAGTCCGCGCTCATTCGCACCAGAAGTGAGCGCCTCCCCGAACTCGATGCCGCCGTCGACGAGTGTCTCGCCATTCCGCCCCGACAGTTTGAGGTGATTGCCCGATGAAGCTCCCCATCGAACCACCGGTACTGCACGCGCAGGGCCATCTCATCGACCCCTCGCCCGAGTGCTTCGGCTGGCTTCGGGAGAGCACCGACGTTCTCGACGACACCGCGGAACTTCATCGGAGGATGGAAGAGGATGGCTACCTGCTCATCCGCGGCTATCTCGACGCGGAAGAAGTGCTGGCGGCGCGACGGGAGATCCTGGAGAAGCTGGCTTCCGTCGACGAGATTGACCCCGACTTCCCCCTGATCGACGGAATCTGGAGCGGCAAGTCGAATCGCGCCGCCTTCGACGCCTCGGCTTTCGCGAAGAGCATTCGCACGGGAGCCGCGCTTCGAAAGCTCTTGCAGGGTGGCCGCATGGTTCGGTTCTTCGAGCACTTTCTGGGGGGTGAGGTTCGGCCGTTCGACTGGCTCTGGGTCCGCATGCCGCGGGTGGGTCAGTCCACCGGCTGTCATTACGACGTGGTGTACATGGGCCGCGGCACCCACAACCTCTACACGGCCTGGACCCCGCTGGGGAGCGTGCCGCTCACGGACGGCCCGCTGCTCATTCTTGAGAACTCCCACCGGCTGGAGGAGCTCAAGCAGACGTACGGCGCCATCGATGTGGACCGGGATCGGGAGAAGAACCCGTGGGGCGGCGGCTGGTTCAGCCGGAATCCGGTGGAGGTGCGTCGCCGCTATGGGGGCCGCTGGCTGACGTCCGCCTTTGAGCCCGGCGATCTCTTGATCTTCGGGATGTACACGCTTCACTGTTCGGCCGACAACGCCTCACCCGTCAACCGGATTCGCCTCAGCAGCGACAGCCGGTATCAACTGGCGTCGGAGCCCGCAGACGAACGATGGGTCGGGGACGATCCGCCGGCGCACGATCTCGAAAAGCAGGAGGCCCTGGCCGCTCGCGGCAGGAACGCCTAGCCCGGGGGCGAAGCCGCCCCTTCAATCACCCGCACCGACTCGCGGGAGGAACTCTTCAAGCATGTCAGCTCTTGGGATTGGCGTCGTGAGCTTTGCCCACGGCCATGTGAACGCCTACTGCAATCGGATGAAGCAGTGGGATGACGTCCGATTGGTTGCCGCGTGGGACGACGACGCTGAGCGCGGTCAGGCCCAGTCGGACACCTTCCAGATGTCCTACTCCCCCCACCTGGAGGATCTTCTCTCCCGACGCGATGTCGACGCGGTGATCGTGACCAGCGAGACCAATCGCCACGCGGAGCACTGCATCGCCGCCGCGGAAGCCGGGAAGCACATCCTGCTTCAAAAGCCCATGGCGCTCACCCTGGATGACTGCGACCGGATCATCGCCGCCGTGGAGAAGTCTGGAGTGACGCTCCAGATGGCGTTTCAAATGCGGTGCGATCCCGTCAACATTCAGATGAAGCAGATGATCGACGACGGCGTTCTCGGCAAGGTCGGCACGCTCCGACGGCGCCACTGCATCGGCGTCCTGTTCAATCCGGGCTTCTTCCAGGGCAAGACGCGCTGGCACGTGGATGCCGTCGCGAACAAGGGGATGTTCATGGATGATGCGGTTCACGCCGCGGACTTCATGTACTGGATGCTGGGAAAGCCGACCACCGTGATGGCGGAGATCGGAAACGTGCTCACCGACGTGGCGCCCGACGACACCGGCATGGCGATCTATCGCTTCCCCGACGGCGCATTCGGGCTTCTCTACAACTGTTCTGCGACCGTTGCGGCGGAGATCACCACCGAAATCTACGGCGACCGCGCTGCTCTGCATCACTACTATGGCGACGGCGTCTCCACCCACTACGCCCCCGAGAACGCGGCGCCCCTGAAGTTGATGCGGCGAGGACAGACACAGTTCGACGAGATCCGCATTCCGCTCCCCAAAGTGCACGGCGAGCGGATCGCCGCTGTGCCTCGTCCCTGGATCGACATGCTGAAGCGCGGGGACGCGCCGGTGTGTGATCACCGGGCGGGACGCATTTCCACCTCCATGTGCCTGGCGGCCTACGAGAGCGCCGAATCGGGAAGACGGGTCGAGATCGACTATGGCCAGTGAATCCACGCAGCAGCATCGAACGGAGGCCGCCAAGAAAGGGCCGGTCGCCTGCGCCATCATCACCGTGAGCGATACCCGCACTCCGGAGACCGACACCAGCGGAGCCGCCATTCGCGAGAGGCTGCTGGCGCGAGGGCACTCGGTGGTCTTCTACCGGATCGTGAAGGACGAGCCCGATCAGATTTCCGCGCTGCTCGATGAGATTGTGGAAGCCGACGAGGCCCGTGTCATCCTGTTCAACGGCGGCACCGGCATCACGTCCCGGGACACGACCTACGACGCCCTCTCCCAAAAGCTGGAAAAGACCCTGCCGGGATTCGGCGAGATCTTCCGCGTCCTGAGCTTCGAGGAGATCGGCCCCGCCGCCATCCTCAGCCGGGCCGTTGCGGGCGTCTACCGGCGACGGATCATCTTCAGCATGCCGGGCTCCTCGAATGCCGTGAAGCTGGCCATGGACCGCATCATCGCGCCCGAACTCTCCCACCTCGCCTGGGAACTCGCCCGTTAGGCCATTTGATGTCTTCAACTCCCAAAGTCGGCGCCCCGAAGGAACCGGATCCGGTCAGGATGGCGCAGTCCCTGCGCATCGGCCAGTATCAGCGGCACATGCTGCTGTGTACCGGCCCGGACTGCTGCTCCACCGAGCAGGGGATGGAGTCATGGGAGTATCTGAAGGGCCGTCTCAAGGAACTCGGACTGGCCGGCGGGCCGGTCTACCGCACCAAGGTCGGCTGCCTCCGAATTTGCACCCAGGGCCCCATCGCATTGGTCTATCCGGAGGGCACATGGTATCGAGGCGTCACGCCGGAGGTCTGCGAGCGAATCATTCAGGAGCACCTGATTGAGGGCCGACCCGTGGAGGAGTATGTGATCGCGGAGAACCCGCTTTCGAACGACGTGGGACGCCTGGAGCCGCCCGGTCGAAGCGGAGCCTCGTCGTGAGAATCCTGACTCGCACTCTCATCCGAGACGAGTGGATGGAACTCGAACTGACCGAGCAGGACTTCTGCCCGGAGTGCTGTGGAACCCTGGAGGTTGGCGGCCCGCCTTCGCGCCGCCACCTTCGCTGCCTGAGTTGCTACCTCATCCTGCGGCCCAAACCCGAAGCCGCGGAGAGATCCCCCAAAGCGGAGAGTTCAACATGTCCCAACTGAAGAATGGTCAACCGATCGAGATCGTCTTGAAAGACACCGACGGAGAAGAGTGGCGATCGTCGGATTACCGCGGAAAGATGATCATCATCCACACCTGCCGCGGCGAGTTCTGACACACCACTCGGGGCGAGTTCGCCCTCTGGAGCACCTTTAAACACATCATCAACGGCATGAACACCGAACTGGTGTTCATGGTCCGCGGCGGCCGTGAAGAGCACCGGCTGTTCCGCGAGCAGTTCAAGATCCGGCCCAGAATTCTGATCGATGAAGACGGATCGGTGGGTGAGCTTCTCAACGTGTAC
>SYKE01000133.1 GCA_005798285.1 Actinomycetota bacterium
AAGGGCCCGCACGAGGTGGCCCATTCTAGGAGAGGTGGGGACCACGGTGGGTTCCAGCCCCTCGGCTCTAAGTCGGTTGGCGCAGGTGGGTCCGAGCGAGGCGATCAGGACTCCGCGCAGCGCAGATCGCCAGTCCAGCGGCGGATCCATCGTCGCAGCCACCTCTGCCAGATGCTGCACCTGTACGGCGCTGGTGAAGAGTGTCGCGTCGACCTCGCCCCGATCCATCCGGCGCAGCGTCTCCTGCGCCGGCGCGAGGTCCGCGGGCAGACGCCACCGATACACCGGCACGCGGTTGACGGCCGCGCCTGCTGCCGCGAGCGCCGTTTCGAGCTCAACTTCCGGCGCGCCGTACTCCTGGATCGCGACCCGGCAGCCGTGAAGGTCCCAGCCGGCGGCCGCGACTTCCGCCATCACCTCGCGCCATGTGTTCGGTTCAGGCGCGATGAGCGAGATCTGAATGCCGCGCTCGCGAAGAGCCTTTACGGGCTTCGGGCCTCGCGCAACCACCCGGACCCCGGCCAATGCCTGTGACACGGCAGCGGCGCCGTGGGTCTGACCGAGTAACTCAAGAAGCGTTCGTGCGCCGACGCCCGTCAGGAAAAAGACGACGGCGAACTCTCCTGCCAGGAGGGAGACGCCAAAGGATCGGGCTTCATGGGCGTCCTCGACCGGCGCCTCTTCCAACAGCGGAGCAGAGAGCGGCTCACCGCCGAACGCTCGGATCAGTTCGCTGATCTCGGTCCGGCGGCGGGACTCGAAGGCCGCGACGCATTTGCCGCGAAGCCCGCTGTGAACATCCATTCGGGGATTTGCGCTCCTTGCGCGTCGGTGCTGCGGCCTTAGTGTACTCGGTCCGAGGAAGAGCCGCCACTGTGGAGGCCTGCGCCCCCCTTTCGCCGAAACAACTCTCCGAATGAATTCAGGGCGATTGGCGAGGCAGGCAAACAATGAGCCGCACCCTACGGGAGGAGCGGAGTCAGAAGATGGAGGAGGCGCGGGAACTCCTCGGAGAGGGCGGGACCTCCGGTTTTGCGCAGGGGTTGTTCTTCGGTCGGCTGCAACTCCGGACGGTGCTCCCCTACTGCATTCCCAATGGCGGAGAGAGAACGACCCTCAACGTCTTCAAACCCCGCGTTCGCGAGTTCTTTGCGCAGTCCGTGGATTCGACCGCGATCGATCGTGAGGGAGTCACACCGCCCGAGGTCTTGAGAGGATTGCACGATCTCGGAGTGATGACGATGTCGATCCCCGCCGACCTCGGAGGGATGGGGCTGAGTCAGGCTGCCTACTGCGAAGTGATGACTGAGATCGGGCGTCATGACGGCGCCATCGGCGTGCTGGTGAACGTGCATCAGAGCATCGGCATCCGCTCCCTCATGCTCTTCGGGAGCGAGGAGCAGCGACGCGAGTGGCTGCCGAAACTGATGCGTGGCGAGACGCTGGGCGCCTTTGCGCTGACCGAGCCGAACGCCGGCTCCGACGCGGGCGGCGTTGAGACGCGCGCGGAGATCAGCGCCGACGGAACTCACTACATCCTGAACGGCTACAAGCAGTGGATCACCAACGGCGCGGCTGCCGGATTCCTCGCCGTGGCGGCCAAGGTACCCGGTGACCGCGACGCGCGGGGTCGGGAGCCGATCACGGCGTTTCTCGTCACGCCGGACATGCCTGGATTCGAGGTGGTGGAAGCCGCCATGGACAAGTGTGGCATCCGCGGCACCATGACGTCGCGACTGAAGTTCACCAACGTCGCAGTCCCGGTAAAGAACGTGCTGGGTCCGCGGGGCAAGGGCCTCCGGGTGGCGTTGACCCTTCTCGACTACGGCAGAATTACCTTCGGCGCCACCTGCACCGGAGCGGCTCAACGCTGCGTGGAAGATGCGCTCACCCACAGCAAGACTCGTAAGCAATTTGGAAAGTCGCTGTTCGAGTTCGGCCTGGTGAAGAAGAAGCTGGCCCGGATGGCCGCGCTCCTTTACGGGATGGAGGCGGCGACCATGGTCACCGCCGGCGTCATCGACCGGGGTCAGGAGGAGTACCTCCTCGAGACGGCGATCCTGAAGGTCTACGCCTCTGAAGCGCTGTGGGAGATCCTGAACGACACCATCCAACTGTTCGGCGGCCGCGCCTACTTCCGCGACCTGCCGTATGAGCGAATGATGCGGGACGCCCGCCTGAACACCATCGCCGAAGGCGCCAACGACGTGCTCCGAACCTTTATCGCGCTGGTGGGGATGCGGGACGTCGGCAACTCGCTGAAGGAGGTGCTGGAGAGCGTAATGGCGCCGGCGTCAAACCTCAGTAAGTTGGGTGACTTCGCGCGGAAGTACCTGCCCGGCTCGAGCGGACCCCAGTTTCCCATCCAACACCACCATCTCGCGGAGTTGGCTCACGGGGTTGAGACCGCGGCACACCAGTTCGGCCGAGGCATCGAGGCCATCCTAATCCGCCGACGTGAGGGAGTTTTGGACGATCAATTCGCGCAGGGTCGTGTCGCCGACGCCGCGATTTCCCTCTACATCGCCGTGTGCGCCCTCGTGCGACTCGACCACGACTGCGGCGATCCGTCCAAGTCGTCCTCCGAGTTGACCCGTGACAAGCGCGTCGGCGGCTACCTGATCCGCCTCATGCTGGACCGCGTCCGCGACGAGATGGGCGCCATCGGCGACCCCCGCGATGCTGAGATCCTGAACGTCGCCGAAGCCCTGTGAGCCGGACCGGGCTGGACAGTGTCCTCGACATCGATCTGGATGCCTTTGTCTGGCCACAGGTCTTCTACCGCGAGGAACAGGCTGACCGCCCCTCCGGCTCCCAGCATCGCGCCTGGCCGCCGCCGGCGGTTGAACGGCTTCTCGGCCGGCTCGGCGTGACGGGCGCCGTGGCGGGCCGCTGCGTGGAGCACCACGTGGAGGTCTTCGATATCTGGTACGAAGCGCTCGAGTCGGGCCGCCTTCGCCATCCCTTCCACGTCGTGCACGTCGACGCCCATGAAGACCTCGGCTACGGCGACCCCTGTTGGAAATCTATCCAGGAAGAGATCCTGACCCAGCCGTTAACGTGTCGGACCCCAAACGCCGTTCGCCCGCTCCTCCACTCCGGCAACTACCTGCTCGGCGCTGCCGCGCTCGGCTGGCTTGCGTCCATCACCTTCATCCCGTGCCGGGCTCTCCAAAGAGGCGGCGCCGCCCGCCTGGAACTCGCTTCCGTCCTCGATATCCACTGGCAGGCCGGCAGCCCGCGCGCGGGCGCCCTGCAGCTTCGCTCTCGATCAGGTTACTCCGCGGAGGATCAGGCAAACCGCGCATCCGAGGCCGTTTGGGATATCGTCGACCCACCGATCCCCGTCCACGTCTTGACTCCCCGCGAGTTCTCGCCGAGGACGTGGACTGCGGTGACCGTCGCCCGCTCCCCGGCCTTCAGCCCTTCGGAGGCCGACCCGCTGCTGGAACTCCTCCGGCAGAGGATCTCGCCGGCGCGGGCGGAGTCCTGACCGGCGCCAAAGGAATGCTGTGCTCATTGATTGTGTGGGGAGAACCAGAGGCATCATCGCGTCCATCGTGCCTGCGGCAGTCGCTCCCCGCGTTCGCCTCGGGCACGGAGCGGAAAGTCCCTCTCCGACACGGCGTTCGTCGCCGGAAGCTGCCCAGGCGCCTCGTGGCTCAGGCGCCACGCGACGGCTCCAACACCGTCGTCCCCACGGAAGCTGCACTGCGCATAGTCCCACTCCGCAAAGTCGGGGATCCATTCACAAGCACCCTGTGCGTCAGCGCGAGTTGCTCACGACCCAGCCCCAAATCTCCACCTGCTACCAGACCCTCGTGCCCCTCTTCAATGAGCGCCTCAGGCGGCTCTTCGCTGCCATGCTCGCCCAGTACCCCGGCCGCGGGGGTATTCGCGCGGTGTCCGAGGTAACCGGTGTCGCCCACGGCGCCATCGATAGCGAGGGGAGTGAGCTGGAGTCGATCTCAGGCAGGGCGGAGTCGGGCAATCACGTCCGTCGCGCGCGCGTCGACCTGGGACCTCTTCCCCGCTCCCAGAAGGACAGCGAATCCCCGCCACCCGTCTCGCGGAGATCGATCAGTACGCCAGCCGCATGTCAGACGCAGCCGACAGGGCAGCGCTCAAGACCCAGGTTTGCCGTGACCTGGAGGTGACGGATGCCCTTGCGGGGTCCCCTTCCAGGCAGGCGGACGTCCCGCCGGCAGGTGGGTTAAAACCTCGAGACTCTCGATCTGTCGAAACGCGGTCTCGTCCGCGAGAGATTCAGCGCCCGTAGACGGAGACGTGTGCGGCGCTGGCGGAGTTGAACGGCTCCCGGCTCCACCCGCCCCACCGCTCCTTGAGGCTCAACCCGGCGATGCGAGCCATCAGATCGAGTTCGCTCGGCCAAGCGTAGCGCTGAACCACCGGAAACAGCCGCACCCCCGAATTCGACAGCGACACATGACTCTCGTAAAGGCGCTGAGTCGCGGCATCGTGGCGCAATACGTCGAGCCGTACCTCGTCCGCTTCGATGGACTCCGCGTTCACATACTGGTCGTCTCGAAGGCGGCACAGGAACGTGGGGACGAAGGCCTCCACCACGAAAACCCCGTCCTCGGTGAGATGCCTGGCGACGTTTTCGAAACAACGGACCTGGTCGTTCTGACTTCCCAGATTGAAGAGCGTATTGAACACCACGAAGATCAGCCGGTAGAGGCCTTCAACGGGAACTTCCGCGAAGTCCCCGATGGTCACGTCGATCCGGTCGCCGCCTGGCTTGGCGCGGAGGCGGTCGACCATCGCGGGCGAGATGTCGACGCCGTCAACCCGGACTCCTCGCTCGGCGAGGGGCAACGCGATTCGACCGGTGCCGATCGCCAACTCCAGCGCAGGACCACCACAAGCTCGGTCTTCCAGGAAGGCGATCGTCGCTGAGATGTCACCCGTGCAAAGGTCGTCGTAGGTCTCGGCGGCGGCGGCCCCAAAGAACCTGGCCTGATCGTTCTTCATCAGCGAACTCGGTCCCCCACTCAGTGCTGACGCGGTGGGACGCCTGGCGGCCCTCACCAGGTAAGCGTGCGACTTCCGACGACGGAGGTCAACCAGCACAGCAGAACAGGACACCCTGACTACACACCCCGCCTGAGTTGCCGGGACGGACCTGGGAACCATTGCCCGCAGAGCGGTCCGTCTCCGACCGGCAACTTCCCGCGACATCGCCCGCAACGTGGGCTACACTACGCGAGAGAGCCACACTGCCGTTCGATGGGCAGACGTGGCTGTGCCCGGTTTCGAGGGAGTCCCCGTGCCACTCAACCACCTGAATCTGACGGTCACCAGTCCGGCGGAGACGAGCCGCTTCATGCAGAAATACTTCGACATGAAGTGCCTCGGCGAGCCCCCGCAAGACAACGCCAGCATGGCGTTCCTCACCGACGAGAACGGCATGGTGCTGGCCTTCCTTCGCGGGAAGCAAGGAGTGGAGATCTCCTACCCAGCCTCGTTCCATGTCGGTTTCATCCAACCCAACGAGGCCAGAGTCGACGAGATCAACGCACGATTGAGAGCCGATGGATACGAGGCGCCTGAGCCGAGTCGAATGCACGGATCGTGGACCTTTTACTTCATGTCCCCTGGGGGCTTTGTGATCGAGGTCCTGTGCTAGTGGTTTGTCAAGACTCTAATGAGGGATAGAGGCGAGCTAGACGACTTTGCGGATCGGCAGTCGCGAGTCGCCATCTCATTGCGTTCAGTGCTTGATTGCGTTCGGCTTGCCAGGCGCCGACCTCTTTGCACAGTTGGCGCAAGACTGGAACGCGTCGCTTGAGGCACTGGCGAGCCAGGATCGTCAGCTCGCTCTGCGCCATTGTGGGCGAGCTGCCATGCCTGGGTGTGTAATGGATCTTCAGCTTCTTCGCAATCCTTCGGCTTCTCCCGGTGGGCGTATAGACCTTCCTCCATAAACCGTTCACGCACCCGCATCGCGGTGCATGTTCCCGCCGGGATGGGAGCTTAACGGTCCCACCAATGCCAATACTCCGGTCACGTTACGTACTGCGACCGACGGCGCTCTTCAGGGCGCCCGCCGCTCGATACCATCCTCCGGGGAACGCCGGACAATCGTCCAGACCCGCGCCGGCGCCTTCGACCGGGCGACGCTCCAGAGCATAGCGTCAGCAAAGTTCACCCTGCCGCTAGGTCGGCAGAAGCGGAGCGCCCGGATCGCATTCTCCGTTGGGACCTCAACCGTGTCGACATTTTCCCGGTTCAAGAGGGGGTGCGATGCAAGAGTTGGGCAGTTCGGAGGTCGATTCACCACCGCATGTAGAATCTGAATCCATCCTGCCATCCTCGGCCGGACTTGGAGGGGTGCGTCGTGGTGATTTCACAGCGGAAGCGACAAGAGTTGATC
>SYKE01000134.1 GCA_005798285.1 Actinomycetota bacterium
CGACCTCATCGAACACCTTTGCCCACTCTTTGTCGAACTCGTGCGCTGTCATCATCGTGCACCCAACAAGAGTTGAATCACAGCCACTGAGGGTTCGAGTCAAGTTTCTACACGCCCGTGCGAAAATCTGACGGGCACCCCGTTGGGAACCTGATAGGTCACCTGCGCCGTCACTGTGTGCAGGCCGTTGTGCCAGGGGCGCGTTTCCCAGGGCACAGAAGCGACCCATCCGCCGGTCTCGGCAGGCAGCGCCGTGAACTGGACCGGGCTGAGCATCTCCACGGGAGGTAGATGCCCGGCAACCTCGTTGAACCGCACCCAGTCGAGATGTGGCGGCGACACGACCCCAAGGCCCGCAGGGATGAGGACTTCCACGCTAGCCCGTCCGCCGATCGTCGAGCCGTTGGGAGCATAGACACGCACTCCGGTGTTGTAGTTCGTGGTCCAACCGACACGCAACTCGGGTTCCGCAACCGCAGCCGCGACTGGGCTCGGGATGCCGACTCCCACCAGAAGCGTCAGCAGAACTAAAACTGCCAATATTGCGGGCCAAACTGACGCGGATGACTTGCAATTGCGTGGCTGCGCCATGGAGCCTCTCCTGGACCCCATTTCTCGATGCGAATTGAAACCTCGCTGCGCTCAGCAACGAAACCGATCTCGAGGGATGTTGGGATTCCGCTTCAAAGCTATCACGGGAAAGGCAGAGTCGCCAAGCACCATTTCAGCAATGCGGAACGACTTTCGCAATCGGGCTCGATGCGTTGAACCCCGTTCGAGGGCGCCTGCACGGACCTGCGATCGGCCCTCACTTCCGCGGCGAACCGTGCTCCGCCGGCGGGATCACTCTGACAGGGCCTGGATCACCAGCGTGTTGTCCTTCGGACGCCATTCCACCGTATCCCGGGTGAAGTGTTGCCACGCCTCCAGCGGGAGTTACCAGCGATTCCCGCGCTTCAGCGCCGGGCCCGTCAGGTGGATCCGTCGACTCCCGCCCAGCATCAGTTCCTTTGAGCCGAGCGTGATCCGACCGGATGCGCCGTCCGGCATCCGGATCTGAAGCTGATCTCCCCGGCCCTCCAGCCGGCCCTTCCATCGAGGAGACCCGAGCTCGCGAGCCTGCAGGTAGGTCACGCCTTGTCGCTGGCAGATCTCGATCAGAGACCCGATGGTCTTGCGGCCATCCAACACCAGATGGCGGGTCCACGGGTCGAACCACTCCTCGCTGCTGCGTTGGGGCGTCCGCCGAAACCGATCCACGTCGACCCATCGGCCCTGACACCTCACCCGCGTTTTCCCGACGGGAGCGGAGAAACAATGGATCGCAAGAACCCATCCCTCTGTCCGGTTCCGACGAGCGGGCCGCGGCGCCAGCGGCTGCGCCGATTAAACCCCGAGGAAACATGGTGTCAGGCTCTGAGTTGCCAACCGGGTTCGGCTCCACGAAATCGGTTGAAGGAGGGCTGGAAGGGATTCATCCGAGAAAAGGATAGCGCCAGTCGGTGGGTGGGACGAAGGTCTCCTTGATCGTGCGGGGAGAGACCCAGCGGATCAGGTTGAGTTTGCTGCCGGCCTTGTCGTTCGTGCCGGAGGCTCGGGCGCCGCCGAACGGCTGCTGGCCGACCACGGCGCCGGTGGGCTTGTCGTTGATGTAGAAGTTGCCCGCCGCGTGACGTAACGCTCGGGTGAGATCCGCCACGGCCGCGCGGTCCTGTCCGAATACGGCGCCGGTCAGGCCATAGGGCGAGTCGTTCGCGCAGGCGGCGAGCGCGGAGTCCAGTTCGCCGTCGTTGTAGACGAACACCGTCAACACCGGGCCGAAGAGCTCCTCGATCATGGTGGGGTAATCGGGTCTCCGGGCCCGCAAGACCGTCGGCTGCACGAACCACCCCACCGAGTCGTCGCAGCCGCCGCCGAACACCAACTCACAGTCCGGGGAGTGGCGGGCCGCGTCGATGGCGCTACGGATCCGGTCGAAGGCGGGACGGTCGATGACGGCGTTGACGAAGTTGCCGAAGTCCTCGACGCCGCCCACTCTCACCTTCGCAAGCATGTCTCCCAGCCACTCTCGGAGCCGTGGCCAGAGCGACGCCGGGATGTAGGCTCGGCTGGCGGCGGAGCACTTCTGGCCCTGATACTCGAAGGCGCCCCGGATGAGCGCAGGAGCGAGGGCCTCGACGTCTGCGGAGGAGTGGGCGAAGACGAAGTCCTTGCCGCCGGTCTCTCCCACCAGTCGGGGGTAGCCGCGGTACGAGCCGATCCGGCTGCCGACGGCGCTCCAGAGCTGGTTGAACGTCTGGGTCGAACCGGTAAAGTGAACTCCGGCGAGGTCCCGGTGGTGGACTGCCGGGCCGGAGAGCGTGACCCCGTCGCCGGTCACCATATTCACAACGCCATCCGGCAGCCCGGCGGCTCGAAGCAACTGCATCGTGAAGTGGGCGGAAAGCAGCGCCGTCGAGGCGGGCTTCCAGACCACGGTATTCCCCATCAACGCCGGCGCGGTCGGGAGGTTGCCGCCGATGGCGGTGAAGTTGAAGGGCGTGATCGCCAGGACGAACCCCTCGAGCGGCCGGTAGTCCACCCGGTTCCAGACGCCGGGCGAAGAGCGCGGTTGCTCTGAGTAGAGTTCCTGCGCGAAGTGGACGTTGAAGCGGAAGAAATCGGCCAATTCACAGGAGGCATCGATCTCGGCCTGATGGACGTTCTTGCTCTGGCCCAGCATCGTGGCGGCGTTGAGGGTCGAGCGCCACGGACCGGAAAGCAACTCCGCGGCACGGAGAAAGATGGCGGCGCGTCCCGCAAACGGTGTTTCACTCCACGCGGGCCACGCGGCGGCGGCAGCGCGGATAGCAGCATCCGAGTGCGACGCGTCCCCGGCTGACCACTCCCCCAGAGTGTGACGATGATCGTGGGGTTTCACAACGCGGCGGCGGTCCGCAGTGCTCACATCGCACGATCCGATCCGCATCGGGATCTCGGTGACGCTGGCCGAGAGAGCGGCGACCCGATCGGCCAGATCGGAGCGCTCCGAACTGCCCGGCGCGTAGGAACGGACGGACTCATTGAACGGCTCCGGCACGCGAAATTGGCCGCTGGACATCCCATCTCATCCTTTCACCCGCCCCGTCGCGCGGATCTCGATCCGATGATCGAATCTTATCGAGCCGTGAGGGCCAGGTCAGCACGGTACTCTCTGCCCCGTCTCCGCACGGGTGGGATCGCGCAGGGCGCGGCCCAACCGCGGTGGAACTGTGTGTTGAACCGCCGGACTATCGCGCTTCCGACGGCAAAGACGCGAAGGAGGCCGTTGCGTGGATCAACCCTTTCAGCCAAGCCGCAGGGAATTGCTGGCCGGCGCCGCAGCCGGATTGGCGGCGAAGGCCGGCGCGGAAGCAGCCCCGGCCCGATTGGTCATCGACACCCATCTCGAGGTCTGGACCCTCGACCCGAAGTTCCCTTTCAATCACCCCGAGCGGGGAAAGGACCTGAAGGTGGAGATGGCCGCCCCCATCGAGAATCAGGTCGCGCAGATGCGGGACTTCGGCCTGAAGTACGCCGTCCTGATCAACCCGCGCTACTTCGGTTGGGACAACAGCTACATTGCGCACTCCCTCAAGAGTTACCCGAACCTGTTCGTGGCGCACGGCCTCCTGGATCCGCTGGACCCGAAGGCGGCCGAGAAGCTGCGCTATTGGGTGAAGGAGCACGGCTTTCAGGGAATGCGGTTCAGCCCGATTTATCACCCGAAAGCCACATGGCTGAACTCGCCGGACTTCTACCCCGTCTGGAAGGAAGCCGAGCGGCTGGAGGCGGTCTTCAACTTCTACATCGCTCCGCACCAGATGCCCATGCTCGAAGACATGGCCGGCCGTTTCCCCGGAGTCAAGATCATCGTTGATCACGCCGGCAAGCCGGATCTGAAGGCGCCGGACTGCTGGCCGGAGTTCCGGAAGATGTTTCGGCTCAAGCGCTTTTCCCAGGTCTGGATCAGCAACTCCGAGCCGTACGAAATGTCCGAGGTGAAGACCTACCCCTACCCGGACACCTGGCCGTTTTACAAGGCGATTTACGAAGAGTTCGGCGGCAAGCAGCTCGTCTGGGGCACCGGCTATCCTCGCCCCCGCTGGGAACTCCCGATGGATAAGGAGCTGGAGTTCGTGGATCGCTACTGCGACTTCTACACGGCCGCAGATCGGGAACTTCTCCTCGGTAAGAACGCAATGCGAATCTGGAAGTTCCCCAACGCACGCTGACGGGGGCCCCGGGACCGTCCGCACGACTCTCTCGGCACGGACGGTCCGGTGAGCTTCACCACTTCCATCCGGCGCGAAGCTCGTCGTTGACCACAGCGCCCACGGGCCAGTCGTCTCGATAGAGCCTGACGATGCACTGCGCGGCCTCGATCGCCATGTTCTCCAGCGAGAGGGAATCGATGCCGCCGAGGTGAGGGCTCAGGGCCACATTGCTCAAGGTCAGGAGGGGATTGTCCGAAGGCGCCGGTTCCACCTCGAACACATCCAGCCCGGCGGCGGAGAGCGGGCCTGCCGTGAGTGCCCGGTAGAGATCCTCTTCATTCACCAGGCCACCGCGCGCCGTATTCAGCAGGACGGAGCCCGGCTTCATTCGATCGAATACGGACCGGTTGAACATCCGTCGGGTCTGATCGTTCAGCGGACAGTGGATGCTGAGGTAGTCCGACCGGGTGAGCAGCTCGTCGAAAGATACGAGTTGGACATCGTTCCGCTCAACGAAACCCAGGTCCGGATAGGTCTCGGTGGCGAGCACCGTCATTCCCAGCGCACGGCACCGAACCGCCATGCTCTTGCCGATGCGTCCGAGCCCGAATAGGCCGATGGTGTTGCCCCGGATCGGTCGAGTGGAGTTACCGGCCCACAGGCCCTGTCGGGTTCGACGGTCATTGTCCACGATGCTCTTCGCCACCGCGAAAAGGAGCGCCAGCGTCGCCTCCGCCACGCACTCGTGGTTGGCGGTCGGCGTAATCGTCACAGGGATCCCGCGATCGGTCGCGGCGGGCACATCCACCCGATCGTAACCGACGCCGGCGCGCGCGATAACCCTCAGATCCGGGAGCGCCTCGATCACGCGGCGGGTGAGCCGATCCCCACCGGCAATGATCGCGGACACGCACTGCAGTTCCTCGATGGTAGCCTCATCGCCGCAATGCCCCTGAGTGAAGGTGATCTCTCTGGGGTAGCGAATGGCCCAACCGGCCTCTTCCAGAATCGGGACCCACGGCCCCCGCACGTCGATGAATGCCTCAGGGCTGATGAGCGCCACGGGGGGCTTCGAATTCGTTCCAGTCACTCGGTCTTTCCAGCTTTCCTTCTCGCGCGGTAGAACTCCTCAGCTACCGCGCGTCCTTCTCGATCAGCTCCCTGGGGAGGAGCAGACCATCGGGTGTCAGTGAGAGAAACGGGGGCACAGTCAGGAGGCGTACCGGTCCGTTGGCATATCGGATGTGCCAGACTTTGCCATCCTGACCGGGAGGCACGGGCACGGAGTAGTAGTTCCGGGGCTTTCCGTTCAGCCAGAAGTGAGGGCGATCCAGGCTGTCCCTGATTTCACCGTGGTCGCCGCCAAACAGCCCGATGGTTCGAACACCCTTCGGCACATAGAAGTACGCCATCCACTGCTGATACTGCGGGTTCATCGGCTCGGTCTCCGACGATCTCACCGTGGGTCGGATCGGGCCGGGCCAGCGCACCAGCGTCCGATCTCCGCCGTCGGTCACCTTGATCCGGTGCAGCCCCGCCGCTTTGAGCTGAAGGCGAATGGTGCGCTCCACGCCGTCGGGCGGCACGGACCGATCCTGGGCCACAAGCGTTTCCTTTTCCCCGGTCTCGCTGGCGCCGCCGATCTGACGCACCTCCACGCGGATGTTGCCGCGATCCCGGTATTGAGTGATCAAGCCGCCGGTGAGGGCCAATTCCACCGTCGCACCTGGAGTTGGGGCGTGGATGTAGAAGGTCTGCTCTCCCCGACCGGCGCCAAGCGAGCCGGCGGGCGCCCCTCCGGGCAATCCCAGTCGTGCGGCGGCCGGCACCAGGTCATCACTGAAGCGGACTGGAGTGAAGTCAAGCTTGACGAGTGGATGTCGCTCGATGCCCTCGCGAAGAAACGTGGTGAGTTCCCCTTCCTGAAAGGGCTCGCTCGACTTCCACGGGTTCCGCCCTTCCGGAGCCTCGTAGTCGGCGCCGTCGGGCACAGTTACGGTCTTGTCCCGGCGCGGAAGATCCCGGTAAAGGGCGTAGGTGTGGATGAGCGAGGTGGTGCGCATGCGGTACGCGTGCCGGATCAGCGCCTCAAAGGCGGGCTGCCGGGCCGCGCCGTCTGAGGTCGCGTAGCGCTGGTACAGGCTGCAATAGCGGGTGTACAACAGCAAGTCGTCCAAACGCGCACGGACCTCCGGACCTGCGGCGACCGCACGCGCCCGATCGATAGCCCGGTACATTCGACCGATCTGGTCGTCGGCCACCAGGTGGGGTCGCGCCGAGTCAAGTTGCTCATAAAACTCCCGCATCGGCCCCGCTGCCGCCCCGAAGCAGTCTCGCAGGAACTCGGAAACCAAGCGCTCCGACCGCGCCGCTTCGCGCACGTCCCACAGCACGCGACTGCTCAGGTAGTAGCCCAGACCATTGGGTCCCCAGTTGTCACTCGACTCCGCGGACATGAAGCGGGCGCCGCGGCGATGAAAGTCGGGGATCGTCTGCATCAGGTAGGAGAGGTTACCCCCACGCGCCTGACCTGGCTGATCCCGATCCCATACATTGACCCCGTAATACTCGCGAATTCCAAGCCGCGCCCCCTTCGCCGCCCAGCCGTTCACAATCTCATCCAGAGACTGGCCGCCCTTGATGAAGGCGGTGGCAACGCTCACCACCACGCGCTCGTGAACGCGGATGGAGGGCGGCGGAGAGTGGTAGTTGTACGCATAGATGCCGACCAGGGCGCCGGGCTTACGGGTCTGAAGCGCGGCCGCGACCTGGTTGGCCAGAGTCACCACCTGGTCGGAGACCGATCCCAGAGCCTTGCAGCGGTCGCACTCACACCAGCCGCCGCCGTCGCTCGGGTCCATCGAGACACTCTGCAGTTCCGGATCCTTCGCCAGCCGCTCCAGCGCGTACCGTACAAACAGCTCCCGAACCGCCGGATTGCCGAGACACGGCTTTGGATTTCGGACCGGTTTTCGCTCTCCGGCAAGCAGCGGCCAGAACTTCGGATGCGCCTCGAATTCCTTCCGTCCCCACGCCACGACCCCATCGTAGGCGTGCCCCGTGTTCAGTTCCACGCCCTGAACACATCGGTTCTTCTCGCACCAATCGGCGTAGGTATCTCGAGCGTAGTCCCACGGGCCGAAGCCGTACCAGATCCGACGAGAGTGGTACGCCGGGCGCTCCAGTGCGTCGACGCTCAGTGCCAGGCGAGCCTGCTTCGGCACGATTTCCCAGTGCTTGCCCGGGAAGTACTGCCGATAGCCCAGCCGATGCAGCAAATCCCAAACCCCGTGCCTCACGGCCAGAGGCGTGGCTCCCACCACTCGCAGTCCTCTCGCGTGGCTCTGGAGCAGATACTCTTCCCGTCGCTCCGGGTCGCGGGGATCCAGACCGGGCGTCGGTATCCCCGAGAATTCCGCCGCCGTACCGACAGCGATGCCGGACGCGCCGTCGCCTGCGGCGACTTCGAAGGACGCCCCGCTGATGCGCTGCAAAACTTGAGCCAGCGTCCCCGCCGACTTTCGGCTGTCGGCCCCGGCAGCGGGCGCCACCACAATGCGGACGAGCGCGCGACCGTCTCTCGACAACTCCACCCGAGGCGCATCGGACTGTGCCGCGGTGAGAGTTAGCCCCGCCACGCCAATCAGCAGGCTCCTTCGTAGCACGACTCACCTCCCGGTCCGCCACGTCTCGAGCGAGGCGGACCGCGCCGGTATCCGGCGTTTGTGTCTCGGCCACCCCTCAGGCAAGCAGCCGTATGCAGGAGGGCGACGTGATCTCGGTCGGCGACCCAGCGGAGCTGAGCGCGCCCGACCTGGAGTCGATTTTGAATACGGCCCCGTTGTTGCCCGGCATGTTTGCGCAGAGGAGCAGCTTTCCGCCCGGCAGGATGAGGAGATTCTGCGGGCCCTTTCCGAGGCTCGGCTCGATGCCGATGACGGAGAGCGACCCATCCCGAGCGATGGCGTAGCACGCAATGCTGTCGTGGCCCCGATTGGTGCCGTACAGGAAGCGGCCGTCCGGCGTGATCTTGAGATCGGCACAGTGGCTCACTCCAGCGAACTCCTTCGGCAAGGTAGAGATCGTCTGGCGCTCCACGAGGATGCCGGTTCGGCTGTTGTAGTCGAACAACGTCACTGAATTGGCGAGCTCGTTGATCGCATAGAAGTACTTCCCGTTCGGGTGGAAGGTGATGTGCCTCGGCCCGGCGCCGGGGATCGTTCTCACGAAGGGCTGGGCATTGGGCGTCATCCGCGCCGTTGCCGGATCTAGCCGATAGCAGACGATCTGATCGAGCCCCAGATCGGCCGAGTAGACGAAGCGGTTGTTCGGGCTGGTCAGGATGCTGTGCGCGTGGGCCGACGTCTGTCGGTCCTTGTTCACACTGGATCCGACGTGCTGGTTAAACGTGGCCGCCTCACCGATGGAGCCGTCGGCCCGAATCGGGAGCGACGCCACGCTTCCGCTCGTGTAGTTCGCTACCAGCAGCGTTCCGCCCGTCTGGTCGACGTGCAGGTAGCAGGCGGCCGAGCCGAGAGCGGATTGCCGGTTCAATGGCTTCAGTTGGCCGTCGCGCCCAACCACTTCAAACGCCTGGATCTCCTCGGCCGCCTTCGCCCCAAACTCTCTGGCGTGGATCGAGTACAGGAACCTACTGTCCGGCGTGAGGGCCAGGAAAAACGGATTCTCGACGCCGGTCGTTCGGTGGGTCGGGGTGAGCGCTCCTGTGGTGGGGTCCACCCGGTACGCCTGAATGGCCCCCGCCTTGCCGGCGGCAAACGAAGAGACGAACACCAGGGGCGCCTGCGCGGCTTCAACGGAACGGATCATCAAGGCCTCCCGAACTGCGGATCCGGCGACTGCGCCGGCCGTAAGGGAAAGAAACGAACGTCTGCTGGTTACGGCCACTTTTGAACTCCTGTCCCTCACCCGAGCGGGCATGGCGCGGGTGGCGGGCCATGAGGGAGGGTTTCGGAAACGCCTGCGACAGACATTCTTCCCCTCGCCTCCCCGAAACCTGCGTCCACTTCAAGACGCTGTGGGGACCGGGCCGTCACGTTCGCCTAAAATGGCCGCAGATTATCCCCAAAACTGTTGAAGGTGACACGTTTGGCGCCGGAGAAGGCATGCTTGTGGTTTCGTAACGCACCCGGAGGTCCATGATGCGCCCTCGTTCTTGTCGATCCGGCTTCACGCTGATCGAACTGTTAGTTGTTATCGCTATCATCGCCATTCTCGCCTCCATCCTCTTCCCTGTGTTCGCCCAGGCAAGAGAGAAGGCTCGCCAGACCGCCTGTATCAGCAATCTGAAGCAGGTGGGTACGGCATTGATGATGTACACCCAGGACTATGATGAGGTCCTCCCGCACCACGCGGGGGATCCCGCCAACTTCCTCGCCGCCAACGCGGTGTCGAACTGGGCTCGCGCCATCGTGCCCTACTCCAAGAACGAGCAGATGCTCATCTGCCCTTCGGCGCCGATGGATCCCCGTCAGGGAGTGCTTGCCCCGACCGTGAACCGCACGTCATTTCAAGGAAACGGGGTCGTGCTCAGTCGTCTGGGAAAATCGCTCGCCGCGATTCCCAACCCGTCGGACATCGTGTTTGTGCAGGAGAACTACTTCACGTTCCTGGTCGCCTTTAACCGGCCGAGCCAGATCAACGCAGCCACGGCGACGCCGCAGCAGTACCGCTGGTGGCATCTTGTAGACTGCCGCGCCGCGTTCAGCATGGTGCCGCGCCTCCCCCGGGAGACGGGCTGCGGCGAGCAGTACAACAGCCGTCACTTTGGCGGGGGCTCCATCTCCTTCGTCGACGGTCACGCCAAGTACCGCAACTTCCGCACGATGCGCTCCAGCGAGTTTGGACTGCTTCCCGACGAGGCGTACCGCGAAGATCAGGTCCAGGCCTTCTGCAATGCCGGAGGCTCCTGCGCGGGCACCATCTACACGCCGGCCTTCTAGTGGTCTGTCAGGGCGGAGTTGATTCTTCACCGGAGCCTCGGACGAAGATGTGATTCACTTGGTGTGGAGGTAATCCCTGTGCCCAAGAAATACCGCGTGACGCTCACACCAGACGAACGCGAGCAGTTGTCCGC
>SYKE01000135.1 GCA_005798285.1 Actinomycetota bacterium
CTGGACAAAGAGGTCAGCGCTTGGAAAGCCGAACGCAACCAAGCGCTGTGCCCAATGAGATGGCGCTTCACAACTGCCAAGGCGCGAAATCGCCTCGCTCGCCTCTACCCCTCATTAGATGCCTGACAGACCACTAGAGCCTCAGGAAGTTTTTTTTGGATCCTTCCTTTACCACACGCTTCGCGAGGGAAAAGTCATGCGATGGAGGGATCAAGCCCGCCTGCTGTTTCGTAAGCCGCGCAGGACATGGTCATCGTCCGTCGCGACATCGACGACTCCGAGATCGCCGACTAGATCGTCTGACTCCACATTCAGCCGGCGACCGATAGGTGCAGGATGGCAGTCCCTTCTGCTCGGGCAATCATCTATGGCCCGACCTGGGATCCGCAATAGCTCTATGACATCCTCGCCTCCGATTTCGCACCTCGGCGCTCACGCCGCCTACCCCGCCCAGTCACCTTAGTCACGGCGGCGGCTTTGCGTCCCGAGCCCTGGAGGGAGCCATAGAATCAAACGGATAGGCGTTACGACCCGGGCCCGGGAAGTCCATTCGTCCCGTCGGGGCGGTCCGGCTCGCGGCGAGAATGGGGGTGGGGCGCGGGTGTTGAACGGCATGGGGAATGGCCTCGGGAGATCTCTCGGGGTGGCGATGGAGGGCAACGGGATGACGACGATGGTCCGGTGCGTGCTGCTGGGGGCGCTGCTGGGCGCCGTCGGCATGTCGTGCGCGGCGGCCGTTCCGGTTCCGGCGATCGATCCTCGAGGGATCGTGGGTACGGTGGTGCTTACGGCAACCATCGATGCTCCCGATGTGGTCCTGGAGGCGTTCGCCGCTGCGGCGGGGGGCCGTCGTGCTCGGGTTGCCGTCGTGCACGCGGAGGCGATGTCGGGCACGGCGCTGGCGTCTCGGCTGCGAAGTGAGGTGGCTGAGGTCACGGAAGTGACGCTTGCCGATCCCGGCTCGGGCACCGCGGCTCTCGATGTCCCAAGTGGTTTGTGGTTCACCGGTGGCAGCACGGCGGGTTGGGTTCGCCGGCTGCGGGATGGGGCGCTGGGTGAGCGGGTGCGTCGGGTGATGCGTGCGGGTGGGGCGGTCGGTGGCGGGCCGGAGTGGTCGGCTGCGGTGGGATCGGGGTGGTTTGAACGGGACGACTCTCCACGCGTCAGCGCGGGCGGCGCCGCTCTTGCGCCCGGCTTGATCGTCGAAACGCGGCCCGGGGGCAATCGGCTACAGAGGGCGTTGACCGGCTCCCCAACGCTGGTGGGGCTATGCCTTCCCGCCGAGGGCGCCGCGGTGGTACGGGGCCGGGAGCTTCGCGTCGTGGGGGCCGGCGCTGCCCGGGTTCGCTTCGGCGCGACGGAGGGATTTCCGTCGGATGAGTGGGAGGTGGGCGCCGCTCGTCGGGTCGCCGACCTCGTGTCTGCACGGCGGACGGCGCTTCAGCGGATGGCGCGGCCGTTTCCGCCGCCGATGCCGTCGAAGCCGGTCGTGGAGAATGGATCGCTGGTCATCGTGGGTGGCGGCGGCAGTGGTCGAGAGATCATCGAGCGGTTCGTCAAGCTTGCAGGCGGCAGCGAGGCGATCATTGCCGTCATTCCGATTTCAATGCCCGACCCATTGCCCGAGCGAGATCCCGCCGGGGAGGCGTTTCGGCGAATGGGGGCTCGGGAGGTTGTGGAGATCCGGGGGCGGACGCCGGGAGAGGTGGATCGGCCGGAGGTGCTGGCGCTGCTTCGTCGTGCAACCGGGGTGTGGTACGGCGGCGGGCGACAGTGGCGGTTTGTCGATGCGTACGAGGGCACGCAGGCACAGCAGTTGATTCAGAACGTGCTGCTCCATGGCGGAGTCATCGGTGGCAGCTCGGCGGGAGCCTCCATCCAGGGGGATTACCTCGCTCGTGGCAATCCGCTGGGACCCAACGAGATCATGGCGGAGGGCTACGAGCGCGGCTTTGGCTATTTGAAGGGAGTGGCGATCGATCAGCACTTCACCCAGCGCCGCCGGTTTGCCGACCTGGCCTCGCTCATTCGGAAGCGGCCCCAGTTGCTCGGGATCGGACTGGATGAAGGGACCGCTATCGTCGTGCGCGGATCCACCGCCGAGGTGATCGGCCGGACTCGGATCTGCATCTATGATGCACAGCGAAAACCCCAACCGGGTCCGGAAGACTTCATTTCCGCACCGGTGGGCTCGCGATTGAATCTCGTCACTCGGGCAGTGCTGCCGCCGTAACCGATCGCCGACCTGGGTGGATTGCGGTCAGGACTCGCCCGCACGAGCTTTATCGCGAGCTTCGTACCGGGCACGCATTTGCTGGGCGATGGCGGCGCCTTCCAGGCTCGGCTCCGCGGCGAGGAGCGCGGAGACGGCTTCCTTCGAGCGGCGTACCGCGGGCCACGGCTCCTCTCGGCTCATTCGGAGCGCGACGCGAGCGGCGACAGCAGCGGCCTCTCGGAGATCGCCGATGGCAACCTTGTCCACGGTGTCATACGCAGAGTGGTCGTAGCCTCTGCCGGTGCTGGCGCCGTCGGGGTCGCCCATCATCGCCGTGGGAACGCCCTCCAGAAAGAAGGGGAAATGGTCGGAAAAGGCGCTGGTTCGCTGACCGATGGGGAATTCGGCGGCCATCTCGGCCGCACAGCGCTGGAAGAACTCGGTGAGCTCCGGCCAGCGGTTCACGGCCAGCCCTTTCCGACCGGCTCCGCCTGCCGCATCCAGATTTAGCATGAAACGGATGGAGTCCAACTCCTGTCGGTGGGCCTCCACATAGCGGTAGGCGCCGAGCAGCCCGGTCTCCTCCACGCCGAACTCTACAAACCGGATCCCACAGCCCACGTGATCCGCGGCGTGGGCCGATAGTGCACGGGCTGCTTCGAGGAGTGCAACCGAACCCGAGGCCGGATCGTGTGCGCCCTGCGAAATGTCGTGCCCATCGTAGTGGCAGCCGACGAGAACCCACTCCTCGGGGCGGGTCGTTCCAGGGAGCTCGGCTACCAGATTCCAGGATTCGGATGGAGTTGTTCGGTCCGTTGTCTCCACCCGGAGTGTGAGGGCTCCGTGCCGTCGCGCGAGGCGCTTCAGCATCTCGGCGTCCTCAAATGAGACTGCCACTCCCGGCATCCACGCTTCCCGGTCTGAAGCGATGCTCCCGGTCTCCGGACCATAGGCGGGATACTGAGCCGCGTACACAAAGGCGGCGGCGACCCCCAGAGCGGCACGCTGGAACTTCTCCGAACGGTGAAGCGTTCGGTTCAAGCCCCGTGGAGGGCGTGCGCCGACCATGGCGATAGCGCCCGGCAGCTCGGTAGACACCGCCGCAAATTCGGAGGGCGCCCCGTCTCCCACTATCACCAGGGCGCCGACCACCACTCCTGAGGGCGACATCGGGAGCGAGATGCACGGGATCTCCCGCTCGATGGGGGCGGTGACCCGCAGCGATGCCGGCCCGCGGGTCCAGCCCTGATAGGTGAACGGTTCCGCGTGGACGTTGGAGAGTCCATATTCGCGGAACCGCGCCACGAAGAACTCCGCCGCCGCCCGTTCTCCCAGGCTGCCGGCCCAGCGAGAACCGAAGTCATCGCAGAGTCGCTCGAGGTTGTCCATCACCTCTCTCGAGGTGTAGATGTCGCCGAGCATGTTCCGGTCGACCTGGAGAAGGGCGTGCATGGGTGGGCTAGAGTTCCTTGATTTCCAGCCGACGAAAGTCGACCGGGTCGCCATGGCTTTGAAGACCGACCAACCCCTTACGGGGCCGCTTGGAAAGGACGATCTTGCCCTTGCCGAGGGAGTCGGAGTAGTCATCCAGACTCAGGTTCTGGATCTCGACGGAATTCAGGTGCACTACGATCCGCGGTCCCTGACACCGAATCTCGAGGCGATTCCATTCGCCGGCGGGCTTCTGAGCCGTGAGCACCTTCGGCGGCTGGTGCGTGTAGATCGAACCGTTCTTCTGGGAGTCCTTCAGGTCTTTGTACTTCGGATGCGAGTCATCCAGAAGTTGAAGCTCCATCGCTTCGGTGGATGGCCAGGTTCCGGGGAGGAAGCGGAGCCCGATGCCGCTGTTCCCGGCCGGAGGCAGGCGGTACTCCAGCTTCATCACGAAGTCGCCGTACTGTTTGTCCGTCGCGAGATAGCCGCCGCCCGGCTTTGTACAGGAGACCATATCTCCGCGAGCTTCCCAGCACTCGGCCTTTCCGCGCTCCACGTGCCACCCGGCGAGGTCCTTGCCGTTGTAGAGCGGCTTGAACCCGTCGTCCGCAAGGGCCCCCGCCGGAAGTACGGCGGCCAGCCCGATTGCGCTTGCCAATCGAAGTACGATTTGTCGCGTCACGTTAAAGCTCGCGGATTTCGATGTTGCGGAAGTCGACCTGGTCGCCATGGCTTTGCAGGCCAACCATCCCCTTGCGGGGTCGCTCAGCCAGCGCCTTGTGTCCACCTTGACCCTTGGTGAACTCCTCGACGTTCACGTCCTGGATGACCGTGCCGTTCAGACGAATGGTGATCTTCGGGCCCTGGCAGCGGATCACGTAGCGGTTCCACTCGCCCGGGGCCTTGGCGGCCTTGGTCTTGGCGGGGGACTGATAGTAAATGCCGCCGTTGTACTGCGCGGGATTCAGGTTGGCGTACTTGGGGTCGGAGTCGTCGAGGATCTGGATTTCCATCCCGACGTGGGCGGGGTCACCTTCGGCAGGAAATCGAATCCCGACGCCGCTGTTTCCGCCCGGTCCGATGCGGTACTCCAGGCGCAGCACGAAGTCGCCATACTCCTTGTCGGAAGCGAGCCAGCCGCCGCCGGGCGCCACGCATGAGATCATCTCGCCGTTGGCCTTCCATGCCTCGGCTTTGCCGCCCTTCACGTGCCAGCCGCTGAGGTCCTGGCCGTTGTAGAGCTTCACGAACTGCTGCTGAGCGGCAAGCGCCGCTCCGGGCGCGGCCGCCGCCAGCACCGTTCCCAGAATGAACTCTCGGCGTTCCATAAAGTTTTCCCTCTCTGACGGAGCGATACTCGCGGTACCGCGTCCGCGCCATTACTGCGTGTTGCTTTGTTCTTGCCCGCGCCAACGCATCCCTGCGGAAGGACGAGGACGGATGGAAGAGGAAGCAATCCCGGTGCGGGTTCCCGGTGGATCGCCGGGACCTACGAAATGGGGTTTGAGATGCGAGTGCTCATTATGTCGGACATGGAGGGTGTGTCCGGGATCGTCGACTGGAACCAGGTGAACGGCGGGGCCCCCATGTATGAGGAAGGCCGGCGTCTCTACACCGAGGAGATCAATGCGGCCGTTCGGGGCGCGTTCCTCGGAGGAGCCAGCGACGTGCACGTGGTGGACTGTCACGGTGCCGGCGGCGCGTGGATGTTCAACTCGCTGATCCCGGAACTGTTGGATCCTCGCTGCGAGTGGGTGGCGCATCACACCTGGACGGGCTACACGGAGATGCTGGAGTCCGGCTGCGATGCCGCGTTGTTCGTCGGGATGCACGCCCGCGCTGGGACGACCGACGGTGTGTTGAGCCACACGGTGTCGAGCGAAGCATGGCATGGCCTCTGGTTTAACGGCGTGGAAGTGGGGGAGACCGGCATCAACGCGGCGCTTTGCGGGAACTGGGGCTGTCCGGTGGTGTTGGTTACCGGGGATGAGTCGACCTGCCGGGAGGCCGCCGAGCTCCTGGGAGGTGGGCTGACCACCGTGGCCGTGAAGAAGGGACTCACGCGGTTCAGCGCTCGACAGATCCCACCCGTCCGTGCCCGAGCGATGATCGAGGATGGAGCCCGCCGCGCTCTGGCCGATCTCACGGCGGTTCGGCCGTACGACCCCGGCCGCCCGGCTTTGATCGAGGTGGAGGTGGCGGCCACGGACAAGGCGGACCGCTTCCGTCACAAGCCCGGCATTGAGATGCCGACGTCCCGCCGAGTCGTGGTGAGAGGGGAGACCTGGTGGGATGCCTGGCGGCGTTTCTGGTTCTGAGCTCTCGGACCGAGCGGACGGGGTCGATACCCGACTTCCGGTGCCCGGCCTGCCCGGCGTGCGCTTTCGTCAGAACAAACTGGAGGCTGGGACCGTTACCCTGGATCTCTTGAGTGCCTCGGCGGCGGATGTGCTCACCAAGTCGCCGCCGAACGCGATTCCCTACTGGTCGGTCGCGTGGCCCGCCGGCATCGCGCTGGGCCGCGTGCTGGCGGAACGGGTGAAGCCTGAGACCACCGTCCTGGAACTTGGAGCGGGAGTTGGCGTTAGCGGGCTTTGTGCCGCGGCTGCCGGAGCACGGGTAACGCTGAGCGACAACGAGCCGGATGCCCTGCGACTCATCGGCATGAATGCCCGTCGAAACCGGCTGGCGGTTCAGGGCGTCACCGCAGACTGGCGGTGGTGGCCCTTGAGCTCCGAGCTTCGATTTGACCTGATCATCGGGAGCGACATCACCTACGAGCCCGCCGCGTTCGATGCTCTGCTCAGCGTGCTTCGTCTCTCAGCGCCTCCGCCGACAGAGGTCTGGCTCACAGATCCCGGTCGACTCATGACGACCGCCTTTCAGCAGCGTGCCATTCAGGCGGGATGGCGGTGGGATTTCGAGGAACTGTCTCCGGTCGGCCGGCAGTCGGTGTTCCTTTACCGACTTCGTCTGCATTGAGGGGTTGCCGCGGGGTGAAATAGCCCACTACCGTGCACATCAACGGGTGCGTTAGCACTTATCTGGTGAACGAGCTTTCTCCGGTCCTTTAGCAGGTAGGTTCGAGTGTCGAATTCTCCTCCAGGACCGGTTCGGGCTGGTCCGTCAGAACCACCATGCGAACCGCAGCGAAGTCACTTCGAACAACACTGGGAGCCCTGACCCTTCTGGGTTGGGTTGCCGGCAGTGCCTGCGCCGATGTGGTCTCCTTTTCCCGAAGCGTCAGCCCCGCCGGATCCCAGCATGGCGGTGTGATCTCCGGATCCCAATCAGGAACGCTGGAAGCCAGCGGCGCCCCGAGAAGCTCCGTCCGGCTCAAGCCGCGTGAAGCTCGAAGTGGGCGCCTGACGTCGCTGGAAATGGACCTTCGCGTCGTCTCCAGTCGTCGGCCCGCGGCGGTCCGTGGAGAACGGGCCGGAGCGTGGGGGGTAGTGGTCGCGCCGGAGTCCCCAAGAATCCTTCAGGTTACGCCGGCCCCCCAGCGTGACTTCCGATTTGGCTCGAAGCTTTACTCGAGCGTGACCGACACACGGGGTTCCGACCTGGATCGACCAGCGACGCCGATCCCTGAGTCGGTGCTTCTCGCGTCGGCGCCCCGCCCTGCCGAGGATCGCGGACCGCTGGTCCCTGCGAGCCTGGCGCTCGTGGCGCCCATCGTGCTTGCGGCAGTTGTGGCGCTCCGTCGCCGCACCGCGCACTGAGTTCCGGCGGCACAGCCCGCCTTGGCCCCCCGATAGACTACGGATATGGGCAACCGGCCGGGAGGAGATCTACTGGCACTCACTGCGCGACATGAAGAGCGAGTGCTTTGGTCATCTCTCAAAGCCGTTCCCTGAGGCACAAGGAACCGCTCGACCAGCTACTTGACGTGGCGCCGAGCTCGGATGGGCCGAACCAACCAACTCTGCCGGCTTGGCCCCAAAATCGCTCAGCCGGCGCCAGTCTCCCTCAGGCCGCAGACGGGAGCACTAACCCCCGGAACTTTTTGTGCTGACCTTGGCCTGCAGTCCGGGGAAGATCCAGCCCGCCATTTCCAGCCGGGCACGTCGAGCCTCGTCCCATCGCCCCATGCTCAGGGACACCCGAAGCAGGTCCGACCAAACGGGAACTGCATAGGGGGCCGCCGTCGCGGATGCCTTCAGCAATCCGTACTGCCTCGTGGAATCCTGCAGTTTTCCGCAAATCTGGCTCGCGGCGTAGAGGAACGTGGCTCGGTGGAGCTGTGTCTTCGAGGCTCGGGCCCCATCCTCGTAGACACGGAGCGCCTCCCTGAGGAATGCAGTTCCTCCAGGTCCGGGTCGACGCAATGCCTCACCCAACTTGCGGTCCTCTATGTCGGCTCGGTCTTCTAGAACTCGGCCGAGGGCGTTGGTAAGCCAGATGCTGCCGGGATCGTGTCGAAGTCGCCGTCGCATCACCCGAATCGCTGCATCCATCTGTCGCGCCTGGCTGTTCAGGCTGTCCAGAACACCCTGGTCCGGTCCGCCCATGCCTACCATGCCTCCGCCCATCGGGGCCGAGAGCGCCGGACCGAATGGAGCGGTCGGGCTGGTGGCGCCCGGCGCGAATGGGTTTCGAACTGTCTCCCGGCTGCCCGGGAGGGGATCCACCGGCGGCGCCCCACTCATCGGGGCGCCCACCGACGGCTGAGCCGGACGGGTTGAGCCGGGCGTTGAAAAGGCCATGGCGGTGGGCGGAGCCTGAGCGTCCGAGGACGGCGCTGCGGGTGCGGCGCCGGCGGGGGGACGGGCGCCCTGAGGCGAGTGCTGCAACCCGGGGATCGGTCTGCCACCCGGCAGGAGATCGAGCGGGAGGCCAACTCCGGGAACCGGTGGCGGGGCCGCAGGCGTCGCAGGGTCGGTGGGGGCCACGGTGGGAGCCTGCGACGGGGAACCGAGCTGGGCGGAACCCGGCCCGGGATCGGGAGCTGAGGATGTCACCGTCGGCTCCTCGGGACTCATCGCGGGTTCCCACGGAACTCCGGGAGCGTACATCCTTGTTGAGTTCGGGCCTGGTGCGGGAGAGCCGATTCCCCCGCCGAGTGGTGTTGCCGAGAGGCCCAACCCGAGTGGTCCACTCAGCCCGCGGCGCAACCGGCCCCCCCAGTTGCGGGTGGCGACGGTACCGGGAACCAGAGAAGTCCATGCCATCGTCTCGGGTCGTCGGATATCCACATCCAGTTGTGCCGCGAGTTCCGGAGCAAACCGAGCAAGTTTCCGCGTTACGGCTGCGGCCCGCTGCTGCCAGCGCTTGGAGGAAGCAGGATCCTTCGGATAGTCCCAAACGCTGAGGAAAAAATACGTCTCCGCCAGGCGGGCATGGACGAGCGTCGAGTCGGGATCCAACTCTGCGTCCCGACCGAGAAGTGCGGCCTTCCGGACGAGCCGATCTCGAAATCCGCGTGGAAACCGCACCTGATCAGTCGGTGCCATCCCTTGCAGCGTCGAGACCGTGCGACTCACCCGCGGCGGCGAGACCGCGCGCCACGCGATCAAGCCGACCAGGATGACTACCGGTAAGGCGCCCAGCAGAACCCCCTGCAATGCGCGCGGGCTCTTGCGCGAGCGACCGTGCAGCGGGGATCCGCAACCGGGGCAGAGGTACGAACGTCCCCACGGCGCCGGACGGTAGGCCCCGCCGCAGCGGATACAGATCGGCCAGGTTGTACTGCTGAGCGTCTGGGACATCAGCGCAAGTTTCCAGTGGAAGCGGCGGAGCGAGGGAGACCTCCGTCAGTTCTCTGTTGCGTGGCTTAGTTCGGATCTCCTTCCCCGTGCAAACCGGTTCTATCCATCGTGGAAGAGGACCGTTCGCAGGCTCCAGGTGTCGGACTCCGCATCTCATCTACTTTTTGAGTGGCGCCGGAAGGGAGCAATGGTCAGGGTCATTCCGTTGAGACCCGGGATTCTGCTCGGCGGCACCCAGTCTCTCTCTCGATCTGGGGCTCCGATCGCCACCGTTGGGACCTCACACCCGCTACGGCGGAAGGATGCCGTGCGGTGCGGTGGGGAATGCTGACTTGCTGCAGAGGCACAACTTATGGAACCACCCATCCCAACCGTGTCCGCATCGAAGCTGTTCGGCTTCGATCCCACTCCCGGCGTGGTGGCGGTGGAGGCGTCGAACGCCGAGGCACGACTCACGTGCGCGCTCGCCAGGGAGTCGGGGGGGTGGAGCGAGAAGCGAGAGTTTCGAACCGTTCCGTTCCGTCCGTGGCTCCTGGTGGGAGAGGCCGTCGAGTCGATCCGCGATCTGCCGGGCCTTCGAGGCGCATCATTCGAGCCCCTCGACGGGGATGGCCTGCGAATCCGTGTCCGGTTCTCCACGTGGACGGGGTTTCTAACCGGGCGGGACGCACTTCGCGAGCGTGGAGTTCCGATGCTCGTTTACAGCTCCCCGGAGAAGCAGTTCCTGATGGACTCGGGCATCACCCTCTTCAAGGAGATGGACTTCGACTCCACCATTCGGATGCAGGTGGACCTGGAGACCACGGGCCTGAAATGGGGAGATCCCACTGCGCAGATTCTACTCATCGCCGTGGGAGACAACCGGGGCCACGCCTGGGGAGTCGGTGGTCGGGACGAACGGGCGCTCCTGCGCGAGTTCGTGGAACTGGTAGCGTCCGTGGATCCGGACATCATCGAGGGCCACAACCTCTTCGGGTTCGACCTTCCCTACCTCCACGCCCGCGCCGCTGCGCTGGGGGTTTCGCTTACCCTCGGGCGCGACGGGTCCACCCTGCGGCTGATGCCCGAGCGTCATCTGCCCGTCGGCGGGATGACTCGATCCGTGCGGACGGCGCGAATCTGGGGGCGCCACCTCCTGGACACGCTTCCAGCGGTTCAGCGTTGGGATGTGGGCAGAGGCGAACTCGTGTCTCACGCACTGAAGTCGGTGGCTCAGCACTTCAGCTTTGCGCCACCCGATCGGGTCTACCTTGATCGCTCGCGGATCTTTGAACTCTGGGATATCGATCCCGAGCGAGTGAGGACCTACGCCGCACAGGACATTGAGGAGACGCGACGTCTGGCGGAGTTGGTTCTCCCCACCGAGTTTTACCAGGCGCAAATGGTTCCCGAGAGCTACCAGGCCGTCGCGCTGGGTGGCACGGGGGAAAAGATCAACTCACTGTTGATTCGCGATTACCTGCATCGTGGGTGTGCGGTTCCGCTGCCCCAGCCGCCGTCTGCTTCACCGGGTGGATACACCGAGATACGCCGGACCGGAGTGCTTCGCCGGGTGATCAAGGCCGACGTGGAGAGCCTGTATCCCAGCATTATGCTGCACGATCGCATCCGGCCCGCGTCGGACCATCTTGATGTCTTCCTCCCGATGCTCGGTGAGCTCACTCGCCGGCGCCTCGACGCGAAGTCGCGTTCGCGATCTGAAGTCATGGCGTCGGATCGGAATCGCTGGGACGGCATCCAGGCTTCCTTCAAGATCCTGATCAACTCCTTCTATGGCTACCTGGGCGCTCCATTCCACTTCAACGACCATCGCGCCGCCGCTCGGGTGACCACGAAAGGGCAGGAACTGGTCAAGCGTCTCGCGGCCGAGTTGGAGAGGACCGGATCGGAAGTCATCGAAATCGACACGGACGGTGTGTATTTCGTGGGGCCGGAGTCGCTCTCGTCGGAAGCGGATGAGCAGGCTTACGTGGCGGAGGTGGGGAGGGTCCTCCCTGCGGGGATCCGGCTCGCCCATGACGGTCGCTATGCGGCGATGCTGAGTCTGAAGGTGAAGAACTACGTGCTCGAAGACTACCATGGCAGGCGGATCTTCAAGGGTGCATCGCTCAGGTCCAGAAGCGACGAAGGCTTCGGACGCAAGTTCATGGAGATCGCAGTCGACGCCATCCTGCGGGGTGAGCCGGAACGTCTTGCTGCCGTCTACCGGGACACGCAGGAGGCGCTTTTGAGCGGCAATGTGTCGATCGACGATCTCTGTCGTCGGGAACGTGTCACCGAGAAGACCCTCGCCAGCCCACAACGGCGAAAGTCGCGCGACGCCGCGAGGGGCGCCGCGGTAGGCGACACCATCACAGTCTACCATCGTTCCGACGGTACCCTAGGACTGCGGGACGCCTATGCAAACGACGAGGACCGCTGGCACTACGTGGAAAAGCTCCACAAGTTTGCGTCTCGCTTCGAGGAAGTCCTCGGCGCGGACTTTGCGATAGCCTGCCCGAAGCCGGTTCGGCGGATGGTGGAGGCTCGACTATCCGGCCAGGGCACGCTGTTTTAGGCCTGCAGGCACAACCGAAGGGAACCGGGGTCGTTCTACTCCATGGATCCCTGTCTCCCTGGCCCCCAAGTCTCTTTCCGTGATCATCCTGGAACTCCTCATCACGATCGCCGGCATCACGGCGTTCATCCTGGTCCTTGCGGGCGTACTGCTGCGACCATGGTGGGCCGGCGTCCTGCGCCGGTGTCGTGCCGAGGCGGATGTGGAACGCCGGACGGAAGAGTTGGCGCGAGCCACCGAAGCTGCGAGAGAGGAGGCCGAGGCCGAAGTGATGGGTTGGGTGGAAGAACCAGCTGTGGATGCAGAACCGGAAAGCAACGCGGAAACTCGAGAGAGTGCCGGAACGGATGACACTCCGGTGGAGTTGCGGCTTGGGTGTCGCGAGAGTGAGGATGCGGAATGACAAAGCCGGTGAATCTCGGTGTCCGGCGAACAATTCGCTGGCTGGTGGCGTTTGCAATACTGGCCGCTATCGGTGGCGGCGTGTACTTCAGTCGAACCCAATGGGTGCCTGCTGGTCACGTCGGAGTGATCTATTCAGCCAGCGGTGGGCTGCGACCTGAGGTGATCACTCCGCGGCGAGTGTGGGTGCCGTGGCTCTCACAACTCTACGTTTACCCGACCATGGTGCAGGCCGCGATCTACACCAACGATCCGAATGAAGGCGAGGTTCGGAGTGCGGACGCGGTTCAGGTGACTACCAGCGACAACGCCAACACGCCGTTCGATATCGTGGTGTGGTACCACGTAGAGCCGTCCCAGGTCCACACGGTCTTCAACAGCTTCCGGGCGATCCCTATTTCGGTGATCCAGTCGCAGCACATCCGGGCTGCCGTTCGTCAGGCCGCCAGTGTGGTGGGAACTCAATACGACGCCTTCCAGTTGATGGGTCCACAGCGGGGAGCGGCTTCGCTGAAGCTGACCACCGAGGTGCGGGAGATTCTTCAGCGCAAGGGGATCACGATCGACCGGGCGGAGTTTGCAGGCGCTTACCCCAGCAAAGAGATCGCCGAGCGGATCACGGGACGAGTGAACTCTCTGACCGATCTCAAAATCGCGGAAATCAAGCAGCAGATCGCCCAGGTACAGCGAGACATCGCGGTGGTGACCGCCAAGGCGCAGGCCCAGGCAAACACCCTTGCGAGTTCTCAAACCAAGGATCGCTCCCTCGACGCCCTGAGGTTGGAAGCCGACGAGGCGGCGATTGAGAAGTGGTCCGGCAGCCTCTCACCGATCGAAGCGCGACCGGGATCAACAGTGGTTGTCACCTCGGAAATGCTGAGCGCCATTCGACAGGGAGCGAGCAAGCCATGAAGTCCAGAAGGCTCACGTGGGCAGCCGTCGCGGTGGGAGCGATGGTCCTGTCGGGCTGCGGTTTCCATCGGATCCCGGTGGCGTCGGTGGGTGTGAAGTTCAACGCGATCAGTGGCGTGAGCCAACAGGTCCTTAAGCCCGAGGTGGTTTGGGTAAACCCCTTGTTCGAACAATTGATCACCTATCCAACGGCGATCAACAACGCCACCTTTGTTCTGCGGGGCGATGAAGGCGATCGAAAGGGGGATGACAGCATCCGGGCCTGCACCAGTGAGGGCGCCGTGCTTCCGGTGGACGTGACAGTTGCCTATCGGATCCCTGCCGAACCCGAGTCTCTCATGCGGGTGTTTCAGCACTTCGGTACCCGCGAACTCCGGGAGATTCAGCGAGAACACATCCGTTGGGCGACGATTGTGGCGATCAACGATGTCAGCGGTCGAAAGTCGCTCTTCGACCTGTTGAGCAAGGAGCGGGCGAAGTTCGGACCCGAGGTGAAGGCGGTTCTCAGTCCGATCCTCGAAGGGTGGGGATTTGTCGTCGAGGATGTTCTCATCCGAGAGATCCACCCGCAGAAGGAGATCACCGAGAAGATCAAGGAGCAGCAGCAGCAGCGAGCCGACCTGGAGAAGGCACGGATCGACCTGCAAAAGGCCCGCATCGAAGCCACCACCCGATTGACCGAAGCGCAGACTCGGGCGGAGCAGAATCGACTGCTGGGCCAGCAGGGAGACAAGGTGCTTCAGTTGAAGCGGCTGGAGTTGCGACGGCGGGCGATCGAGAAGTGGGACGGACACACTCCCCTCATTTCGAACGGAGGAATCCCGTTCGTTGAAGGCAAGCTGTAGCGATCCGGCTTCTGGTGACGTACTTCGGTTTTGGGGTGAAGGAGTCCACAGGCATGCGGGTGGCCGTAACGGGGGTTACAGGGCGGATCGGGGCAAACGTCGCCGCTGATCTGATTCGGCGGGGCCACGAGGTCCGCGGATTACTCTGTCGGGACGATCCGGCAGCCGCCAGAGTCAGTGGCCTGGGTTTGGATCTGGTGGATGGCGATCTGGGACGCATTGATGACGTTCGGGGGGCGCTGGATACGTGCGAGGCCGTGATCCACCTGGGCGCCGCCTTCCAGGCGGGCGGCCCGTTTACACCCGAGCAGTACTTCGACATCAATGTGAAGGGCACGTTCCATGTGCTCGAGGTCTGCCGCGAGTATCAACATCGCGTGAAGCACGTGGTTGTCACCAGCACGGATGCAACGGTCGACAAGTACCCTCCGGGCGGTTTCGACGCCCCGCTTCGGGAGGACTCCCTCCCGCAGGATGTCACCGCGTGGTACGGTTATACCAAAACGCTGTGCGAGCACATGGCGGACCGATATCTCCGGGCAGACCGGCTTCCAGTCACCGTTCTTCGCTTCGCGTACGTATGGGGGCCGGGCGAGGTGTTAACGTTTCCGCAGTTTCGTATCCCGTACTTTCGGGGACAGCTCGCTACGAAGAGCTCCGGGGAGGCGGCCGCCGCTCGGGCGGCGTTGGATCGCGCCGAGAGTGAGGGCGCGACACTTGTGGTGGCTCGGGATCCTGCCGGCCGATCTTGGGTGAAGCATGCACTGGAGATCCGCGACATCCTGCATGCCTATTCGAGACTACTTTGCCACCCGGGCGCACTCGGACGGACATTGCAGTTGGCGTCGGCGGAGCCGTTCGCCTGGGAAACGGTCGTACCACATCTGGGGAGGCGTACCGGCGAGACATGGGTGGATCTTCGCCTACCGATCACGCCCACCCACTACTGGTACGATCTCTCCGCCGCCCGAAACGCGTTCGGATACGCCCCTTCGCTGACGGTCGAGCAGATGATCGACGACGCCCTGGATGGCGTTGACTCAGGGAGCCTGATCCCAAATTACTCAGGAACGTGATGCTGCCTTGCCCCATGCGGCAAAAGAAAGAGCCGGCTGCCACAAGGCAGCCGGCTCTTTTCAGTTTCGGAGAGGGCGGGATTCGAACCCGCGGCAGAGTTTCCCCTGCGACGGTTTAGCAAACCGCTCCCTTCGGCCACTCGGGCACCTCTCCATGGAGCGCTCTGGAATTGGGCGAATATTAGCACACCCCATCAAGCTCCGCAATTGGTTCGTGGATCCGATCTGGGTGATGCGGGGATCGCCGCAGCGCGGGCTGCGAGTAGGCTGACCGGGTGTTTCGGTGCGTGGTATGATCCGGAGCGCGCCGCCCGTCCACAGTGCGAGTTGGAGCCTTCGAAGGCTCTGTCGGAACTGATGTGCACGGATCGACCGTGCGCCTCCGGGTGCGTACGCACAGAGGCTGTTCGGAGTGATCAGCGGCATGGCGCCGCTTGCCTGAGGCTCAGGCGGGAACTGTGGTTCGATGAAATACCGTTCGCCTCGCGGCACTCAAGACTTGCTTCCGGAAGACGCGCCTCGCTGGCGTTATGTGGAAGCCACGTTTCGAAAGACGTGCGCGGACTTCGGCTATGGCGAGATCCGCACGCCGATGTTCGAGTCCACCGACCTGTTTGTTCGGGCCGTGGGTGAGCACACCGACATCGTCTCGAAGGAAATGTACTCGGTGACCGCCGGAGGCGGGGAGACCGAAGAGCGTGAGGCCTTCACGCTTCGGCCCGAGGGCACGGCGCCGGCGCTGCGGGCGTACGTCCAACACAATCTGGCTGCCAAAGAGCCGCTGACACGACTGTTTTATGTCGCCCCAAACTTCCGACACGAGCGGCCGCAGTCGGGTCGTCTGCGACAGCACCACCAGACCGGTATCGAGGCGCTCGGCAGCGACGACCCGGCGCTGGATGCGGAAGTGATCGCGCTCGGGTTGACCTATCTCCACCGGGTCGGCATCCGCGGGGAACAGCTTCAGGTAAACTCCGTGGGCTGCCCACAGTGCCGGGGCGCCTACCGGGATGCGCTGCGAGCCGCCTTGAAGGAACACCTTGCCAGCCTGTGTGGAAACTGCAATCGACGGTACGAGGCCAACCCTCTTCGAATTCTTGACTGCAAGCTCGAAGACTGGGACCGGCTCACGCCGCTCGTGCCCGACATCCTCGACTGGCTCTGCGAGGGGTGCGCCACGCACTTCGCGACTCTTCGGTCCACCCTGGACGCGCTGGGGATTCCTTATGTGCGGAACCCGCGGCTCGTTCGGGGGCTGGATTACTATGTGCGGACCAGTTTCGAGATCGTGCATCCGGGATTGGGCGCCCAGTCGACCGTACTCGGGGGCGGGCGTTACGACGGGCTGGTGGAGGAGCTCGGTGGGTCGCCGACCCCAGGCATTGGGTTCGGCTGCGGGATCGAGCGGGTGCTGCTGGCGTGCGAAGCGCTGGGCGTGACGTTCCCGATCGGGCCGCTCCGGCCGGTCTTTGTGGTGACCCTGGGAGAGTCCGCTCGCCTGCCGGGACTGGCGCTGCTCCACGAGCTGCGTCAGGCCGGGATCGCCGCGCAGGTGGACTATCTTGGCCGAAGCATGAAGTCTCAGATGCGGGCGGCAAACCGCGCCAACGCTCGAGCGGTGCTGATCCTCGGTGAGAACGAAATCCAGGCGGGTGTGGTCGGCCTCAAAGACATGGCCACTGGCGAGCAGCGCCAGGTCGCCAGGAGTGAAGTCGCCGCTTTCCTGGCGTCCGAACGGTAGATGAGGGCGCGCTGAACGGGCCGCCGCCCCACTTCAATTGCCGGTTTCCTGGCGCCGTGGGGTTTGCTGCCCGGGCTCCCGTCGGATCTCCCATCGCCACACCAGGCCGTCGTCGGGTTCGATGACTTCGCCGAGATTCTGAAATCCACACCGGTTCAGCACGCGGGTCGAGGCGTTTGGCTCCGGGAGTGTGTGCGCCCTGACCACGCGTACATCGGAGTGGTCGAAGGCATAGCCAGTCAGGGCCGCCGCAGCTTCGGTGGCATACCCCCTCCCGCGAAACTCCGGCTCGACGCCATAGGCAATCTCCACCATGCCTTCGGAGTCGGGCGGCCCCTTGAAGCAGCAGGAACCCACAACCACGTCGGCATCCCTCAACTTCATCACAAAGCCATGGATCCAGGGATCCATCGGGCCCGACCGTTCCAGCAGCGCGAGCCAGGTCGCGGAGAGTTCGGCACGCACTGCCGGCTCGAGATCCTTGATCCAGGCGGAAACTCCCTCACGTGTCTGTGGCACAAGTTCCAGACTTGCAGTGTCCATTTTCCGGCACTCTGCCATGTTCAACTCCGGGTTTCTGTAGCTGTGGCTGATAGCAACGCGGGTTCCGCGGTCCCTAAGTTGCGCGGAGGCTAGCGATCTTCGCTGGTCGGCGCCCTCCGGTTCTGTCGTCCTTCCTGCCCGGACCTCTCGTCGGAGCCGGTATTGGGAGAACTTGCCCCAACCTGAATGAAGTGTCGCGCCGGATCCGGTGAGCGGCGAGTCATCACCCATCCTGTTCGCGGGGGGAACCGAACGAAGCTCCCCCTTGCTGAGCGTGAGCGATCACCTCGCGGGTCCAGTTGGACCGTGCCAGCGAGAGTTCCGGTTTCAGCTTGTCCCAGTCCAACTCCGTGAGGCCATCGCGCAAGGTATCCGTAGCCCACATCATGTCTTAGATGGCGCCGTGCCAGCCATACTCCTGCACGGCGGCCAGCCGAGCGAAACGGTCGCCAACAAGGCGCTTCAGGTTCGAGGGTCGTCCTTTTCGAGGTGGGACCACTCCGGTTTGGGGCGGCCGGAGGAGGGGTCCCACTGCCATCGCTCGGTATAGGGGGGTCGGCTCGTCAGACCGAAAACTGCGGCTCCGGCAGGGCCCGCGCGTTCGAGGACATCGGGGTGCACCATCCGCGAGAGGTCGACTTCGGGACGGACCCAACTCCTCCTCCAGGGAGTGATGAGCGCGAGCCGAGGATGGTCTCCCTGGTGTGCCGAGGCCCCATGCCAGAGTGCGATGTTGAACACCAGCACCGAGCCGGCCGGCGCCTCGATGGCGAGTTGCCCCGGTGGATTGCCCCGATTGTAGATTTCCCGGGTTGCAAGCCGATGACTTCCCGGAACGAGACGGGTCGCGCCTCCGGGCCCGGTGAAGTCCGTGAGGCACCAGATGACGTTCAGGCCGAAGACGTGGCTTACACAGCGGCGCCCATCGTCGGCGGCGGCTCCAGCCCGGAACGGCCCCGTAAGAGATCCGTCGCAATGGAGGGACTGCGAGGGAGCTCCGGGCAGAACCACCCGCCCCATCACACCGCTGAGCTGAGCATCTGGCCCCAGAAAGTGGCGCACGACGTCCAGCAATGCCAGACGCTGGTAGACTTGCTCGAAGATCCGAGCCTTATTCATCAGGTTGTAGGCCCAGGCGCCGTAAGAGTCCGCGGGGTAACCGGGCTGACCGCGCTCGTCGGCGACTACACGCTGTAGTTCGGTCCGCGCTTCGTCGAGTTCTTCACCCGAGAGGACGGCCGGAAGCAGCGTGTAGCCCTGGAGTTCGATCTGCTGAATGTGTGGATCGGCGCTCACTGCATCATTCCGGTGGGCGCCCCCTCGGTCGTTGGCGGCACGCCGATGGGGTTGTGGTTGAACGGGCCGTCCCCCCGCGCGGGAAAGGCCTGAAAGGTCGGCCAGACTGAGAGATCGCACTTCACTTCTGCCGCGGAGAAGCGGCACGTCCACGCGATCCGGGGCCGATCCGAAGTGTTCGGTCCTGAGCCGTGCACGATGCCGTCATGGTGGAGAGAGATCCAACCGGGTTCCAGCACGAGATCCACCGCCGTGTCGTAGTCCACTCGGGAGTCCTGCACGATCCGGGGAAGAAGCGCATTGGGGTCGGTGAGCATGCCGTGCTCCAGCAGATCGTCGGTGCGATGCGTGCCGGGCACCACCCGCATGCAGCCGTTGTCCGGGCTGCAGTCGGACCAAGCGATGAATACGGTGACGGAATGCTGCGGAGCGAGCGGCCAGTATTTGGCGTCCTGGTGCCACGGGACGTGCGCCGCGTCGTGGGGTTCCTTCGAGAAGAACTGTGATCCCCACAGGAAGAAGCTGGGTCCGAGCAGGTCCTCCACGTGATCGAGGACGCGCGGATGCATGCACAGGTTGTAGAGCGTCCGGTTGCGTTTGTGCCACCAGTTGATCCGGCTAATTTGAAGTTCCGGCAGGAGGAGGGCCTTGAGCCGTGGATAGTCCGCGCGCAGTGCGGCCGCTTCATCCTGAGTAAAAAGCGGGAGCGGCGCGAGGTAGCCTTTGTGCCGAAACGCCTCGACCTGCTCCGAGGTCAGCGCCTTGAGAGTGGGGGATGGAGTTGTGGTGACCATGTACGGACGTGGCTTACTTTTCGGTGGGGATGATGATTCCCCGCATGATGATGTTCTGGCAGAGCACGAACACCGCCAGAGTGGGAAGCGCGGCGAGGACTAGCGCCGCGAAGATGACAAACATGGGGGCCCACGCCTGCATCTGCGAGAGCCATACCATCAACGTCCACTTGTCGGGGTCCTGGCAGACGAGAAACGCCCATAAGAAGGAGCCGTACGCGGTAGTAAATGTTCCGAGCGAAATCACGGCGAGCACCGGTTTGGAGGTGGGAAGCGTGATCCGAGTGAACATCATCGGCTCAGAGGCGCCGTCGAGCTGGGCCGCTTCGTACAGTTCCTGCGGCAGGCTGTCGAAGAAGCCCTTCAACAGGAAGATGGAGTACCCGTTCGCCATCGCAGGTAAGATCAGCGCCCAGTAGGTGTTCAGCAGGTGGAGCTGCTTCAGAAGCAGAAAGTTCGGGATCGCGCTGACTTCCGCCGGGAAGGCCATGGTGGCCAGCAAGAACAGCAGAATCTTGTACGTGGACGGAAGGCTGTAGCGCGAGAGGGCATAGGCGCAAAGCGGGTTCACGATGAGCGTCACACAGAGCAGGCCGGCGCAGAGAACGAACGTGTTCCACACCGCCGGACCGTGGAGGATGATGTAGTTCATCACCTCCCGATAGTTGCGGATGGCGAACTCCCATCGAATGGCTCTGCTGTCCGCTCGCATCTCCACCCACTCCGCCGCGAGGTAGGGTGGCGAAATGCTCCCAGCCTGCGACCGAAGTTGGACCGGCCCATTCCTTGCCAGGTGGACTCGAAAGAGCACGTCGGGCGTGGTGAGGTGGACCTGATCGATGGCGACCGCCCGCTCCAGGAACTCCAGCCAGTCGGCGAACGGAACCCCGGATCCCGGTGGCGGGTCGGGCAGGGGGATCTCGTCGAAGCTCGACAGCGTCAACTCGTAGCGCTGACGGAACGCCTCGATGTCCGGATACTTGGACTTCAAAAACCACCGGTACGCTTCAGCCTGCGAGGGGTCGGGCTGCACGAACTGGCTGGGCAGCTCTTTACGGACGAACTCCTCCCAGTCCTTTCTTCGCTGGGCGTTGCCTTCGGGCAGTCGTTCGGGGAGGCGGATTTCAGCGCGAGAGCCATAGGACGAGCCCCATTTCGCATTCAACTCATCCATCTTGGGGCCGTACCGCAGCTTCAGCCAGTCCTGAAACAGCCCATCTCCGGAGACCGTCCAGAAGTACCGCTCGGGTTGCAGGGCTCGAAACTCGAGGAACTCGACGTACTTGCGCGTCCGAGTAGGCTGATACGACCGGATCGTCCAGTCCTCGATCGGGACCATGACCTCTTCCCAGGTGGCGTTCGACTCTCGGTACGCTTCATTGACGGCCTCGAGGGTTCGATACCGGTTCTGGAGCCAGACGCGGTAGCGAGCGCCCATCTCCGGCGTCACCCGAGAAAGGTTGCTGGAGGAGCCCAGCATGCGCATCATGGAGCGGAGCGTGGGCTTGAAGCGCAGCCACTCCTCCGTGGCGCCGTTGTCGAGACCAGCCGGCGGTTCGATCTCTTTGAATGAGGAGAGGTCCCCGGACGAGTAGGTGTTGAACCGGGGGAGCTCTTCGTTGAACTTGGACTCCAGGTACTTGCGATAAAGCCAGCGATCCTCGAAGAAGTACGCCGGGATCGGCGCGAATTCGTCGTGATCCACCTCCGAGGTGAACGACGTGCCGATCATCACGACGAAGGGGTAAACCATCGTCACCGCTCCCAGGCCGAGGACGGAGTAAATGAGCGTGAGAACCAGACGGATCTTCAAGCTGCGGCGACCGATGGTGGAGATGATGGGCATCGGTTTGCTCGTCAGGCCTGAGCCGTCTTGAATTGAACCCGCGAGAGGATGCGGAGCTGAAGCAAGGTGAAGCCGACGAGGAAGGCGCCCACGATCCATGCCATGCTCACCGCGTACCCGAACTTTAGATACATGAAGGCAGTGAACCAGATCTCGAGCCCCGCAACGTGCGTGCTGAAGACAGGCCCGCCGCCGGTCATCACGAAGATGAAATCGAAGGCGCGCGCCGCCCCGATGAAGGCTCCGACGAAGTTGATGATCACCAGCGGTTTCAGGTAGGGAAGGGTGATGTTCCACACCTTGCTCAGGATCCCGGCCCCATCCAGGTCTGCGGCTTCATAGACATCCTCGGGCACGCTCTTGAGAGCCGCCAGATAGATGATGCAGCCGGGACCCATTCCCGCCCAGATCTGGGGAATGATGATGGAGATCATCGCCAGCTTCGGATCGCCCAGCCAGTCGAGAGGCTCGAATTTACAAGGGACTCCCACCGACCTTAGCGAGGCCGCAGCATGCAGCAGCGCCTGATTGAGCAGCCCGTTCGGACCCGGTTCGTAGAACTGCTTCCACAAGAACATGATCACGAGCCCGGTGGTCACAGCCGGCAGGTAGTACAGCGTTCGAAAGAGCGTTTTGCCCTTTGGAATCTCATGGAGCAGCAGTGCCAGAATGATCGGAGCGATGAATCCGAGGCCGAGAGAGAGCCCCATGTACCGCACGCTGTTTCCGATGGCCTGCCAGAACAACGGGGTGAACAGGACCTCGGCAAAGTTATCGAGACCCACCCAACGGCTGGGCAGGATCAGCCGGTAGTCCTGAAACGCCATGAGCGATCCCCGCACCAGCGGGTAGTACTGCCACAGCGCGACCGAAATGAGGGCCGGCGCCATGATGAGGTAGGCAAAGCGGGCACGCCGCCACCCCTTGCCGCTCATCGTGGGACCCGACAGGTTGCCCGAGAAGGTCTTCAGCACCAGGCGAAACACGAGCCCGAATCCTGCAGCAAGCGACAGCACCACCACGAGGGCGACATTTCGTCTCCGACTCTTCTCAGAGTCGGAGACACGTCCCAGGAGCTTCTCGTTGGTCTCCCGGACGGAGCGATCGAGAATGCCTCGAAGGAATGCGTCGTCGCTCTGATCGGTGAGGGTGACTTGATCCAGCGGAGGCGTCATCTGAATGTAGATGAGTTGGCAATTCTTGCCATAGGGCTCCGGCCGACCGCTCTTCAGGGCTTCCGTCAGCGCCTCGTTCCACCCTGCCGGCACATCGCGCCGGTACCGCTCATACTCCGAGGGGGAGAGGAAGCGTCGCAAGTAGATCGGGTTGAGAAATCGGCCGTAGCCTGCTTCCACGTAGACCTGGGTCTTCACCCGGAGCGCTTCGTCTCCGGCTCGGAATAGAATCCACTTCCATGCTGCATCGCGTACGGCGGGGTCTTTGATGGAAGAGTTCAGTCCCTGCATCCGGCTGTTGAGCTCGTTGCCCCGCTTGCCGCTCGGGCCCAACGGCAGGGGAGCGATCCCGACGAGATTGGGGTTTACCGTCGACATCATTTGCTCGTTAATGTAGGTGAACATCATTCCGACCTTGCCGAGTTGAAATCGCTGGGTGAGATCGGTTTGTCGGTAGGTCGTTTTGCTCCGGCAAAGCTTCTGGTAGTATCGAAGCGCGGTTACGGCGGCATCGTCGTTCCAGGCGGCGAGCCAGTTGCCCTCACTGTCCTGGCGCACTACTTCCCCGCCGGCGGACCAGAGCAGGTCGACGAAGTGCCATGAGGCGGACGGACCCGCCGCCAGACCGAAGCCGTATTGCCCCCGACTCGGATCGGTCAGCTTCTTCGCGTACTCGTAGAGTTCATCCCAGGTCTTCGGAGGGCGGTCGGGATCCAGTCCGGCCTTGCGAAAGTGATCCTTCCGGTAAACCAGGGTCATCGCCAGCGCGCCACCGTAGGGAATGGCCCACACATGCTCCTTCCCATCGGGACCGGGGCGCATGATGACCGGCCAGATTTGCGGCAGGATGAGGTGCTTCAGCTTCTCCGGCGCATCCTTGAGATCCGTAACGCCGGCCCACTTCTTGACGTACTCGTCGAGCGGCTGGAGAAAGCCCTGTGAGATGTAACTGTCGGACTGCCGAAAGTTGACGTACATCACGTCGGGCGCCACTCCGCCGGCCATCGCGAGAAGCGATTGGGAGTCCTGGCTCAGTCCCGGCGCCGTGACGCCTCGAAAACCATCCAGCCGGATGTCGGGGTTCAGTTCCAGGAAGCGTCTCAAGACCGCGAGATCGGCCCGTTCTTCTACCGTCTTCGCCTCCCGGTTGGGGAGCTGCCAGAGCACCACATTGGTGGGATCCGCCGCCGCGGGAGAAAGGCACAAGATCACCAGCAGCGGCCGAACGAGCCACGAGCGCCAGGGAAAGATCATGGACGGGAGCGTCTCCAGCGCTCTTGCGCCGCGCGACCCGTTGAGGATTGGGATCAGGGCCGCAACTTGTAGTAATCCCTGGGGGCCGCTGAACCCTTTTCCGGTTCATCTGCGTTACAAGTGAAGTAGTCGGCAGGGAACGAGCAGTCCTGGCGGGGAGTGTTCGCCGCGTCTTACCGACGCGGGTTGCATCCGATCCGGCAGCCGGGAGAGAAGAAGAGACGATGACACGACGAAGTTGGATGCTGGCGCTCGCCGCCGCGGCGCTCTTCGGCGCCACGGGTGTGGCGATTGCTCAAGAAGTTGCGCTGAAACGTACCCAGAAGACCGGCGAGAAGCTGACCTGGGAGTTTTCGGTCAAGGGAATGGTCGCCGGCGCCGAGTTTACGGTGAATGGTCAGACCATCGAGGAGGTGGTCAGTACCTCACCGACCGATGGCTATCGGGTGAAGGTCACTGACAAGGACGTCAAAGTCACGGTGATGGGGCAGGCTCAGGATCAGCCGGTGCAGGAGCCCACCGAGGTTCAGCGCGACCCCAAGGGTCGGTTGCTCGATACCAAAGGGCCGGCGAACAACGTCTTCCCTCCCGAAGTAATGAAGACCATGCTTCAGTTGGGGGAAGTCGTTCTGCCCGACAAAGCTGTGAAAGTGGGCGATGAGTGGAAGGCGGAGTACGACAATCTGCTCAGCGGCGCCGGCAAGTATAGCGTGAGCTACACGCTGCTCGCCGTCGAAAAGGTTGAGGGTGAGGATGCGTGGAAGATCGGCCAGAAGGCGGAAGTCTCCGGCGCTGCGGGCGCCATCAAGGACGACACGGTCTATTGGCTGTCCGGTAAAGACGGCGCGCTCCTGAAGCGAGAATCGAACAAGACGGGGGTGCCGACCCCCGTGGGCGCAATGAGCTGGATCGAGAAGATCTCGCGCACTCGTTGACCCCGGACGCCCCTGGAACCGGTTGGGGGACGGTCGCGAGCATCGCTGCGCAACCGTCCCCCGCACATCGGGCTCGGGGCAGCCGAACGCCTACTCCAGCGAGGAGGAGACGTCGGATGCTTCGGCTCGAAGGGACACGGAGTTGAGGGTGAATGACTCGCCAGACACCACCTGTGCTTTGCGTCCCACACGACCGGAGATCCTGAGCGTGAAGTCTCTACCCGCCTGAGCCGGCCCGCCGGAGACTCCTCGCACGAACAGGCGAGCGTATCCGCGGCCCGGTTCGACGAACGGCCCCGCTACCTCCCGAATATCCGCGAGGTCGTCGGCGAAGAGACTGTCCCCACCCACCGTGCTATCGTCGGTTGCCGTCACGGTGAAGTTCATCACCGCTGCGGTCCAGCTCAGTCGTACTCGAGTGATGACACGGGTCCTGCCCGTGGCGTCCAGCACGGAAACCGCAACCGTCGCGCGTCGCACGCCTGGGATGAACTGGGGATCGTCTCCCAATCGGATCGGTAGTCCGGCGGCGCCCCCACCGTCCTCGTAAAGCGCGGTCACCCGACTGAAGAGCAGCAATGTGGTGTCGACTCCAAATGTGGAGATGTCCACGCCTGCCAACGGGATAGCGCCCTGAATGGTGAAGGCGCCTCGAGTTTCGACCGAAGAAACCACTGCTCCCCCTTGCCGAGTTCGCACGAGCTTCTCCGCCCACTGCTCGGTTACGGAACAGAACTCGGTCCGGGTTGGGGGAGCCGCGTGAACTACGCCGGCAGTGGTGGCGGCGATCCCAAGTGCGGCGATGCACAGGGCCATTTCGAAGAGGTCTCGTGTCACGTCGTGATCATCTCGGAGCAGCACCGGCCGAGAACGGAGCTGCTGGCTTCGGGCAGCCGTGTCTCTCGGAACTCCGGAAGAGCGTTTCGACACAGCGCACTCGAAAGTTGCCGACGTGAGGAAAACCCGGTACGTGAGGAGCGCTGCCGAAAAGGATGCTCCTCACCTGGTACCTTCACCGTAATCTTACCGCGTTTGCAGGCGTAGCGGTGCGTCGACGCGGCGGGACCCCCCGAACCGGAACCCCGCGAAGGCGGAGATCGGCTCGCGGGGCCGAACACGTGCCTAAAGCCGCTCCGTCAGGAGTGGCTCCTGCCATCTTCGCGATCAGTCGTTCAGATCCTGCACATCGGTTGTGACCGCCTGGAGTTGAACGCTTCCGAGCTGAAACTCCTCGGCGTCCTTGCCGCGGCCTACGACTTGCCGCTTCTGGGTGTTATTCCCGGTCACATTCAGCGCGTACCGGAACGAGAAGTCGGGTACGAATCCAAGCCCCATCGGCCCAGCGCCGTTCAAGGAGAGGTTGGCGGAGATCTCTCCAGTCAGCGTGAATCGACCAGGCGGTGTGCCGAAGTCCTCGACGATGGTCTCAGCAAAGATTCCCGTTTCGGGAATGAGACTGTTGATGATGCCCGTGACTTTGAAGTTGAGCGCCGTCGCATTCCACTTCAGAGCAACCGTTACCAGCCGAAAGGTCCGGCCGGAGTCGTCGGTCGTGGTGCGGGTGATGGTTGCTTTGGTGGCGCCGACGCGGTAGCGGGGATCTTCCCCCAAACGAACGACCAGCCCCTCTTTGCCGTTGTGACCAAGCGGGTTTACTTTGTCGAGTCCGCCATCGAAGCGAATCGTTGTGTCGGTGTTGAACTGGCCGATCGCGCCCGCAGTCAGGGGAAGGGCGCCCGACACCGTGTAGGAGCCGGTGCGGACCTCAATCGGAAAGGTGAAGCCCTTCTCGCGGACTTTCACCACCTTTTCCTTCTACTGCTCCTTAACGGACACGAAAGCCGTACGGCCCGGCGGCGCAGCGGAAACGCGAGTGACCGCGACGGTGGCGAGGCTGGTGAGCAGGAGAGCGGCTGCGACAGCGGCCTTCAGGGTTTGACTCAAGTGAAGTCCCTCCTTAAGGGACAAGCCGTCTGGGCGGCTTCGACGGATCGGTGATTGGAGAGACGGGATCAGTCTACCCACTTGCAGGCCGAGTGCCTTGACTTTGAATCCGCGAAACTTCAGGGTCTGAAGTGGGCTTTTCCCAACCCTTCGGCTCGCCCGGAGACGCCATCGAGTCGTGCATGGCCGGAGATCGAGTACGCGTGCCCTGGCTCGCAGAGCCTTGCGGGGCCTTCGGAATAGCTGCGGGCGTTCGCATACCCCGTCGTCACGGTGTCTGGCCCCAGATTGAGCCGGTGTCCTCGAATACCGTAAATCTCAAACGCGGTGTCTCGTTCCGGATGGTGTCCGAGGGAGACGACCTCGCCGCATAGTTCGACCGGAAACTCACCCGCTGGATTGCACGTGCACCAGAGATGACCTCGACGATCCGTGTCGAGTGACGCGATCTCTCCCGTGAAGCGGGCTTGGGTCGTCACAGTTCCCTCCGGTATTCCCAAGAGGGCGCCACCGACCAGGCGCGCGGCGTGCAGCTTGCCCGCTCGCCGCCGGATCCATGAGAAGCCGCCCTGAAGACGGTGGCCCGGCTCCCATTCAAAGACCACATCACTCGTCTCGCAGGACACCAGCGTGTCGCTCCATCCATCTCCCAGGTCGATGTGAATGGCGGTGCTGCCGCTCCTTGGGTCCTCGCCCTTTTGCTCCACCTGAAGTGGTTCCACGCTCATGGCGTGTGGGTCGAGGAGGGTCGAGAAGACCGTGGGACGGGACGTGACCGGGGAATTCAGGAACAGATACTCGAGACTCTCCGCTCTCGTGCGGACCGAAGGCTTCCTGTTGGTCGCCAGAGTCGCCTCCGTCGGCTCCGTTCCCAGGACCGTCAGGGCCAGGCTGACTCTCTGGGAGTCGTTCCGCCAGCGGGGATGGGAGAGGTATCGAAGCGTGAGAGGTCGATTTGGGGATGGCGTGAGGCGCCGCGGGTTCGTGAGATACGGCTCCGCCTCTCCGAACCGGACACCTGAACCGGGTTGGGTGCTCGCGCCAAGCCACTCCAGGTCGCCCTCGGGCCCGTGCCAGCTCTGAAGATGTTCTCGTCCGCCCTGGACTCGGAACACGTCCCAGCAGTAGGCTCCGCCGTTCGGTTTCCGGACGAGTGCCACCGTCCTCCGGTAGAGCGAGGCTGTGGCGTAGCACGGGGAGTCGAACTCCATGAGGCCCAGTTCCGGGAAACGCTTGTAGACGCGGGTTCTGCCGCCCCAGATCGGCTGCTGGCGCCGTCCGTCGACCAGCACGGTGTTGTGCGAGATGGTATTGGAAGTCCAATCAGCGCGCTTCGCATAGTCGCGAGTGGCGAAGTCGGGGTACCCGATGTCCGGCAGCAGGTCCACCCCATGGGAGATCATCCCGAGGTTTAAACTGTCGGGATGGCCGTGCCCGCGGTTTCGTCCAAAGGCGATCCACACTGCCGTTCCGCCTCCCGGACCGTCCAGTTCGAGAGTCGCCAATCCGAAGCCGGGGAGGATCGAGCCTCCGGGGCTCGTGGGCAGCGCCTGCTTTGAGGCACGGCGAATTCGGTCGGGCCAGGCGTCCGGAGCCTCATCGAAGGGATCACGGCACACGTCCAGATCGGGTTGGATTCGCTGCAACTCCGCGGCGATCTCGGGATCGCTGGTGAGCCGAAATCCTCCGAAGAGATGCGCCCGATCCTGAGGAGCCGGCGCGCGCTCCATGCACGCGCCGTGATCTCCGAGGGTGGGCACTCGGCCATCGAGCATGGACATTCGCCCGGGCGCGGTGTAGGAGCGGCGAAACGGCGGGAAGTCCCGCTCCAACCGCCAGCGGTCGTACTTCCCGTAGCGGTGAACGAGCTCCGCCAGGTCGTGGAAGGCAAGTCCCCAACCCCAGGCATAGCCGGGTGCTCCCTCGTCGCCGAGACCGTCGCGATCCATGTGTCCCAGGATCACCTGGGGGACCTCCAGGCCGTTCTCGGAGAAGATCCAGTCGAGCCACTGTTCAGTTTCGGCGCCCGATTGGAGCGCGATGGCGCACCAGGCTGCCGAGAGCTGGTGAACCCCGTGGTTCCCGCGAATCTGCTCGTCGGAGATGGCCTGAAGTCCCGTTCTAAGGACTCGCGTCTCGACACAGTCGCGGTACGCGGCCGCGGAGCCCTTCGGCCCGGGCAGGGCGTGCAGACTCGATTGCTCCGCCAGGAAGGCGTGGAGCTCTTCGTCCGCGCCGGCGAAGGCGAGCGTCTGATCGTAGGCGCGGGCCATGGCGGTGACCAGCACGCACTCCCAGATGCGCCCCCAGATCTTTCCGCGGCCGCTGTCTCCGTCGGAGTGGTACCAACCCAGCTTCGCGTACGGAGCCCAATCCATTTGCGGGTAGCAATCGGCCACCCGATCGAGGATCACGGCGGCTCGGCGGGCGCAGTCGGGATCGCCGGTGAGCGCCCAGCACTCCGCCAGATCCCGAGCGCCGTAAATGAGCGCGCCCCAGAGTTTGTCGATGGCGAACGCCACAAAACGGTAGGTAAACCCCTCGCCGTCTCGCCAGCCCAGACCGTCATCCACAGCGACGGCGGTTGACGCTCCGGTGATGCCCGGATCCGGTCGAAGAAGGGACCTGTCAGCGATCTGGGGATCGAAGAAGCCGTCTCTCCCTCGGGCAGCGCTCAGATAACGTGCGAAGTCGTTCCTGGGGAAGCGCTCTCGGCACGCCGAGCAGAAGGCGGCATAGCGGCTGACATCCGGATGCACCTCATACCCCCGGTCGGCGCCGCAGGCGGGGCAACCTTTGCGTCGGGTGGTCCTCGCCACCGGATCCCGGGTCATCACCACGTCGATCGTGCGACCCAGGTGAGGTCCCGGGACCAGTTCCCAGAGTTCCCGGAGACTCAGCCTGAGCCACGGTTGGATGGCTGTCCGAAGTTCGGACACGCGTTGGCCTGCCCAGTCAAACCGCGCGGCGTTGGACCGTGCGACCGTTAGGCGCCGATCCGTAAACACCGCTCCCTCGAATTTGCGGTCGCCTGGCGCCAACGGGGCCGTCGCGCCGACAACAGCCCCGGCTGCGGATGCCAACACAGAGCGCCGAGACAACTCAGCCATTCGTCTTCCTGCGCCTCGGGGCGGGGTTAACGTTTGACGCAGGAGCCTGGACCGGGATCGTCACTCGACGCACCGGTTTGCCGGATTCGGTCGACACCAGCAGCAGGTAGGCCGGCCCGTTTTCGAACACCACGGGAAGCGCTACCCACTTGCCGTCGGGTGAGAGGCTCGGGATCGGCAGGTTGTCCGCCTTCATCGACTTGCCTTTGGGCTGGGAGAGCGTGGTGGGCGTCAGCGTGGCGATGGTGCGGCTGCTTTCGTAGGGCGGCGCGAGCAATTGAACCGGGAGCGCCTGTTTGGGACCGTCGGTTTCGTCGGGAAACAGGTAGGCGATCCGGCCGTTCCGTACGTCCATAAATGGGAAGGGTCCGGGAACCATGGCCAGGCGGGACGGAGTCCCGTCCAGCGGTGTCTTCCAGAGCTCGCATCGGCGCTCGCTGGGATCGGGCTGCCCCTCCTGCTTTTCTTCAGCGGCAATGACTGCGAGGGACTTGCTGTCCGGCGCCCACTCCGGGAGGGGGCCCATCGGCGCGAGCCGGAGCTTGTTCGTGATGTCCCAAAGAGTTCTCGACTCGCCGCCTTCCACCGACACGACCTCAAGAGTGGTAGGTCGGTCCTTTGGGCCTTCAGAATTGGGGTCGGTTCGAGACTCCGGGGGGCTCATGTGGTAGGCAATCCACTTGCCGTCCGGGGACCAGACCGGATAGTGGCCGACCTTCCCATCGGGCAGCAGCCGCCTCGGCGCTGCCCCGCCCAGATCGGCGTTCCACGGAGCCGGCTCCTTTCCGTCATGGTTGGTGAAGACGATCTGACGGCCATCCGGCTTCCAACAGAGCGTGGACTCGTGAGGCAAAAAATCAATCCGAGAGGTCACGTTGAGATTGAGTCCGCCTTCTGTTTTCGGTTCGAGAGGTGGAGACACTTTCGGGGCTATCACCCGCGTCTTTCCGCTCGCGACATCCAGCACCGCAACGTCCAGAGCGGACACTTCCTCATTCTTTGGAGCGACCACGGCCCGATAGAAGGCGATCTGCCTCCCATTCGGAGACCACTGCTGCCCGAAGACCTGTTTTCCCGGCTGTGGAAACTTGCGGAAGGCGCCGGTCTTCACCTCATACGTGAGCAACTGCCCGCGTACGACGAGAGCCAGCCGGGAAGAATCGCCCGACCAGATGCCGTCCGGTCGGCAGCCTGCCAGGGCCGTGAGGAACAGCACCGTTAAGACGGCCGCAAGGATGCGAAGAGCGACTCTGGGTTCCTTCATACGGGTCTCCCTCTCGCACCGAGCACTCCGGCGCCCGCTGACCAATTGCGTTGGGGTGTTGACTCGTGACGACTTCAGGCGCACCCCCGGCAAGCGGGGAGCTACCGGTCTCAACACCAGGCCCGCCTCACTACAGATATGGCCGGGAGTCGGTACGCTCTGAAGGATCAATCGGGCGCTTGCCCTGAAGCGATGATCCGAGCCACGGCCTGCGCGATGACTTCGGCGATACGTTCGGCTCCGGGCTCGTTGAAGTGTACGCCGTCGTAGAACCAGCGCGAACTCCCCGAGATCTCCCGTGCCAGATCGATCATATCACAATTCTCCTTTTGACACACCGTGGAGAGTTCAGCGTTGTAGACATCCAGCATGCGTCGCAGAGTCGCCACCGAGACCTGCCGGCTCGAGCGTTTCAGCCAGTAGAGGTCAATTCCGAGGGCAGCTTCCCGCTGCGATGTGCCGTATTGGAACGGCTGCGTGAGGAAGATCGGACGAACCCGCAGTTCTCGGCACGCTCGGATCAGTTCGCCCAGATTCTTGCGGTACTCGCTCAACTGGGGAAGCCGATCTCGGAGGTCTCCCGACTCGGGTTCGGGTTTGGCGAGGGGATGCGGCGGCATGCGCTCCAGCCGGTTGACTCGTACGACGTAGGCCTTTTGAAACAGGATCTGCTTCCACGTCCAGGCGACCTGGAACAGCCGGCTTCTCGCCGCGAGCCGCTGCTGCCAGGTCAAGCCGCTCGGTCGGTCGAAGTCGCTCCCGGCCGTCCTGGCCCGATCATCCAGCGACAAGCCCAGATCGTTGATCCCCACCAGGAACAGGGCAAACTTGGGTCGGACCTTTGCAAGCACATCCCGAACGAAGAGCAGGTGTCCCCGAGTGGAGTGGCCATCCAGCCCACCATTGGCAACCCAGATCCGCGGGACGGAGGGCCTCAGCTTTTGCTGAAGGCGTACCGGCCACGTCCTTGCGTCGTCCAGGTAGAAGCACTGGGTGGTGCTCCCCCCGATCGCCAGGACCGTCTCGGCCGAAGCCCAGTCTCTCGGCGGCTCATCCCCTCGAAAGCCGAGCCGGTTCGTGGAGTATCTCGCCGTCGGTGATACTCCATCCGGGGCATCCTCCAACTCTATCGTCTGCCGATTGTGGGGGAGTACCTGAATCAGTGGGCTATAGAGTCGAGCCGGCGCCAGCAATCGAAGCACACCTTCTCCAAGCAGCAAGCTGCAGACCAGCGAGAAAGCCACCATGGCTGCTAACATGAGCCGCCGTGATCGGCCGCTGAACCGAGTCCGGGTTGTTTGCGAGCGCTTCGGCGTCATATGAGATGGCGACACTGAATGACTCTCGGAGACAGTCCGTAGAGTCGATCCGGGGGGAGCCCATCGCTCCGCCGTTTCAAAACCATGCCACAGACTCAAGAATGGGGAACGTCGGGATGACCGATGACGAGAAAGACCGGCTGGCCTGGGCCACCAGCAGACTGCCCGCGGAGCTCCGACAGAATAATGTAGTGTACCTGCACCTTGTGGGAGGACTTTCCGTCGAGTCCGCAGCCAGATTAGCTCGAGCTTCTGTGGAGCTGGCAGCAGCCGAGATCCAGGCGGCGGAACTACTTCTGCCCGGACTCCTGGCGCTCAACCCGCTCCCGCGTCCGCGGCAGATTCCTGCCCTCGGTTTCCGTGCGCTTGTGTCCCCGGCAGCGATGGCGGCAGGTCGGTCTGACGCTCAGCCATGTGCTGCGTGCGGCAAGATAGGTTTGGGCTACCACGCGCTTGAGTGCGATGCGACTGGACGTCTGTGGAACAACCACTACGTCTGCGAGTTCTGTACGCGGGCGGGGCGGGTCGAGGCGCTGGGACTCTCGTTCAACGAAGTTGATCGAGCGCAGCTCGACACGACTCTTGCCAGGGTCAATCCCGACCTCGCTTCGTCGGAGAGGAGCATCCGCACTGAAAGCCTGTCTCGGGAGATCATCTTTTGCACGCCGAGGCCGCCAATTCTGCAGCCCTTCTTGTGGCCAGCTCACTGCGGCGAGTACCTCGGCTTCGTGGCACAAGTGAGCACGGATGATCTCTGCGCTCTTTCGCCGGACGGCGATGGCATCCAACTGTTTAGGGACAGACTCTTGACCGCGGAACCACCCGATGAAGAGTGGATCCTGGGAAGCTGGGAGTACGGCTTCGCCCCGAAGGGCTTTACCCATGTCTACCTCTGGCGATGCCTGGTTTGCGGTGAACCGTTCCTCACTTCCGACAACGAGTGAGCCGCCGATACTCTGCCGGAGTGGACGATCGGCCGAGGGACCAGGGGAGGTCGAGTTCGCCAATCTATCGCCGCTCGCTACCTTCGGCGAATCGCAGGCACATGTCGGCGCTGACCGGCATTGCGGCTCCGGGCCCTGCCGCAGGTATCGCAAGCGGGGTGCGAGGTGTTCCACCAATGCAGCGTGTGTCCCTCATTCGTTCCGATAGCAATCTCCAGCGGGTGGAACCCAACTCCCTCGTCAGACACAGTCGGGCCCCCCACACTCGTGGGCATACCCCCAGATCCACTTCAACCTCACGGCGAAGGGCCTCGTTCGGCCCCGGTGGAGTTCGCCGTAGTCGACATATTTGCGCCACGGGCGGCCAACATTGGCGTCGGTCCGGGTTGAAACGATGATCAGGCTGTACCTGGCTGTCACCCCGGGGCGGCTCAGCCATCGGCGAGGACTGGCCTAAATAAAAACTGTTCTCGCGTCCGTGGATCAGGAGCACTCTTGGAAGCTGCGCGCCGGAGAAAGTCGCGGGCGGAACCGTCTCAAATAGGCCGGTCAAGCGTTCGGCACTGGATGGCCTCCATCACGTGCTCGGCGCCGATAGCCTCTTGCCCGTCGAGATCGGCGATGGTGCGGCTGAGCTTCAGCACCCGGTCGTAGGCCCGCGCGGAGAGGCCGAGGCGCTGGATGGCGCCCTTCAGCAGAGTCTCGCTGGCGGCGTCCATCCGGCAGAATTGTCGGATCTGCTTGGAGTTCATCGCCGCGTTGCACAGGGCGCCGCTGCCCGCGAGGCGTTGCTGCTGCACCTCTCTCGCTGTGCACACCCGCTCCCGGATGGCGGCGCTGGGCTCTCCCGCAGGGGGCTCCAGCAGTTCCTCGTGCTTGAGTCGCGGCACCTCGATCTGAATGTCCACGCGATCCAGGAGGGGACCGCTGATCTTGCGGCGGTAGCGGCGGATCTGCATTTCGTCGCAGGTGCAGTTGTGGGCGCTGTCGCCCCGATAGCCGCAGGGACACGGGTTCATCGCGCCGACGAAGAGGCAGCGGGCGGGGTAGGTGATGGCGGCCGCGGCCCGGGAGATCGTGACAAACCCCTCTTCCAGCGGCTGGCGCATCACCTCGAGCACTTCTCGCC
>SYKE01000136.1 GCA_005798285.1 Actinomycetota bacterium
AGCTGCGATGACTGAATTCGGTCCGCGGCCCTCTTGTGAGCGGTCGAAGCGCCCGGTGTTTGCAGCGGCGTCTGAGCGGCGACCGCCGCGAGTCCCAGGCTACAGGCGACCGCCGCTGAAAGTGCAAAGACTCGTCGGTGGGCTCGTGGGTGGTATGAGTGAGTGCGCTGAACGAATAGGGTCGACATAGAGACTTCCCGGCGGCGGCCGCTGCAGATGATACCCTCTGATTCGATGGCAGGATGCCGGTTCCCTTGCTGGGAGGAGGGGTATCCGGTCAACTGTATTGGATGCCGGGCCGGGAGACCGAAATCCCGGCATTGCAGACCGGCGAAACCCAGGGTTTCGCGGAAGGTGCGGGCCGCAGATGTCAGGCAGCTTTGGAGAAAACGGGCACAGTCGGCGATTGGAGGGCCGGGTTGCCATCGTGACCGGCGGGAGTTCAGGCATCGGCCGTGGAGTGGTGCTGCGCCTGGCCGAAGAGGGCGCCCGAGTCGTGGTCTCCGATCTTCGAGAGGAACCCAGGCGAGGAAAGTACCACGAGGTCGACACGGTGATTCCGACCGCCGAGGTCGTCTGGCAGGGCGGCGGCGAGGCAACGTTCGTGCGGGCAGACGTGGCCAGCGATGATGAGTTGGAGCAACTCATTTCCGGCACAGTGGAGCGCTACGGCGGCCTCGATATCCTCGTGAATAACGCCGGGATTCACATCCCGGGCACCAGTGAGTCCCTCTCGATTGAAGATTGGGATCGGGTGATGCGGGTGAACCTTCGGGCGCTCTTCGTCGCGACCAAAATCGCTTTGCCCCATCTGCGCCGGTCGGGACGCGGCCGGATCATCCATATTGCCTCGGTGCACGCCTACGGCGGCGGCGCCGGACCCGCCTACGCACCGGCCAAAGCAGCAGTGGTGAATCTCGCGCGCGATACCGCGATTGAGGCGGGACGGGACCGGGTCACGGTCAATGTCATCTGTCCCGGCTACATCGAGACGGCGATTCAAGACTACCTGACGCAGGAACAGATCGACGGCGTGTCGGCACGGACCCCCCTGCCCCGCCTTGGCCTGCCCTCGGACATTGCCGCGGCGTGCGCGTTCTTCGCGTCGGATGACGCGGAGTGGATCACCGGCGCCTCGCTCGTGATCGATGGCGGCTTCATCGCTCCCGTCTAGCAGACGGGCGGTTCGCCCCGCCACTTGACCACCCGGGCGGGGCTTCCGGCAGCAATGCCGTATGCCGGCACATCTCGAGTGACCACACTGTTGGCAGCAACGATCGCGCCGTCGCCAATCGTAACCCCTCTGAGCACCAGCACGTGGGCGCCGATCCAGACATCATCGCCGATGATGACCGGGGAGACGCGCAGGCCCTGCTGGGGCACCGGAGTCATTGGATCTGCAAACTCGTGGTCATTGTCAATGAGGTAACAGAAACCGGCGACCATCACGTGCTTGCCGATCTGAACGCGCTCCCGACATTGAACCATCGTCCCCTGACCCAGCGACGATCCCTCCCCCAGAGAGATCGTGCCGACCCCGGAGAGCGTCACATCTTCGAACAGGCACGAGTTGTCCGCCAACTCGATTCGGACCGGTCCCCAGATCTTGAGCCCTGAGCCGATGGCGACTCGTCGTCCCAGGCGATCAAATCGATAGAAGCAGGTAAGCGGTCGCAGGACTCGTCCGTACTCGACCACCGACATTGCCCGAGGCCGAATCCAGCGACGCCAGAACTCCCCGTACGTGGAGTTGAGGAGGTCGAGGAGGCCTCCGAAGACCTGCCAGAACAACTGCCTTCGCATCGGATTCCAGCCTCCCGCTGGACACGCTCGACTCTAGGACCCTAGCCTACTCCGCCACCAAGCCACCGTTTGTTCTAACCCCTGACTCATCTCGACCTCGGGAGCCCAACCCAAAGCACGGAGCCGGGAGTTGTCTCCAACCACCGAACTGATCGGTTCCCCGGCGGGTGGGAAGCTCACCCGGGGAGCATCTCCGAGGGGCGCCAGCCGGTAGAGTTGCTCCGCAAGTTCACCCACGGAGACGGGACGCCCGGACGCCAGGTTGAACTCTCCGACCGATTCGGACTCGATCAGACTCTGAAACCCGCGAGCAACGTCGTCGATGTGGATGAAGTCTCGTTGGGCGGCTCCGTTCCGAATCTCCACCCCCTGCCGCGTCAGCATTCGCCGAATAGTCGATGGGATGATACGCTCGGACCCGTCGCCGGGACCGTACGCATTGAAAAGGCGAACCCAGACGAAGCGGGTATCGGAGCCATTGAAGAGTGTCGCGCCGAGTGCCCTAACCGTTTGTTTACAGGTGACATGGAGGTTGGCCGCGAGGTTTTGCGGCGCATTCTCCCGCAGGGCCGCATTCCCACCCGAGGCATACTCCAACGCTGAGCCGACGCCGATCACTGCTCCACACCGGGACTCTCTCAGGCTCTGGAAGAGCTTCAGCGAGAACTCCAGTGCATCCAGGTTTTCGGGGCTTCGCTCGTGACCTGGCGGTTGTGCCGGCCAGGCCAGATGCAGCACGGCCTCGGGCTTCACAGCGCAAATTCGTTCCACCGCCTCGCCGGGCCTGGCAAAGTCAACCTGCAGCGTCAATCCTCCGTCGGCTGCCGCCGGCGAAGGACTGCGCCTCACCACCATTAGAACTTCATGCCCACGATCGCGGAGAGTGGCGACCACTCGCGCACCCACGAAACCGGTGCTGCCCGTGACAAGGATCCGCACGAATCAGTCCGCGGGTACGATGCGAGGGGTCGGAACGGGCACGATGAACCGCCCTCCGGTGGCCAGGTAGTCCGTCTGCTGGCGAATGATCTCGTCGGCGAAGTTCCAGGCGAGCATCAGCACGTAGTCCGGCTTCCGCTCCACCAATGCCTCGGGCGGTAGGATCGGGAAGTGCACACCGGGCATAAGCTTGCCCTGCTTCACCGTGCTGCGGTCCACCACGAAGTCGATGAGGTCCCGACCGATCCCGAACGCATTAACGAGCGTACTGCCCTTGGCGGCGGCCCCGTAGGCGGCGATGGTCTTGCCCTGCGAGCGAAGCTCCTTGAGCAAACCGGTCAGCTTTTCGCCGAGGTCCGCCACATCGCGGCCGAATCGGGCGTAGTAGTCCAGCGACCCGACCCCCCAGGAGGCTTCCTCGGCCAGCATTGCCGTCACTGCCGGACGGTCGCCCTCTTCGCCCTGATGCACCACCGTTACCCGAATGGTGCCTCCATGGATCGGAATGTGCTCGACATCGGCGGCTGCCAGCCCGTGCCGCTGGTAGAGCGCTTCCAGTGCGGTGAGGGAGTAGTAAAAGAGATGTTCGTGATAGATCGTGTCGAACTCGAGCTTGTCGATGAGATCCCGCAGGTAGGGCGTTTCCATAATGAAGGCGCCGCCCGGTTTCAGGAGCTTCTTCACGCCGGACATCACACCGTTGATCACCGGGATGTGAGCGATGACGTTGTTGGCGAGAATGACGTCGGCCTGCTTGCCCTCGGCAGCCAGCTTCTCGGCCAGATCGTCGCCGAAAAATTCGGAGACCGTGGGGATGCCGTTCGCTTCCGCCACCTTTGCGATGTTTCTCGCCGGCTCGACGCCTAGAACCGGGATCCCCGCGGCCACAAAGTTCTTCAAGAGGTAGCCGTCATTGCTGGCGATCTCCACCACAAGACTTTCGGGACCCAGGGCGCGCGTCGCCAGGATCTTCTCCACCGACTCTCGAGCATTCTCCAGAACCGTGTCGGAGAAGGACGAGAAGTACACGTAATCGCGGAAGAGCGCATCGGGCGGAACAGTCTCAGTGATCTGCACCAGTGTGCACTCGGGACAGAAAACCACCGCCAGAGGGAACCGGTCTTCAGGGATGTTCAGTTGCTCCGGCGTCAGCAGCGAGTTGGCCAACGGCGTTTCGCCGAGATCCAGGATGAGCGGGAGGGAGCTCGCACCGCAGGAGCGGCAAGTCGTCATGGGGGATCCTAAGGGGTCTAAAGTAAGTCGAACAATTATAGTCCAACGACTAGTGCAGGCAAGTGCGACGGCGACATGGAGGGGGCGAGGCGGGGTACTTCCCGGAATCTCGGCGCAGAGACCGCCGGACTGCAGTGATATACTACGCGGCGGGTTCCGGCGTCCCCAGCAGCAGCCGGTTCAGAACGGCAGCATGACGACCGATTTTCTGGTCATTGGCGGCGGGGTCATCGGCCTCTCCATCGCGTCGGAGTGGAAACGGCGCCGACCCGACAGCAGTGTCGTCCTCCTGGAGAAGGAGGAGAAGGTCGGGCTTCACGCAAGCGGGCGGAACAGCGGAGTGCTTCATGCGGGGTTTTATTACTCCGCCGACAGTATGAAGGCTCGCTTCACGCGCATCGGCAACTCGCTGATGACGGCGTATTGCGAGTCCCGTGGTCTTCCCATTCACCGCTGCGGCAAGCTCGTGATCGCGCAGAACGAGTCTGAACTTGACGGCCTGGAAGAACTCAAGCGACGGGGTGACCGCAACGGCGTCAAGCTCGAGATGATCACTGAAGCGCAGGCCCGAGAGATTGAGCCACGTGTGAAGACGTGGCAGCGCGCCCTGTGGTCTCCCAACACCTCCACCGTCAATCCCGCGCTCGTTATGGCATCCATGGCGGAAGAGGCCGAGAGGATGGGCATTCGCGTTTCCACCGGTACCGTCTACCAGGGACATGACGGCAACCGGGTTCGGACCTCGGCCGGGCTGATCGAAGCGGGCTACGTGGTGAACGCCGCCGGACTCTATGCCGACCACATCGCCCGGGAGTGGGGATTCTGCCGGGACTACCAGATACTTCCCTTCAAGGGGCTCTATCTCTACTCGTCTGAGCCGCCGGGCGCATTTCGCACGAACATCTACCCCGTGCCCAATCTGAAGAATCCGTTTCTCGGCGTACACTTCACAGTAACCGTGGATGGAAAGGCGAAGATCGGGCCGACGGCGATCCCATGCCTCTGGCGGGAGCAGTATGACTTCCGGAACAACTTCCGATGGTCGGAACTGGCGGAAATCTTCGGCGCTTCGGCCCGTCTATTCATCCGGGCAGGATTCGACTTCCGAGGTCTGGCGCTTGAAGAAGTCAAAAAGTACTCCCGTGCCTACCTGGTTGCTCAGTCGCAAGCGCTCGCCAACGGCGTGGAACTTTCCCACTACACGCATTGGGGAAAACCGGGCATCCGAGCTCAACTCTTCAACACCGTGAAGCGCACCCTCGAGATGGACTTCTGTATCGAAGGCGATGATCGCTCGTGTCACGTGCTCAACGCCGTGTCGCCCGCGTTCACGTGTTCTCTCTCTTTCTCGCAGCATGTATGCGACCAGATCGACACTCTAACGGGCGCCACCGTGGCTCCCACCTTCTCAAAGACCCCGGTTTGATCGCCGCCTCCTCCGGAGACGTGTCAGGGCCGTGGCAGACTGGATGAACGAAACCTATGCGCGTCGTCGTAACAGGGAACCTGGGATATGTCGGCACGGTGATGACTCCAATCATCGCAGCTGCGGGACACGAGGTTTGGGGTCTGGATACGGGCTATTACCGGGGCTGCATCCTGGGCGATCTGGGGGAGACTGGGCTCTCTCGTCAGATTGATCGAGATGTGAGGCGGGTGACTGCCGAGGATCTGCGGGGCGCCGATGCGGTGATCCACCTCGCAGCCCTCTCCAACGACCCGACCGGAGAGTTGAACCCCGGGCTCACCTCCGATATCAATTACGAGGCGTCGGTGCGCATCGCAGGGCTGTGCAAACAGGTCGGGATCAGCCGCTACATCTTTGCTTCTTCTTGCAGCATTTACGGGCAAAGCGACGCGGGCGCCCTGACCGAAGACGCCGAATTTAACCCCCAGACTGCTTATGCTCGCTCCAAGGTCGATACCGAGGCGGCGGTCAGCGCTCTGGCGGATGACGAGTTCTCACCCACATTTATGCGAAACGCTACGGCGTACGGCTTTTCCCCACGTCTGAGGCTGGATGTAGTGGTGAATAACCTGACGGGCTGGGCCGTGACGACCAACCAGGTTCGGCTTTTGAGCGATGGCCGCGCCTGGCGCCCCCTCGTGCATGTGGAAGACATGAGCTACGCTTGTGCAGCCGCCCTCGCCGTCCCACGGGAGCGCGTTCACAACGAAGCGCTCAATGTTGGGCGAGAAGAAGACAACTACCAGATCCGTTCCATCGCGGAGACGGTCGCCGAGATCGTTCCCAATTGCGTGGTGACCTTTGCGGAAGGCGCCTCGGCCGACAACCGGAACTACAACGTCTGCTTCAGCAAGATTCGTCGGGTGCTGCCCGAGTTCGAGCCCCGCTGGAACGTACGCAAGGGGATCGAGCAACTCTACCGTGCCTACACCGAGACCGACCTGAACGGCGACCGGTTCGGGGGCCGCGAGTTCACCCGCCTCAAGCAGCTTCAGCACCTGCTCGACACCACGAGGGTCAACGACTCGCTCTACTGGCTCTAGAGCCCCAGACGGGGACCCGCTGCGGCAGGTCCCCGTCGATTCAGGGTAGGTCCGGCCGCAGCAGCGCAAAACTCGCGGTGTGCCCGTGGATAAATGTTCGCCCCCCCACGGGACCCAACTCGCCCATGGCGAAGAACCCGGCGACCGGCATTCCCGCCAGAACCGCCCGCGTGACGCTCACGTCGTGGTTCGGCGTTTCGAACATTCGACTGCCCCGGCCATTGCAGGAGAAGAGCAGAGCGCCGGCCGGGGAGTCGAGACGATGCGGCGCCAGCAGTTCCCGCAAGTCTTCGCCGGCAGTGCCGGCATCTCGAACGTGAAGTTGAATGGTTTGACCGGGGCGAACCGGCTCGCCGACCGAAATGGCGTGCCGGTCCCGGTCCACGCCCTGCAGCCCACGCACCAGAAAGTCTCCTCGACGAAACTCGTCTCGGGTTTCATCGATGGCAACGCCGATGAAGAGCCCCGTGCGGCGGAACAGCAGCAGATCTTCCTCCGGTAGAGTCTGAAGTAGCTCCTCGAGCATCTCAATCGCCGGTCGTCGCCGAAGCTCCAGAATGTAGGGACCGTCGGAGCGGGTGACCAGCAGCGGCTCGCCGACGGGCCGACATCCCTGCGACACCAGCGTCTCCAATCGGATCGCGCCACCTAATCCGACCCCCACGGCGCCATCGAGACAAATCCGGTCGTTCACGATGAGCACGTTGCCGCCTGGCTGGGCTGAGCCGCTCGCCATACCGCCGACGGTGACTCCGTCGGTCGCGGCGTCGAAAGCGGGAAGCACGGCATCAATGGGGGTGGTGAACGGATCGGCGAGCAAGATCTGCCCCCGATGCTGCTCGGGCGTACAGACTCGACGGCGAAGCTCCCGGGGATCCTCGCAAATCGCCTCCCAATCGTCCGCCCCAATGGCGAACGGTTTCAGCAGCACTCCCGGCAAATCGGCGACGAACAGCGCAGCGCCGGGAGTTCGCTCCAGCTCCCGATCCCCGCCGATGACTCCCTCGCAGCTCACCGCCAGGTACGCCTCCGGCGCGAGCCGGTTGCGAAGCTGCTCAGAAAGCTCTCGAGCCACATATCGGGCGCCGGCGCCCAAGAAGCAGATGACGAGCCCGCAGGCGCCGGGAGCGAATCCATCCGCGTCCACCTCAGCCAACAATCCGTCGCGAATCTCTTCCAGCGACGTGCCTTCAACGCAATAGCTGCCGACTCGCACCCCGCCACCCTTTTCCCCTACCGCCTCGAAACGAGGCAAACTGCCGACCATCGCTCGGCGGCGACTCGGGAGAGATCCGAGTGGCGTCTGTTAGCTCTGCACTGCGGTGTGCGCCAGCGCAAACTTTCCCACACCGGGCAACAGATACCACTCACCGGCGGACGCCTTGATCGCGGCAACGGCCGACCAGATCAGAGGAATGAGCCACACGATGAAGACCAGCGGCAGCAGCGCGAGGCCGATGATCAGCACACAAAGCGCCACAACCACTGTGCCCGTGATTAGAAAGATCGACATCCAGAGCAGGTTGAACAGTAGCGCCTGAAGCGCATGAAAGGCCACGGACGGTCGGCGTTCCCGATTGAGCAGCCACATGAACAGCGGCACGGCCCAACCCAACCCCCCGAGTGAGAGCACTACACTCAGGATGGCTCCTGTGTGACTGAGCATCGCATAGGTTCGATCTTCCGCTGTGGTGGCCGGCATCCCCCGCATCTCCCCATCGGGTGGGCCCGCCGAGCGCGAGCCCACTGAGTTCAACGCGCCCGCAGCCTTGCGGACACGCGTACACCGGAGGTCAGAGCAAACCCAACGTACCGGCTGCGGTTACGGCGGCCGCCGCGGCCTGCTCCAGGTGCGCCCGAGTGTGGGCCGCGGAAACCTGGAACCGGATTCTAGCCGTGCCCTCGGGAACGACCGGGAAACCGAAACCGGTGACAAAGACTCCCGAGTCCAACAGCAACTTGCTCATCCGAATCGCCAGCGCGGTGTCCCCCACTATCACGGGAACAATTGCTGAATCCCCTTCCAGCGGATTCAAGCCACCGGCACGCAGCAGATCGCGGAGAACCGCGGAGTTCTCTCTCAGTCGCGACACCCGTTCCGGCTCGTTCAGCAACACTCGGATGGCTGCTCGTGCGCTGCATGCCACCGTCGGCGGGAGGGCGTTTGAGAACAACTGGGGCCGCGATCGCTGGGTCAGCATGTCGCACACCGCCTTCGGCCCGGCCACGTAGCCGCCCGCGGCGCCGCCGAGCGCCTTCCCCAGCGTTCCGGTGAGGATGTCGATCTCACCCAGCAGCCCGAAGTGCTCGGCAACGCCGCGCCCGGTCTTGCCCAGAACTCCGCAGCCATGGGAATCGTCGACAACGACCACCGCGTCAAACCGCCGGGCGAGGTCCACGATTTCGGGAAGCCGCGCGAGGTCACCCTCCATGCTGAATACGCCGTCGGTGATGATCAGCTTCCGCTGCCCTGGATCGCAGGACCGAAGCCCAGCTTCCAACTGCGCCAGGTCCGAATGTGGGTAGATGACCTTCCGTGCCGGCTGGGAGAGCCGAATCGAGTCGATGATGCTGGCGTGATTCAACGCATCCGACAGGATGACGGTGTTCGAGTCAGTAAGGCTCGGAATCACAGCCTCGTTGGCGTTCCAGCAGGAGACATAAGTCGTCGCGGCTTCGGTGCGCAAGAATCCAGCCAGTTCCGACTCGAGTTCCAGATGCGGTTGGAACGTGCCGCAAATGAACCTCACGGATGCGGTGCCGGCGCCGTAAGCCTGTAGCCCGCCGATGCCCGCCGCCACGACTTCAGGATGGGATGCCAGCCCGAGGTAGTTGTTCGACGACATGACCAGCACGTCGCCCCGGCCCTCCATTCGGACCACGGCGTCCATCGGCGACGTGAGGGTGTTGAACGATTTGTAGGTCCCTGCGGCCTTCAGCCGTCCGAGTTCCTCACTAAGGTCATCGACCAACCTCTGATTCATCGGTGACTCCAGACCGGAAGCGGCGCGTCGACCGCCTCGCCGGAAGCGGGCGGCGGGGGCGGGGTCACGGGCGGAGCGGCGTCCACTCCGTTCGGATGCACCACGACCTTACAGGCGTGCCCAGCCTTGATCTGCTCAATCGCATCGTCGAGATCCTCTAGCTCGCAGCGGTGCGTGATCAGCGGGCGAAGGTCGACCACGCCGCTTTCCAGCATCCACCGCGTCTTGTACCAGGTCTCGAAGATCTTTCGGCCGTTCAGCGCAAGCACGCTAAGATTCTTGAAGATCAGAGCCTCGGCGACGTCGATCTCCACCGGGCGGCTCGGAATCCCGAAGAGCACGACGCGCCCCCCATTACGGACGATGCGGAACGCATCGGTGATGGCCCGGGGTGAGCCCGACATCTCAAACACCACGTCCAACCCGTAGCCCTCGTTCCGCTCGCGGAATGCGGCGGGAACGTTCGGGACTTCGCCGACATGAATGACGTCCGTCGCGCCCATCTTTCGCGCCAGCTCGAGACGGAAAGGGGTCTGATCGGACGCATAGACGGCGGCAGCGCCCGAAGCCCGCGCGATTCCGATGGTGAAGAGCCCGATGGGGCCGCAGCCCAACACCGCGATCGACCTCCCAGCCAGTTCCTGTGCGCTGGTTGCAAAGACCGCGTTTCCAAACGGCTCCTGCAGCGTCGCGATCTCCGGAGGAAGCTTCGACCGATCATTTTTCCAGATCACCGCTTCCGGTACGGCGACGTACTCCGCGAAGGCTCCATCTCGATCTACACCCAGGATTCGGGTTTGCTCACACATGTGCGCCTGCCCGGTGCGGCATTGGAAGCACATGCCACACGTGATGTGGCTCTCCGCGGAGACGTACTCACCCTCCGCCACGTGCCGAACACCCTTACCCGCCTGGACCACGGTGCCGGCGAACTCGTGGCCCAGCGTGAGCGGAGGATGGATCCGATTCTGGGACCACGAGTCCCACGCATGAATATGAAGGTCGGTGCCGCAGAAGCTGGCGGCCTCCACCCGAACCAGCACCTCATCCGGACCCGGCTCGGGAATCGGAACATCCCGCATCACCAGTCCGGGCGCAGGATCCGTCTTGCAGATTGCACGCATCATCCGAGCCATGGGCAGTCTTCTCCAGTGGATGTCGAACCGGGCCGCTGTTGCACTCCCTCGGCTCTCGCCTGCAGGTTGGGGTTGCGCTTCGAACTCTACGATTCTCCGACGCGTAAAGATAGCGTGTGGGGAACTCTCTGACCACCGGCCGCATTGAGACGTGTGGGTGCTGCCGCCGTAAGGCGCAAGCAGTTCTCCGTGGAACCCGGACCCGTCGAGCATCGTCAATACAGCAACATGCCGCAACTGCGCCGGCCGAACTCTCGATATCCCTGGTGAGGGGCGTTGAAGGAGTTTCTCCAGGCAGCGTAGAATTGCGGTGAAGTGAGATGTCCGCGTAAAGAACCGAGAGCGAGCCGCCCTCGGGCCTTCGACGGGTTCAACGCGACCCCTTGAGGTTTCTCCGAATGAAGCTACAAACCACTCTCCTCGCCGCAGCGGTGGCCGCCGGCGGCCTCGCCATTTTTGGCGCCGCCCAGAACGCCGACGCGCAGGCCGCGTCCAAGTACGATCCCGAGCGACGCCTGGTGGGCGTTACGTTGGGCCAGAAATTTGCGGAAGTCTTCCGCCGCTACGGCCAGCCGGATGAAGTCCAGACCGTTGCGCTCGCATCGGATTCTCAGAATCTGCCTGGCGTCGGCGGAACCGGCGACGCGATGGGCGGGATGATGGGCATGGGCGGCGCGATGGGCATGGGCGGCGCGATGGGCCCGGGCGCGATGGGCATGGGCGGCGGCGGATCGATGGGTCCGGGCGCGTCCGGCTTCGGCGGCGCGGGTGGACCGGGCGGGTTCCCAGGAGCGTCCGGCTTCGGCGGCGCGGGTGGACCGGGCGGGTTCCCGGGCGCGTCGGGCTTCGGTGGCGCGGGTGGACCCGGCGGGTTCCCCGGAATGGCCGGCATGGGTGGCGGCGGCGGTAAGATGGGCGCCATGGGCGCCGGCGGAGAAGCCGGATTCCCTGGAGCCGGCGGAATTGGCGCCGGGTTCCCCGGGGCCGGCGGGATGGGTTCTGGGTTCCCTGGAGCCGGCGGGATGGGCGGGGGCCCGACCGACGGTGGGTTTGGCAGCGGACTGCCTGGCGCGGGTCAGGTTGGCCCCGGCGCAACCGGACCTGAATTCAGCACCGCGCAGCTCTTCGTTTACAAGCGAAAGGGCGGCATCCGGATGGAGTTCCTGGTGGATGAGGATGGGCGCGTGGCGCAGATTTCCGTCGCCGCTCCCGCCGGCAAGACGCTTCCGAACGCCATCACCTCCAAGGGCATCAAGTTGGGTTCGAACTACCAGAATGTGCTCTCCCGGTACGGCTTCCCCGAGCGGCTTCGCAATCTTCCCGGCTATCGCTTCCAGGAAGCATACTTCAGCAAGGTTCATCACGCCGCCTTCACCTTCGATGCGTTGAAGAAGATGCAGTGCGTCCGTATGACCATCGCTCTCGCTGACTGATCCCCGATTCGAAAGCCCGCCTCCAGCCCTCGCGAAGCGGGGGCCGGGGGCGGGCTTTTTTGTTGCATTCCTTCCGTAAGGCGGCGCTCTCACGACGCACGCTGAACACACAGACCCATGGCCGCCGACATCGTTCAGGAAGTGAAGCTGCGGACCGACCTGGTGGAGTTGATCTCCGCCTACGTCCCGCTGCGTCGCGCCGGGCGGACCCACAAGGGCCTGTGTCCGTTCCACTCCGAGAAGTCCCCCAGCTTCGTGGTCGACGGCGAGCGGGGATTCTTCAAATGCTACGGCTGCGGAAAAGGTGGCGACTGCTTCACGTTCATCCAGGAAAAAGAGGGGCTCAGCTTTCCGGAGGCCGGAGAACTCCTGGCGCGTCGGCTGGGGCTGGAGTGGGTACGACAGGGCGAGACGAGCGAGCGCCGGGGTGATCGTGAGCGGCTCCACGATGTGTGCGCCCTCGCGACACGCTTCTTTCGTCAGTGCCTCGAGCGGGACGCTGCCGCCCTCGAGTATCTCGAGCACCGCGGGATCGCCGCCGACACGCTCGAGCAATTCCAACTCGGATACGCCCCACCGACTTACGAGGCGCTGCTGCGCTGGCTGAGGACTCAGGGGGTGGCATTGGAGGACGCAGAGGCAGCCGACCTCGTGCTTAGATCGGAGTCCGGGCTGAGGGATCGTTTCGTCGCCCGGATCATCTTCCCTATTTTCGATATCGAGGGCCGGCCGATCGCATTTGGGGGCCGAACAATGCGTCCCGACGGGATTCCGAAGTACCTGAACTCGAAAGAGACCGCCATCTTTACGAAGGGACGCACGCTCTACGGCCTGCATGCCGCGCGGCCGTCGATCACGGCTGCGGGGCACGCCGTCGTGGTGGAAGGGTATATGGACCTCATCGCGCTCCACCAAGCGGGGGTCGCCGAGTCGGTGGCCACGCTTGGAACCGCATTGACCGAGCAGCACATCGCCCTGATCAAGCGGTTCACACAGGATCTGGTGCTGTGTTTCGACGGCGACAGCGCCGGGATTCGCGCCGCTGAGCGCAGCGCCCCGATGTTCGAACAGGCCGGCTGCACCGTGCGGGTCGTGTCCCTTCCGGGCGGAGCTGACCCCGACACCTTCATTCGAAATCACGGGCTCGAGGCATTTCGAGCCGCAGTCACCCGGGCTGAGCCACTCATCGACTTCCTGATTCGAGCCGCGAGAGGGCGCCACCACACCCAGACTTCCGAGGGGAGGCTCGCTTTTGTCCGCGAGGCGACTCGTCTTGTCGCTCAGTCGTCGAGTCACCTCACCCGACAAGAGCACACCACCCGCCTGGAGCGGGTGATCGGCGGCCTTGCGGACGAGTGGTATCCCGGCGATCCTCGGTCGGCTCTGCAGGCGCGAGACGCGCTCATCCAGGAAGTTCGACGTCTGCTGCACAGCGGCGGCCCCAGAAGCACATTTCAGCACAGCTTTCAAGAGACCCGAAAGGAATTTCGCGAAAGACCATCCAACTGGTTAGGCCAGAGTGCACCGTCAAGGGTAAGATATTCCGGAGTTCGTTCGGCGCCGATGCTGGTCAACGCCGGAACTCGGTTTGGCGCCGAGCGGTATGTACTTCGGGCGGCTCTCAGCGAGCCGGAATGGGCAGCGAGGTTGGCCTCGGCTGCCACACGGGACCACTTCTCCGACCCGGCGCTGCAGGTGCTGGCGGCGGCATTCTTTGAGGATCCGGGCGAAGGCTCGGCAGCATCCGAGAGGGCCGCTCGCATCCTCCGGGATCCCGCGATGGCGGAACAGGTGAGCGCTGTGCTGATGGTGGACGCTCCCCTATCCGAAGAGGGATTCGAACGCTGTCTTACAGCGCTCGATCGGGATTGGAAGCAGCGTCGGTTGGCGGCTCTTCAGGCTCGCTCCGTGTCGGAGGGGTTGGGGGAGCGCGAAGCGATCGAGATCAGGGAGCTCTTGAGCGAACTCGGCGGCCGACAGCGCCGCGAGGACTAGGCGAACGAGCACAGCAGACGGATGACTTAGCAGTGAATGTAGTGAAGACGGGAAGAAAATCAGTCGGCAAGCGCAATGTCGCTTCCGCTGCGGCCCCGCCTCCGGTATTGATCCCGAAGGCGGACGATTTTGGCGAGTCTGAGGTATCGGCATCTTCGCTCCGGAGCATTCCGGAGGTGGCGCGCCTGTTGGAGCGCGGCAAGCGCCAGGGCGTGCTCACGTACGACGAGATCAACGATGCGCTGAAGGGCGAAGTCGACGCGGATCACATCGAGGACATCTTCAGCTTGGTGGACGCCGAGGGGATTCAGGTCATTGAGGCCTCGAAGACTCAACAGCGCCCGCGAGAGCTGGGCGCCTCCACGCAGGACACTCTCCTCAAGGAGATGGAGATCCGCGAGGAGGAGGCGCCGGCAGTCGAAGGGATCCCGATCGACGACTCGGTTCGAATGTGGCTGCGGGAGATCGGGAAGACCCCCCTTCTCACCTCGGAAGAAGAGATTCGGCTCGCCAAGCGCATCGAGAATAAGGAAGCGGATCCGGAAGGCAGCCACGCCGCGAAGGACGTGCTGACGCGCGCCAATCTGCGGTTGGTCGTTTCCATCGCCAAAAAGTACAGTGGTCGAGGGATGGCGTTCCCAGACCTGATTCAGGAAGGCAACATCGGGCTGATCCGCGCGGTGGAGAAGTTCGACTATCGCAAGGGCTACAAGTTCAGC
>SYKE01000137.1 GCA_005798285.1 Actinomycetota bacterium
GTCAACCACGAGGGGGACTACTACCGCACCCGGCTGACGCACACCCTTGAAGTCGCCCAGATCGCACGCTCGGTCGCCCGATTCCTGCACTTGAATGAGGACCTGACCGAAGCGATCGCGCTGGTGCACGACGTGGGTCACCCACCCTTCGGCCACGCCGGCGAGGTGGCGCTCCAGCGGTGGATGAAAGACCACGGCGGGTTCGAGCACAATCTCCACGCGCTGCGGGTCGTGGACTGTCTCGAGTCGCGCTATCCCGAGTTTCCGGGGATCAACCTGACCTGGGAGGTGCGCGAGGGCATCGCCAAGCACAGCCGGCGCTTTTCCCACTCCAATCCCCCTTCGCCGCTGACGGAGTTCGCGGGAGAGCCGTGGCCGACCCTGGAAGCGCAAATCGTGGACTGCTGCGACGGCATCGCCTACAACACCCACGATCTGGACGATGGTCTCACCGCCGGGATGCTCGCACTCTCGGATCTGAACGAGCTGGAGTTATGGCGGGAGCACGTCCGTCTGGATGAGTGGTCGGCGCTCACTCCCGAGCAGATCAAGTACCTCGGCGTTCGAGCGCTGATCAACGCTCAGGTGCTGGATCTTTTGAACAGCGTGGAAGCCCGCATCGCGGAGTACGGCATCACCAGCCCCGATGATGTGCGGCGCGCGTCGGAAGCCGTGGGTGTGATGAGCGGGGAGATGCGCGAGCAGAGTTTGAGGTTTCGCCGCTTCCTGTGGAAGCACGTCTACGGCAACTACCGGGTCTTCCGAATGTCTGCGCATGCCGACCGGGTTCTCAGCGGCCTCTTCCAGTGCTTCGACGGTGAACCTCGCCTGATGCCGCCTCGAGCCCAAGACTCGGACGAAGCCGCCCCCCGAGCCATCTGCGATTATCTGGCCAGCCTCACCGACCGGGAAGCGCTCGACGAGTATCGTCGCCTCCACGATCCCGCCTGGCCGGCCTGACTACGCATCCAGAGCAGATCGCTTCTCCCGCAACTTCGACCTGGGCCGCGCCTCACAATGGGCATGCGTTCCGCCAACCGTTTCCTCCACCCATCGCACGTCTCGCTGCTTCTGGTCCTCGGCGCCGGCGTCGTGGCGCCGACGAGACCTGCCGTCGCCTCATCCCAACGGGCGCCCGGACTTGACGTGTTTCCACGGCTCGTCCAACTCGACGGCAGCGGAGAAGGGCAGCAGTTAGTGGTCACGCGGCTCGGCAGCGAACTGTCGACCGCTGACTTCACGCGGTCGGCCCAATATCGCTCGAGCAAACCGGAAGTCGCCTCGGTTGACGCTGAGGGCCACGTGGAGTGGCGCGGGTCTGGAACCGCCCGCATCGACATCTCCTCGGGGGCGGGGCGAGCCCAGGTGACCGTGGTCTGCAAGGCTACCCGATCCCCTGCGGGCACCTTTCGCCGCGATATCCTACCGCTGCTCTCCCGCACCGGGTGCAGTCAGGGCGCGTGCCATGCCAAGCAGGGCGGCCAGCGCGGATTCCAGCTTTCGGTGTTGAACTTCGATCCGGAGTCCGACTACATCGCCGTGACTCGAAGAGGCGGCGGACGACGGATTGACCGCGTCGATCCCGGCCGCAGTCTCCTGCTGCTGAAGGCCACGGGCACGCTGCCCCACGCCGGTGGCAAGCGCTTCGATGTCAAGTCTCCCGAGTATGCCACGCTGGCGCGGTGGATCGCGTCCGGCGCTCCGTGGGGACCCACGGACGAACCGGTGCTCACCCGGGTGGAATTGACTCCCGCAATCCGAACCCTCACCCCCGGCTCCAGCCAGCAACTGGCGGCCACTGCCGTTTACTCCGACAACACACGGCGTGATGTGACCCGCCTGGTGGAGTTCCGCTCGAACGAGTCCGGGATCGCCGAGGTCAAGGAGGGGGGCCGGATGGTCTCCAGCGGCGCAGCGGGCGACACGGCCGTCCTCGCGCGCTTCCTCTCCGAGGTCGCGGTCACGCGAGTTACCGTACCCCAGACCGCGGAGATCCCCGCCGCGGCTTATCGGGCCTTCCCCCGCTACAACTTCATCGACGACTCGATCTACCGGAAGCTCTCGCGTCTGAATCTGCTTCCCTCGCAGCAGTGCGACGACGCGACCTACCTGCGTCGCGCGTCCGTGGACCTCATCGGAACGCTTCCGACACCCGCAGAGGTCCAGACCTATCTGACCGCCTGCGCTCAGGAAACTCGGGATCTGCCTGCCGGATCGCCGGCTCTGAAGACTCGCGCCGAGTGGACAAAGCAGCTTCTGGATCGGCCTGAATACGCGGACTACTGGGCCACGCGCTGGGTGAACCTGCTCCTCGTGGATCGCGACCCGCTCTTTCCCAAGGGCGCCTTCGCGTACGACCGCTGGGTTCGGCAGGCTTTTCAGTCGAACATGCCCTTCAACCAGTTCGCATCCGACATCGTGACCGCCACGGGCGAGACGTACCGAGATGGGCCGGCGAACCTCTTCCGCGCCCTGGCCACCCCCATTGAACAGGGCAAGTCGCTGAGCCAGCTCTTCCTGGGAGTTCGGATCGACTGTGCGCAGTGCCACCATCACCCGAACGAGCGCTGGAGTCAGGACGATTTCTACTCCATGGCGGCGTTCTTTGCCCGCGTGCGGCGAAAGGGCGCCACCGAGTTCGAGCAGGTTGTCTACAACGGTCCCGACGGTGAGGTGAAGCATCCCAAGACCGACGCCGTGCTCCCGCTCCGGCCGCTGGGAGGCTCCGTTCTGACGCCGGGCCCCGATGAGGATCGTCGCGAGGCGCTTGCCCGCTGGATGACGGCCGACGATAACCCCTACTTCGCCCGAGCCATCGTCAACCGCGTGTGGGGCATGCTGATGGGTGTCGGGATCGTCGAGCCCATCGACGACTTCCGGGCCACCAACCCGGCTTCAAATCCTGAACTCCTCGACGCCCTCGCCGCCGACTTCAAGCGCTCCGGCTACGACCTGAAGCACTTGATGCGAACGATCGCCGCTTCGGCCGCTTACCAACGCAGCAGTCAGGTTAATCGCTTCAACTCCCGAGACGCGCGGAACTATGCTCGCTACTACCCGAGACGCTTCTCCGCCGAAGTGCTGCTGGACTCGGTCAGCGCCATCACCGGGGTCCCCGAGACGTTCCAGGGTCACCCGGCGACCACTCGGGCGATCCAGATGTGGGACAACAAGCTCCCAGTGGAGTTCCTCGAGGTCTTCGGCAAGCCGTCCCGCCTGAGCGTGTGTGAGTGCGATCGTCCCACGGATGGCTCGGTGACTCAGGTGCTCCATCTGATGAACTCCAGCGCCATCCAGAACCGGCTCACCAGCGACGCCGGTACGGTCGCGGAATTGGCGAGGAGCGATAGGACGCCTGAACAGCTCGTCGAGCAGCTCTACCTGCTCGCGTATGGTCGGGCGCCGCGAGACGACGAGCGCGCGGCGGGACTGCGCGCCTTTGAGCGGTCCGGCGTGAAGCGGAGAGAGGCTGTCGAGGACCTGCTCTGGGCGCTGATGAATTCCGCCGAGTTTCTCTTCAATCACTAATCCCGTCCCCGACTGCCTCGGCGTAAGTCCGGGAGTCGCACACCGCGACTTCCGGGAAACGGGGGACGCCGCCTTCGCGTTATACTGACTGGCCATCGCGGTCAGAACGTGCCATGCGTCCCATCTTCCTTCGAATTGCCGCCGTCGCCGTTGTCGCCGTTGCAGGCGGCGCCGCCTGGGATTACCAGCGGAAGCACCCTCCCAAGCACCCTGTCACGGTTGCCCCCGTGCGCCAGGCAGATCTCTTCGGAGAATGGTCCGCCACTGGATACGTAGAGTGCCGGTCCGCGGATGCCACCGCGCCGCAGGTGGGTCGGGTGGCGAAAGTCCTCGTGGACGAAGGCGACCCTGTGAAGGCGGGGCAGGTCATCGCAATCCTCGACTCTGCTCATCAAGAAGCCGTCATCGCCGGACAAGGTTCGGCGGTGGAAGTCGCCGCCTGGGAGAGCGCCGCGGCCGAGTCCGGGCTGCGGGAGACTCAGCAGCTCAATCGGGAACGGGTGCGGGTAGCGGAAGCCGAGGTGGAGGCTGCCCGTACGAGGGAGGCCCACGCGAGGATCTCACTGGAGAGCAGCCGCCGCATCGAGCTGGCCGCGATTCAGGCCGCCAGATCGCATGTCGCCACCGCCGAGGCGGAACTCGCCGATGTCTCCGCCGGTCCGCGCCCGGAGGAGACGGCCCAGGCGCAGGCGGCCCTGGAAGATGCCGTCGCCGCCGCGGAGCGCACACGAATCGAGTTCACTCGTCAGGAGATGCTCTTCCGAGAACGAGCAGTGCCGCGGCGTGCCGTGGATGATGCACGTGAAGCGGTACAGCGAAGCGAAGCCGGAGTTCGGCGCCTCCGTGCCGCTCTCGATCTGGTGAGGGCCGGCCGAAGGTCCGGAGAGATCCAGACGGCTCGGTCTCGGGTGAACTCGGCGCAAGAGGATGTGCGCGCCGCGGAGGCGCGCCTGTCCACCCTCGAGCCGCTGCAGCAGGCCGTCGTCGAGGCACGGTGATTCGATTGTCGGGAATCAGACCCCGATCAGCCTCAGAGCCCTCCGAGGATTGGCCGCGAGCTCGGTCCTCGCATCTGCCGCTCCCCTACAGTCCACCGTTGCCAGGATGTTCAGGCACACCCCTCGAA
>SYKE01000138.1 GCA_005798285.1 Actinomycetota bacterium
CAGGGTGATTTGATTGTCCGGAACTCAAGCGCTTCGAGTGAGGCTATGGCTTCCCAGAGGCCCCAGAATGGGATCGGCCAACTCTTGGTCGAGCGAAACAGAGCCGGACGTGCCCCTTTTAGCGGCCCTAAGCCTGCCGAATCAGCCTTGTCGGAACGGTCTAATGGCACCTTCTGAAACATCGAATCACCGTGCCAGACCAGTGGGTGGTCCGTTGGATCTCGCATTTGAACCAGCAGTGTGGTTCTGGACTCGCTGCTGGTGTTCACCCCCGACCCGTGGATGGTCAGGTAGCTGAAAAAGAGCACGTCTCCCGCTTCCGCCGGGACGGGGAGCGCATCGGCCACGGGGAATTGCTCGACGGGCAGGTGGTGACCGCCGTCGGTGAGATGCGATCGCGCGCCCTGTCGATGGCTCCCGGGCGCCACGCGAACACAGCCCTTTTCAACCGGCGCGTCATCGAAGTGGATGATGGCGGCGATCATGCTGTCCTTCTCGTGAGGGAAATAGGGGCTGTCCTGATGCATCGGGAAGGGGGCGCCCGTCTCCGGCGGCTTGATGAAGAGCTTGGTGTGATGGAGCTGGACGTTCGGACCGATGAGGTCGGCGGCACGATCCGTGAGCCTGGGATCGACGATCAGCCGGGCGAATGCAGCGGAATGGTACTGCGGGTTGTGGCAGTGGATGAGTTCGCGCGGGAGCTGCGTCACCTTGCCCGCCGCGCCCCACCCGGTAAATCGTGCCCGACGATCCCCGCTGGCCTGAAGACGCTCGGCCAGGAGGTGCGCCTCGCTCCGAAGGTAGGCAGCTTCCTCTCGCGTGAAGACGCCGCGCGCGGCGACAAACCCATTCTCCGAGTAAAACTCCCTCTCTTCGGGAGTCAGTCCGAACAACTTCGCTTCCGTCAGCAATCTCCCACACCCCTCACGGTTCCGAATTCCGGCGGCGCCCGTACGTCGCCGGAGTCCGGAATCACTTCACACGAAACTTGATCCGATAATCCGGCGGATTGACGATTGGCGTCTGCCCCTTGCCCGCTTCCGTTTCGAAGGCGCGGTAGAGGCTGTTTCCGGCAAGGTCTTCCACCTCGCCACCCGCCACCACTTCGTAGACGCCGGCGGTCCATGGGGCTGCGGGAGTGAGCGTCCATTCCATGCCGGACGCGCTGAGTTCCACTCGGCCCGGCACACTCTTCCCGGCCGCCAACACATCCACCCGGTCGGTCGCAAGCGCGTGATCCATAGGCTCGTCAAAGCGGAGGTGGAGCGGCTGACGGGTTCCCGCCTTCGGGGGCGAAATTTTCCAGGATGTGATACGAGGCTGACTCCGGTCGTGCGGGGCCGTCGTGAAGCTTGCGCGGTGAACGGTTGCCACGCCGCGGCCCTGCTGATCCTTCAAACCGGGCCCGATCTGCAGCGTATAGCGCTTGTTCGGCAGGAGGACCGGCCCGAGAGTCTCGCTCAGTCCCAGATCGCGCTTGGTTCGTCCGGGATTGATGAGCAGGGTCAGGCGGGTGTGGTTCTCCGACCAGAGTTCGACTTCGTGAAAGGCCTGCACGACGGGCTGTCCTCGCTCGTTCAGGAGACGGACGTGCTTGAACACTTCGCCTTCACCCATCGGCTTGCTGAAGTACACGTAGAACTTGAGCTGGTTGGCCGGTAGGGTGGCTTGGGTGGGAAAGAGTCGGGTCACGCGGCTGTTGGACGGGGATGTGTCGACAGCGATGGAGTAGGGGAGCGACAGGCGCTTGAACGTGCCGCCAAGTCGGGGCCCGTCGAACAGGATTTCGTAGGGACGTCCCGTCGAGAGTGGGAAAGCCGGTGTGAGCACGGCGGTGCTTCCCACATAGTTCAAGCGCGCGGTCAGCGGGATGCGTGTTGTCTGGCCCGCCAGCGCGATGGAAAAGAACGGTTCCACCTGATCGGCGCCGGGGGCATCGCCGAGGCGCTGCCGGAGGGCGGTGGCTTCGGGTCCCGAAAGCACGACACGAATCGACCCAGGCGATCCGGCAATGCTCTGAACGGCGAGGGGGGGAGCGGCCGCGACTCCGTTCGGAGCGACTGCCGCGATGACGGCGGTTGAAACCCACCAGAACCGCATGAATGCCGGCCTCGGCCCAAGAGATCCGCCGGCCGGTTGGTACCGGACCGTCGGATCTTCAGGCAGGGATCAGGGAGTGGGCATCGTCTCAAGAGCGATACCGGAGCCCGACGGCTTGACGACGAGAAGCGTCGTGCCGTAAGCCGCGTAACCGGTGGCGCCTTTGAGATTCTCGACCGTCTCAATACCGGCGAACGGCGTCTTGCCGCCATTGCCGCGATCGGCCGTGGTCTTCTCGTTGACGTTCTGAGTTTCCTTGGCGATCTTGCCGTCGACCTTCAGAATGCCGAACGAACTGTTGTTCAGCAGGAGGCTCTGCTCGCCGGCGCGACCGTAGGCGATCATCTGCATCGGTTGGTTGCCGCTGCCGAGTTCCGCGACGGTGGTGCCGGTGACCGGCTGGCCGGCCTTCAGCTCATCCAGATTGAACCGGACGATCGGCGTGCAGACGTACGCAGCAATGAGGTACTCCTTGTCCGCGTCTCGGTAGACGGTCAGCGTCTGGATCGGGCTGGCGGTTTCCATCTTCTTATGGCTCACGTGGAAGATGGAGGTGGCGTAGCGCTCGACGCCCGCCTGATTGAACGGCACGGGAACCGACACCAGGTTGGAATTGAACTGATCCGTGGCGAGAGCGGAGACGAGGATGCGTCCCCGAGCGAAGGCGATGTCGCCAATGACGCGAGTATCCGGCGTGTTCCGGCGGCCGAAGCGCGGCAGTGCGCTGATGGTCACCTTGCCGAAGGATTTGTCGGAGAGGTCGACCTGGCTTACCTTGCCGTCCGCGTCGGCGCGGAATAGGGCGTAAATCGCCGGGTTGGCCGGGTTCTGGTCCGCGCCGTCGGTCTTGCGAACGGACAGATACAGCGACTTGGAGAAGTTGCTGAATGCGGTGTCCTTGATCTGAATCCCCGCCGGGGTGGTGCCCATCTTGGCGGCGATGGTGGCGCCAAGTTCGGCGTTCGGCTTGAATTCAGTCGCCTGGCTGCGGGTTTCCATCAGGTCAACGCCGTAGATGGCGCCGGCCTGGTCGTCGGCGAAGAAAAGTACACCCCCCGGCGCGATCGCCAGTGGGCCAATCGCCTTGTGGTCCCACGTGCCTTTGGCAAAGCCCTGGATGAGGGCGGCCTTACCCCGGCCCTGCTGGGCAGCCTGAACACGGGACGAGAACATGTAGCCGGCGGCGCCGGCCACCACTAAGCTTGCCACGGCAAACGTGGACAAGCGGAAGCACGAGCATTGCACTGCAACAACCTCCGTTGGAAGAGAGGCGCCAAGTGTTGAACGCCCCGTTTGACTCAGCGTTCAACGCAAATCGTAGCTCTCCTTCCTTTTTCTGACGAATCGCATCTGGGCCGTTCACACGTTGTGAGAGTCGCCAGACTGCGACTTGCCTAACAGTCGACGCGGTACTTCTCCAATTTCTCTCGATCACCCTCGACCCCCAATCCGGGTTTCGTCGGAACGCGGATTCGTCCCCGCACGATGGGGAGCGGCTCCACGCAGATGTCTTCAACGAGTCCGTAGTAGGTGCTGTCGTTGGCGAGCGAATAGGCCGGGCCCGCTGCGGCGACGTGAACCATGGCGGCGGTCTTCGGACCCATGTCGTGTCCACAGTGCATCACCGAAGGGATACCCGCCGCCTCACAGAGGTGACCGATCTTGACGCAGGGGAGAATGCCGCCCGCCTGCGGGGTGTCGGGCAGAATGACTGCTGCCGCGTTTCGCTTGAGGATCTCCCACGCGCTCTGGGGGTCCGTCACGCTCTCGTTCAGGGCGATCGGAGTCGTCGTCTGGGCTCTCAACCACACCGCGTCCTCGAGGGGTTCGGCCGGGATCGGCTGCTCGAGGTACTCCAGAGAGTAGGGTTCGAGCCGTTTTGCAAGCGCCGCTGCTTGCTGCGGGCTGTAGGCGCGATTCGGATCGATGCGGAGCTTGAGCCGGTCGCCGACCGCATCTCGTACTCCGCGGACCATCTCGAAGTCTTCCTCCGGATCGCTGCCCGCTTTGGTTTTCAGGGTGGTGTAGCCCTGCTCCACGTACCAGGCTGCCAGTTCGCCGGCTCGCTCGTAGGTCTGGATCCCCATGCAGGCGGCCAGTTCCACCTCTTCCCGGATGACGCCTCCCAGAAGCACCGCGACCGGCTCCCCCGCCGCCTTGCCGCAGATGTCCCAGAGGGCGAGTTCGATCCCCGATTTCAGACGAGTCTCCAGCGGACAGTCTCGGTGGAACGCCTCCAGGTTCTGGGGATCTCGTCCGACCAGCCACTCGGCAGCTGCGGCGGTTTGTGCGCGCGCCGAGAGGTTCGGCAGGAAGTTGACGTTGTGCTCTCCCCAGCCGGTGATTCCCTCGTCGGTGTTGACTTCGACGATGGCGCTCATGGTGGTACTGCTCGATCTGATGTGAGACCGATAGGGGGCGATGGGCCAGATCTGCGGCACTTCGACGATATGAACGGTAACTGCGGTGACTCGCATCCGGGGCTCCAGTTGAGACCGACAACCGATGCGCTTTCGACTGCGATTGGGGGATGTTCCTTCCTCGCAGTCCAGGCAGCTTCGATCGCGGGTTCCCGGATGAGCGGGTGTTGAGTTTCAGATCAATACCGTCTCGCTCATCTTCGCGAAGGCCCGGAGCCGAAGGGGCCTGCCGTAATGGGACCTGTCCGAGTGCAAACGGGGGCTCCGGGCCTTCAGGTCCGTGCACGCGGAGGGGGTTGGACAGAGTTCCGCGAAACACTCAAAGATCCGCGTTGTCCTTAGAAGGTTGACGTTCTTACGCGTTGAGGAGCTCGCCCGACGTCGGGTGAATGGGTCTCCTCCTGATTTGGTGCCAACTCGATGCGCTCTCATCCGTCGCTTCGCTATGCGCTTGCCGGCTCCGTGCTGGCCCTGGCTGCCGGGTCGTTGATGACCGGACGGCCGGTGACGGGCGCCGCGCCTCCCGCGCCCGCAGGAAAGGTCAGCTTCGCGCGGCACGTGCGTCCCATCTTTCAGGCCCGCTGCAACGGGTGCCACAACTCCCTGAAGCCGGCCGCCGGCTTCGATATGACCACCTTCGACCGCCTGATCGCCGGCGGAGAATCGAAGAAGGCATCGCTGGTTGCCGGACAGCCCCAGAAGAGTCCGCTGATCCAGATGATCACCCCAAACGCCCAGGGGAAGGCGGTGATGCCCAAGGGCGGTACGCCGTTGACGGCTGCCGAGATCCAGGTGATCGCCCGCTGGGTTTCACAAGGCGCCGCGGATGACTCGGCACAGGTGGATCGGCCGGCGTTCGATGCCGAGCATCCCCCCGTGTACACCCATCAGCCGATCATCACGTCGGTGGACTACTCGCCCAACGGATCGGTGCTCGCGGTTTCGGGCTTCCATGAAGTGCTGCTCTTCGAGCCGGCATCGGGCAAGCGCGTGGGTCGGCTGGTGGGGCCCTCCGAGCGGATTGAGGCCCTGCGCTTCTCACCAGACGGTAAGTTGCTCGCCGTCGCATCGGGAGATCCGGCTCGGCGGGGCGAGATCCAGGTGTGGGACGTTGCTACGGGCAAGCTCCTGCGTTCTCCCCGGGTCTCCGGCGACACGGTTCGCGGTTTGAGCTGGTCCCCCGATGGATCGAAGATCGCATTCGGTTGCGCGGACAGCACACTGAGGGCCATCGACGCCACCACCGGCGAGCAGGTTCTGTACCAGGGCGCCCATAACGACTGGGTTCTCGCCACGGTCTTCTCCAAGGATGGCTCTCATCTGGTTTCGGTCGGTCGAGATCAGGCGGTGAAGCTGACTGAAGTCGCCAGCCAGAGGTTCATCGACAACATCACTTCCATCACGCCGGGCGCCCTCAAGGGGGGGCTCGCGGCAGTGGCCCGGCATCCAATGCGGGATGAGGTGGTGGTGGGCGGCGCCGACGGGCAGCCCCGGGCCTACCGCTTCTTCCGAGAGACCGTCCGCGTTATCGGCGACGACGGCAACCTCGTTCGAGAGTTTCCGACTCAGCCGGGACGCATCTTCGGAATGGCGGTGAGCCCCGACGGCAAGCGTGTCGCTTCGGTCAGCAGCCTGGATGCAACCGGTGAAGTGCGGGTCTATTCCTACGAATTCGACCCGAAGATGAGCGACGCACTCAAAGCCATCAACCAGAAAGTGGCGAGCACTCGCTCCACCGAGGAAGTCGCTGCCCTGAAAGCCTACTGGACCAACGGCATCCGGCTAGTGTCCAAGACCACGGTAGCGGGTTCTGGGCTGTACGCAGCGCAGTTTTCTCCGGACAGCAAGACGCTCGCCGTGGCGGGCGGAGACGGGAAGGTGCGGCTTCTCGACCCCGAAACGGGAGCTGAGAAAAGTTCGTTCGCAGTTGCCGAACTGGTGTCGAACAGAAAGGTCGCCGGACCCATCAAGGTCATCCCTCGGGCGCCGGAACCGATTGAAACCGAGAGACCGGTAACGGGCAAGGTCTCGGTGCTGGAGGTCGAGCCGAAGCAGATCAGGCTCACTCAGCCGTACAGCTACGCCCAGGTGCTGGTCACGGCGCGCATCGGTTCCGATCGGGTGGACGTGACCCGCATTGCAAAAGCAGCCTTCAGCGTGCCGCTCGCCAACATCGGTCGCACGGGGCTGGTCCAGCCGTTGAAAGATGGGACCGGGTTCCTGAACGTGAGCTTCGGCGGCGCGTCGGCGCGGGTTCCAGTGACGGTTTCCGGCGTAAAGACCGGGTTCCAACCGGACTACGTGCTTGATGTCCAGCCTGCCCTCTCCAAGATGGGCTGCACCCAGGGAACCTGCCATGGTTCGAAGGATGGCAAGGCCGGCTTCAAGCTCTCGCTTCGTGGCTACGACCCGATTTCCGACGTTCGAGCCCTGACGGATGATCTCGCGGGCCGTCGGATTAACCTCGCTTCTCCCGAAGACAGTTTGATGCTCCTGAAGGCGACGGCCCGGGTGCCGCACATGGGGGGACAGGTCGTCCGCCGCGAGGAACCGTACTACCACCTCGTGCGGCAGTGGATCGAGAACGGCGCACGCCTGAACACCGCCTCCCCTAAAGTATCGAAAGTCACGCTGTGGCCGGAGAACCCGGTCATCCAGCGCCTGGGTGACCGACAGCAGTTCCGCGTGTTGGCTACCTACACGGATGGAACGACTCGCGACGTCACCCGCGAATCGTTCGTGGACAGCGGCAACACCGAGGTTTCCACCGCCAACCGCTCCGGACTCCTCACGGCGGTTCGCCGCGGCGAGGCGCCCGTGCTGGCTCGCTACGAAGGCTCCTACGCCGCGACCACCCTCACGGTGATGGGCGACCGCAGCGGCTTCGCTTGGAAAGAGCCGGAAGCCTACGGCGACATCGACCGCCTCGTGGCCGCCAAGTGGAAGCGGATGAAGATTCTGCCCAGCGGGTTGGCCTCGGATGAAGAGTTCCTTCGACGCGCGTCGCTCGATTTGACGGGTCTGCCTCCGACCGCGGACATGGTTCGTGAGTTTATTGCGGACAATCGCCCGAGCCGCACGAAACGGGAAGCGCTGGTGGATCGGCTGATCGGCAGCGACGAATTCGTGGACTTCTGGACCAACAAATGGGCGGATCTGCTCCAGGTGAACCGCAAGTTCCTGGGACTGGAAGGCGCCACCGCATTCCGGTCATGGATTCGCGGCCACATCTCCAAGAACACGCCGTACGATCAGTTTGCGCGAGAGATCCTCACAGCGAGCGGATCCAACCGGGAGAACCCCGCCGCCTCGTACTATAAGATCCTTCGTGAGCCGACGGCCACGATGGAGAACACGACGCATCTGTTCCTGGCGGTTCGCTTCAACTGCAACAAGTGTCACGACCATCCGTTTGAGCGATGGACCCAGGATCAGTACCACCAGACTGCGGCCTTTTTCGCGAACATCAATCTGAAGCGCGATCCTGCCAGCGGCGGCAACAACATCGGCGGCACTGCCGTGGAAGGCGCCAAGCCCCTGTACGAAATCGTGGACGATACGGCACAAGCTGAGGTCATCCACCTTCGAACCGGCCAACCGAGCCAGCCCAAGTTTCCGTATGCAGTGAAGCTCGCCTCACCCAATGCGGGGTCTCGACGGCTGGAGTTGGCGAACTGGCTGACGTCTCCGGACAACCAGTACTTTGCCCGTTCCTACGCGAACCGGATCTGGGGGTACCTGTTCGGCGTCGGGATCATCGAGCCGCTCGATGACATTCGCGCCGGGAACCCTCCGACGAATGCCGCGCTGCTGGACAACCTGACGAACCAGTTCATCAAGTCCGGCTTCGATACTCGGAAGCTGATTCGAATGGTGGCCACTTCGCGGACCTATTCGCTGAGCGTTGCCACCAATCGTTTTAACGCCGACGACAAGATCAATTACTCGCACGCCACCGCCCGTCGGTTGCCCGCGGAAGTCTTGTTTGATGCCGTCCACCGGGTCACCGGCGCCACGCCGAACATTCCCGGCGTTCCCGCCGGGACTCGGGCGGCTGCCCTTCCGGACAGCGGGGTGGACCTGCCCAGCGGGTTCTTCGCGACGTTCGGCCGGCCCGTCCGGGAGAGCGCTTGCGAGTGTGAGCGAACCAGCGGGCTCCAACTCGGGCCCGTGATGGCGCTCATCAGCGGTCCCACCATCGCCGACGCCATCGCCGATCCGAACAACGAGATCGCCAAACTGGTGGCCCGAGAGCCCGACGACACCCGGGTGATCAACGAACTGTTCATGCGAGTGCTGAACCGTCCCGCGACTCCGCGGGAAGTGAAGGCCGTGCTCGATGAGTTTGTCGCCATCGACAAAGATCACACCTCCCTCCAATCGGCACTCTCGCAGCGCGACAGCGAAGTGAAGCCGATCCGGGCTCGACAGGAACAGGACCGGCTCGCGAGCATTGAGAAGGCGCGGCGTGCCGTTGAGGACCACGAGAAGGCCATCGCCCCAGCTCAAGCACAGAAGGAGCAGGAGCGGGTCGCCCGAGCGGTGCAGCTCCAGGAAGCCCTTCGGGTGTTCGAGGACCAGCAGGCCCGTCAGGTGGCGGTCTGGGAAAGGGAACACCAGCACGAGGGTTCTTGGGAGGTGGTAAAGCCTGCAACGGCGCTCAGCACCAACCAGCAGAAACTGGTCGCTCAGCCCGATGGCGCCGTGTTTGTACAGGGTCAGCCCAACCGGGGAGTTTTCCGCATCCAGGGCGGGGTGAAGGCTCGACGCATTACCGGTGTTCGGCTGGAGGCGCTCTCGGATGCACGGCTGCCTTCCCGCGGACCGGGTCGGTCTCCGGACGGCAACTTCGTTCTCACTGAGCTTGAAGTTCGAGTGGGCCCGGCGGCAACCGTAAGCGAAGCCAAGCCGCTCAAGCTCGTCAACGCAAAGGCGGACTTCGCACAGGACGGCTTTGCAGTCTCCTTTGCCGCGGACGGCAACAACAACAACGGCGGCAACGGCTGGGCGGTCTCGCCCGCGCCGGGATCGACGCACTGGGCGACGTTCCAGTTCGACGCGCCGGTGGAGTTGAAGCCGGGCGAGGTGATCTCGTTCGCGCTGCACCACAACTTCAACCAGCCCCAGTTCACGTTGGGTCGGTTCCGTCTCTCGGTGACCGAGGATTCCAACGTGGGCCTGGGTCTGGCCGAAGAGTTTGCCCGAATCGTCAAGAAGTCGGCTGCTGATCGAACCGATGTGGACTGGATTCGGCTGCTCGACTACACGCGCAGCATCGACAAGGAGTGGCACACCCGTCGCCAGGCCCTCGCGGATGCGCGAAAGCCGCTTCCGGTCGAGCCGAAGCTCGCCGAACTGCGGGAAGTGCTGAAACAGGTGGAGCGCCCCGTCCCTGAAGACGAGCGACTTGCACAACTTCAGCGAGATTTTGAGGAAAGCCGGAAGCAGATCGCGAACAAGCGATTAACTGCGGCTCAGGATCTGGCGTGGGCGCTGATCAACAGCCCTTCGTTCTTGTTCAATCGTTAGGCATCAGGATTTCGGCGGGGGGAAGGCTGAACTTCCCCTCGCGTTAGGGAGCGGACCGATGATCATCATCCCTGGAGAAACCGGCAAAGACCTGTGCGATCGGCACCTGCGTCCAAGCCGACGGGAACTTTTGCGCGTGGGCGGATCCGGCATGCTGGGTTTGAGCCTGGGATCCATGTTTGCCCTGCAGGATCAGGCCGAGGCCAACGGCAGCGGCGGCGGGGCCGGTTGGGGCAAGGCCAAGAGCATCATCATGGTCTACCTCCAGGGTGGTCCGAGCCACCTGGATCTCTGGGATCCCAAGCCGAACAATCCTGAAAACGTCCGCAGCGTCTTCAAGACCATCCCGACCAAGCTCTCCGGCGTGGAGTTCACCGAGATCCTGCCCCGTCTGGCGCAGGTGAACGACAAGTTCACGATGATCCGGTCGATGAGCTACACCCCGGTGGGACTGTTCAATCACACGGCCGCCATCTACCAGATGATGACCGGTTGGACCACCGACAAGGTGAGCCCCTCCGGCCAGTTGGAGCCGCCGAGCCCCAAGGACTTTCCGAACTTCGGCTCGCAGATTTCCCGATTGAAGCCGCCGACCGTGCCCATGCTCCCGTTCGTGATGCTGCCGCGTCCGCTCCAGGAGAGCAACGTCGTCGGCAAGGGCGGAACCGCGGGCTTCCTGGGGAAGGCACACGATCCCTACACGCTGTTCCCAGAAGGCGACGACATGGATCTCGACAAGATGAACCGGGTTCGGGTCGATGACCTGAAGCTGCGTCCCGAGGTCTTCGCCACCCGGCTTCAGCGCCGCGCCAAGCTGCGCGAAGTCATCAATGAGGGGATGCCCGTCATCGAGCGCGCGGTCAGCGAGTACAAGCTGCCGGAGTACTACAACCAGGCGTTGAGTCTGGTGATCTCCGGCCGGGCTCGGGAAGCGTTCGATCTGGAGCGCGAAAGCCCCGCGATTCGAGCACTCTACGGCCGCAACACCTTCGGGCAGAGCTGCCTTCTGGCGCGACGTCTGGTGGAAGCCGGCACCCGGGTGGTCGAAGTGATCTGGCCCAAGGTCGCCAACTCCGACAACCACTCCTGGGATGTGCACGTCGGTCTTTCAGACCGGATGCGCAACCAGTCGGGTCCGATGCTCGATCAGGGCCTTGCGGCACTGTTCACCGACCTCGATCAGCGCGGCCTGCTGAAGGACACGCTGGTGGTTGCGGTAGGTGAGTTCGGCCGCAGCCCGCAGAAGGGTGTCAGCACCTCCGGCAACGGAAACAGCGCCGATGGTCGCGACCACTGGCCGTACTGCTACACCTCGGTCATCGGTGGCGCTGGCATCCGGCGCGGATACGTCCACGGCGAGTCCGACAAGACCGGTTCCAGCCCGCGGCGAGATCCCGTTCATCCCGGTGAGTTGCTGGCGACCATCTACCATTCGTTCGGGATCGATCCCGCGACGATCGTTTACAACCACCTGAATCAGCCGCGGGAACTGGTGCAGTCTGCGCCCGTTTCGCAGTTGTTCGGGTAACAGGCCGACCAGGGAGACCGTAATGTCAAGTTCGGATCGTCTGTTCCCGGTTCGCATGGACCGGCGTGAGCTTCTCGCGAGTGCCGGAGCAGCGGCGTTGGCTGCTTCGGTGGGCCGAGACGCCTCCGCTCAAGGAGAAGGCGTGCGGTTCGGCGAGGGGAAGCACACCTACACCCTGGTGGATGGGTGGGGCGAACTCCCGACCGGAATGAACTACGGATTCGGCTGTGCGGTGGTGGTGGACTCGAAGGATCGGGTCTACGTCACTTCGCGGTCCGCGAACTGCTGTGTGGCCGTCTTCGATCGGCGAGGCAAGCTCCTGGAAACCTGGAGCAATGACTTCGCCGAAAAGATCGGTTACTCGACGCAGCAGGTGGCGGGCACGGCTCACGGTCTTTACTGGAGCAAAGAGCACGGTGAGGAGTTCCTCTACTTCACCGAAAACAAGCCCGGGAGTCGTGTTTACAAGACGGATCTGAAGGGCAAGATTCTCGCTCAGATCGGGAATGTGCCTGCAGGAGCCTCCAATGCCGTGAAGTTCGACTTCACGAACCCGACCGACGTGGCGGTGGCGCCGAACGGCGATATCTACGTCGTGGACGGTTACGGAAGCCAGCTCGTGCACCGGTTCGACAAGAACTGGCAGCTCAAGCGCACCATCGGCGGCCCAGGAACGGACCACGGCAAGTTTCGCACCTGCCATGGGGTCTGGGTCAACACGCTCCGCGCCGAGCCGGAGCTGTACATCGCCGACCGAGCGAACAACCGACTGGAAGTCTACTCCCTGGAGATGGACTACAAGCGGACCATTCCCGACGTTCGGATGCCGTGCTGCTTCTATCAAGCGAAGGGGCAGCTCTACGTGCCGGAACTGGGCGCCCGAGTCTCGATCCTCGACGCCGAGGATCGCATCGTGGCCCGATTGGGGGATGGTCAGGGTATCGATCCCAAGACCATTCGGCAGCACCCGGACAAGTTCTCCACGCCACACGCCCTGACGGTCGACTCGCGGGGCGACCTGTACGTGGTGGAGTGGCTGGACTTCGGCCGACCCCGTAAGCTCCGCCACACTCCCGTCAAAGCCTGATCATCGGGAGCCGATTCTATCGTTGAGGGGGAGCGCCGCCAGGCGCTCCCCCGTTCTTTTTTGCGGGGCGGGCTGGCTTCAGCGGCGTCGACCCAACCCGAACTGGTCTCCGTTCCGGGTGGGCTTGCCGTCGCGGAAGTCGATCTCCAGTACCTTTTCACTGTGGGCTTGCCGACCGGTCTCATCCGTCAGCGCATGGATGATGGTGTGCGACCGGACATCGAAGACTTCGCCGGTGGACAGCAGCCCGTGCTTGCCATCGAGGGTGAAAGTGATCCAGCCCGGCTGTTCTCGGAGCGCCACGCTGGACATCCACCGGGGCTTGTCGCGTTTGTTCTCGAAGAAATGGACGCGTTGATTGAAGGCGTCGACGACCCAAATCTCGCTCTCATCCGGCGTGAGGCCGATGCCGTGACTCGGGCAGCCGTGCCGCTTCACGGGTCCTGTTTCGAAGCCCGGGATTTCGACCCGAGAGAGCATCTTGCCGGACTCCAGATCTCCGATCTCAAACCCGAGCAGTTTGTTCACGTTGACGTAACAGCGCGTCTGGCGGCCGTTGACCGTGAACGGGCGGATGGCTTCGCTGAAGGGCCCCACCTTGGTGTCCGCCCGGTGACTGCTGGGGTCGGCAACGAATAGGTAGGGCGATTTGAGTCCCGCCAGATACACCGCCTTGCCGTTCAGGCCGTACACGGTGTTGTGGGCGCCCGAGTTGGTGACGATTGTCTGGATGATTGCGCCGTCGGCCGCGTTGACCGCATGCCAGTGGGGGCCTTCCAGAGATGGCACGTAGAGGTGGGAGCCGTCCGGCGCGATGGACATCCGATCACAGCCGCCCGGATACTCGCGGCTCCAGAGCATCTTGTCGGTGAGAAGGTCGATGCAGCCCAGGCGCTTCACAGTGCTGACGAACAGCCGACCGGTCCCAGCGGAAGCGCAGATGCCCTTGACGTTTTCAGGCGCCACACCGGGAACCTCCGGCCAGGTGGGGATCCGCCGCACGAAGCGGTAGCCGGCATCGATGTCGAACACGAGCACGCCGACGCCGCCCAATTCGACGTAGTTTCGAATGCCCGGCTCAGCCACATAGAGGTACCTGCGGTTCTCTGCCGCCGCTGTCGCGGTTCGCGCCAGGAGGGCTGCACCGCCCCCGATCGACTTCCCGAACAGTTCTCTGCGATTCATGGTCTGCCTCCCGACTCGCGGCTGCCGGACCCACCGCGCCGTCACGTCATCGGGTTGTTCGGTTCTGGCCGCGGACAAGCCTTCCGTGGTCGAGGCTGAGCGACCTTATCCGGCTGTGTTGGGGCGACTTCTGACCGCCTCGGATTGGTGGCGCCCCTTCCACTGGCCGCCGACACCGCGGTGATGTCGCCACGCGGAGAGGATGGTGGCGTAGAGGTAGAGCGTGGCGGTAACCGGCAGCAGCATCGCCTCCCCGAGCGTGTTGCCGTAGAAGCGCACCATCGGCAGATAACTCGCGGCCTGCAGGAGCCAGGCTGCGGCGCCGAAACTGCGGGCACGATCCGTCCCAAGTAGCGCCAGTGCGGGCGGCGTGAGGAATACGAACGCCAGCCCGAGGACGGCGCCAAAGAGCGCCAGAGGGGAGTAGCCAAGCTGGGTGTACGCCGTGCGGGCGATCATCTGAATGACCTCCGACATGGATGCGTAGCCGCGGGTGCTTCGGGACACCCGCGCTAGCGAGAGGTGAAGGCGGTATCCCGTTGCCTGGATGGCTCGAGCGAGCGTGCAGTCGTCGATCACCGCGTCTTGCAGCGACGCCATTCCCCCGATCTTTTCCAGCGCTTCGAAGCGAACCAGCATTGTCCCACCGGCCGCGCCCGCAGTCTCCCGGCGCGGGTCAGAGACCCATCGAAACGGGTAGAGAAGTCGGAAGAAGTAGACGAACGCGGGGATCATCAGCCGCTCCGCCGGCGTTCGGCAGACCAAACGCACCATCCACGATGTGAGTCCCAGCCGGTGCCGTACCGCCGCTCCGGTCAGTCGGCGCAGGGCGTCCGGCGCATGGTGGATGTCCGCATCGCAGAAGAGGACAAAGTCCGGTCTCTGGGGCTGACTCAGGCAGTGGAGGTAGCCTTGCTGCATCGCCCACACCTTGCCCGCCCAACCCGGCGGTAGGGGAGGAGCGCTGAGCACGGCGAGCCGGGCCTCGGCGGATGCGCTTGCCGCCGCACGCCGCGCCACGTCGGGGGTGCCGTCCGTGCTGTGGTCATCGACCACGATCACTTGCACGCCTGCGCCGCCCTCCTGGTGGAAGACGGATTGGAGGGTCTCCGCGATGCCGTCCGCTTCGTTCCGCGCGGGAATGATCGCCGTCACGGTTGGCCACGGGTTCGGATCCTCCGCCGGTAGCTCCGGCTCAATGCGCCAGAAGTGGCCATGAAAGAAGACCAGGTAAAGCCAGGCTCCGAGGGACGCGGCGCCAAGCCAGAGCGGCGCCCAGTCCGAGATCGATGCGGCGTTGATCATGGGGCAGTTGACTCCCAGAGAAGGAACTGCGAAGCCTTCCCGTGAAGAAGCAGTCGGCCGTGTCCGCGGTCCCGAGTGTTATCGGAACGAACCCCCATGCCAGAGAAGCTAAACCCCCGCGACGCCGCGGCCGAGGAACCGGCCAAAACCGGACGTCGTGGATTTCTTACTGCCGCAGCCGCCATGATCGCCAACGCCGCTTACGCCGCGGACCGAGACTACGGTCCGAACGCAGCCCCCGTACGATATCCCGATCCGGACATCGTTGTCCTGGACCCAAGATTCGCCAAGTACAAGATCGGAAACACTCCCATCCGCCGTCTCCACACGGGGATGCTGTGGGCAGAGGGTCCCGCGTGGAACGGCGTCGGCAAGTACCTCATGTGGAGCGACATCCCCAACGATGTCCAGATGCGATGGCTGGATGACGACGGCCACGTGAGCACCCACCGCCAGCCGGCGGGGAACAGCAACGGAAACACCTTCGACTGGCAGGGTCGACAACTCTCCTGCGAGCATGGCAACCGACGCGTGGTTCGCTACGAGTACGACGGCACGATTACCGTTGTAGCGGACAAGTTCGGCGGCAAGCGTTTCAACGCTCCGAACGACATCGTGGTGCACCCGAACGGCGACATCTGGTTCACGGATCCGGGTTACGGCAGCCTCATGCACTATGAAGGCAACAAGGGCCCGTTGGAGATCAAGGAAGCCATCTACCGGATCGATGCCAAGAGCACACGGATCGAGAAGGTTGCCGACGA
>SYKE01000139.1 GCA_005798285.1 Actinomycetota bacterium
ATGGAGGTGCTCCTGTGGAGTGAAGTTTTCAGGAGACTCTTCCACGTCTACCCAACTTCGACCTCAGTCAGAGCTAAACGACATTTTCAGCATACTTCCGAATGGAATCTGTCCGGAGCGACAATCAAATCGCCGTGGGGGGTACCCCAGGAGCACCTTCCCGGATGGCTCACCGATCCGGATTGGGCGCTGGGCTCCCTGGTGTTCATGGCGCTCTGGGGCGTCGGCAACTCCATGCTGATCTACCTTGCAGGACTTCAGGGCGTCCCCCAGCACCTCTATGAAGCAGCGGATCTGGATGGAGCGGGCGCCTGGAAGCGCTTCCTGGCGGTTACGCTGCCGATGCTCACCCCGACGCTTCTGTTCAATCTGGTGATGGGGATCATCGGCAGCTTTCAGACGTTCACCCAGGCGTTCATCATGACCGGCGGAGGACCGGAGGATGCCACGCTGTTTGTGGTCCTCTACCTCTACCAGAAGGCCTTCCAGCAGTTCCAGATGGGGTATGCCAGCGCGATGGCCTGGATCCTCTTCGCGCTGGTGATGACCCTGACTCTATCCCTGCTCCAAAGCAGCAAACGTTGGGTTTACTACGAGGGGGAGCGATGACCTCTCACACGGCTGTCACGGGTACGAAGGTCTCTCGCCGGCCGGGCCGCCGAGCTGTCAGCCAGGCGATGACCTATGCCGTATTGATCACGCTCGGGGCGCTCTTCCTTGCGCCCTTCGTCTGGGCCCTCTCCGCCAGCTTCAAGTCCAACGCCGCTATCTACGAGTTTCCCCCGAGCTTCATTCCCAAACCGTTCGTGAGCAACAACTACCGCCTCGCGGTCACGGTTCTGCCGTTCGGTCAGTTCATGGTGAACAGCGCCGTGGTGACGATCGCCTGTGTCATCGGGCAGCTTCTCTCGGGGAGCCTGGTCGCCTACTCCTTCGCTCGCCTTCGATGGCCGGGACGCGAGTTCTGGTTCGTGGTGCTCCTCGGGACGATGATGCTGCCTCCCCAGGTGACGATGATCTCCACCTTTGTCGGTTGGACCCAGCTTCGAACCCTGACAGGGGTGGATTGGGTGGACACCTACAAACCCCTGATCATCCCCTCCTACCTGGGTGGAAGCGGCGTGATGATCTTCCTGATGAGGCAGTTCTTCAAGACGCTCCCCAACGAGCTGGAGGATGCCGCCCGCATCGACGGCTGCTCGACCTGGATCACCTTCACACGGGTGATCCTACCCCTCTCACGCCCCGTGCTGGCCACGGTAGGGGTGCTCTCCTTCATCGCGCACTGGCACGACTTTCTGGGACCCCTCATCTACCTCAACAGTGTCGACAAGTACACCCTTCAGATGGGGCTGCGCATGTTTCAGGACATCAACGGGAGCCGCATGAACCTGCTGATGGCCGCGAGCATGCTGGTGCTGCTTCCGGTTCTCATCCTCTTCTTTGCGGCCCAGAGGCACCTGGTCCGGGGCATCGTCCTCTCCGGGATCAAGGGATAGTCCAACCGCTACGGAGAGGAGGGGTAGGGATGGGTACGGCGTCGACCACCGGCGGGAGTCAGGGGTCGCAGAGAGGCAGTGACGCTTCTCCGTGAGGGGAAGTCAGGGGTGTAGGAGTGCCAGGCGAGCGGTTTGAGTCTACGCGAGTTGCTGGTGAGCGTAGGACAGGCATTCCCGAGCGAACCGATCCTCGCGGGCAAGTCGCTCGTCCGGCGGGAGACCGGACTCTCGGGGGAGGGGCCGGCCCGCGGTGAGTTCCTTCACCGATCGGAGCGCCCCTGCGAGTCGGGCGCCCGAGACGTCCGTCAGGGTCTCCCAGTAGCCCGGGGTCAGGCAGGGGATCTTGAGGGGGTCTCTCGTGATCATTTCGATGTTGATATAGGTGAGGGGGTGGGAGGCCCTCATTCGGTTCAGCAGCGCCCTGAGGTCTAACACCCCCTTACCAAGCGGCACTTCCGAGAGGAGAAACCCCTCCTCATAGGGCTCGGTGGCCATGTCCTTCAGGTGGACGGACCGGGTGTAGGGACTGAGCGCCGCGGTCGTCTCCTCGGCGGACTCGAGAAGCGCCATGTTGTTGCCGGTATCGAGGCAGACGCCCAGCCACTCCGAGGAGAGCCGTCGGAGCCACTCCACCTGTTCACCCGCGCGGAAGTCCTTGTGGTTTTCGACGGCGAGCTTGATCCGGTTCCGAGCCGCGGCGGGTTCCGCCAGTTCCAGGGCAGCGAGGGATTGGGTCCGAAAGGTCCGGAATTCTTCGGCGGTTCGGAAGGTCTCATAGCGCCGGCCGGAAAGAAGGACGCTGCGCGCGACCGAAGCGCCGGCCGCCTTCGCCGCACGGAGCTCGGCCTCGAAGCGCTCCAGGTCCGCTTTCTCCCGGGGCATCCGTACCTGGCCTTCGTACGTCAGTCCACGTTCGGCGCAGAGGGCACGGACTCGCTCTGCCCTCGGCAGGTCGTTGGGCTGAAGAGGGATCTGTGCTCCGGCGGCCCCCCGGTCCGCGCAGAACTTGAGGAAGGCGACCGGATCCTTGAGTTCCGGTTTTCGACTCAGGTGCTGCGCGTAGGTGGTGGAGGCAATACCGAAGCGCAGTTTCGGTGGTTGCGCGGATCGGGTTGGGGTTGGAATCGTCCCGGCGGCGGCGTTGGCTGCAAGAAGAGTTCGGCGGGTAAGAGACATGGAGGTGTCGCCTCGTTGCGTCTGGTGAGTCAACCGACTCCGAGAGCGGTCAACTCTCGATCCCATGGAGCGCGGTAGGGTCTGCGGAGCATGGCGGCCGCCTCCGGGTCCCCGATGAGGGTGGCGTGTTCGGGGTCCCAATGGAGCTGGCGTCCCAGGCGGAGGGAGAGATTGGCCAGGTGACAGAGAGTCGCTACCCGGTGTGCGGAGGCGAGATCGGAAACGGGTGTGGCGCGACTCCGGATGCAGTCGATGAAGTTGCGCGCGTGGGCCACGAACTGTCCGTCGCTGCTGCCGCTCTCGTCGACGCGGGGTGGAGTGCGAGGGTTGACCTGAGCGGGAGGCGGGGTCCGCCGAGGGCCGCCGACGGGGTGGGCGCCGGTGAACTGGGGAATGAAGTTCTCCGGCGCCAGATCGGGATCGCCGGAGAGTTTGAACCCGGCACGGTCGATGGTGAGCGAACCTCGTGTTCCGCAAAACTCGAGCGAGGGAATGCGGGTCTCTCCGCGCGCCGCTTCCCGGTGCATCCAGGCCGCCGACCAGCCGGGGAACTGGAAGTGGGCGTCCTGGGTGTCCGGCGTTTCCCCGTTATCGGTGAGTGCGAACCGGCCGCCATTCGAGTAGACCGACTGTAGTCCCTGTGTGCCGAGAACCCACTCGACGATGTCGAGGGAGTGCTGACCGAGGTTCGTCATCTGTCCGCCGGAATAGTCCCAGAACCAGCGGAAGTGATAGATCCCGCGGTTCGGATTGTAGGCTCGGGCGGGAGCCGGCCCGAGCCAGAGGTCCCAGTTGAGCTCGGCGGGCGGTTGGCAGTCGGCGGGTCGGCCGAAGCCGGGCATGATGTTTCGAGCGGCGCCCATGCGGACCGAGGTGACCTTGCCGAGTTCACCCGAGCGGATGAGATCTCGCGCACGAGCGTAGTGCGCGCCGGAGCGCTGTTGGGTGCCGACCTGGACGATGCTGCGATGCTTTCGAGCCACGGAGAGCATCCATTCGCCTTCCTGGACGAAGAGGGTCAGGGGCTTCTCGACGTAGACGTCCTTGCCCGCCGCGCAGGCGAGCATGGTCATCAGTGCGTGCCAGTGATCCGGGGTGGAGATGACCACGGCATCCACCGCCGGGTCCTCGAGGAGGCGACGGAAGTCGGCGTAGGGCTTGACGGCGCCTCCGATGAAACTCGCCGCCTCAGCCAGCCGGCCCGCGTGGGTGTCCGACACGGCGACGATGTCCACGTCGGCAAGCTGCTTGAAGGAGACCACGTGCCGCTTGCCGATGAGCCCGTAGCCGATGAACCCGACACCGACCCGGTCGTTGGCCCCGATGATCCGTCGCTCGGCGGGCGCGGTCAACGCCGTAGCGCCCCCCGCCAGCAAAGTACGTCGAGACAGTAATTCAGCGCTCATCGGAAGCCTCCTGTCTGAGAGTTGCGCTTACACGGTCCGACAACCTCTCTGCGGCCCGGCGGCGCCGGTCTTGACTCGCCCGACCCGCACCGCCGGACCCCTAACACGAGTGAGACTTGAGGCGGCGTTGTAAGGAGTTATCAAACGAATGAGAGGATGCGATCGACCTGGAGACGCGCGCTGAACGTCCCAAACCCCTCCCGGTGGGGGGGCCGAGAGCCCAACAGGAGTAGGGGTTCGTTCCGGTTCAGGCGGCCGCCACGAGCTGAATCAGCGGCTGATCGAGCCTCTCCAGCACCGCTCGCACGCTGTGGATGACCTCATCCGGAGTGCTGGTTCCCGCAGTGAGACCGACCTCCGACACCCACTCCCCGTTGGCGCGGCGCAGCCAGCACGGGTCGATGTCGCGCACGGATTCGATGTGATGGGCGCGGGCGCCCTCCCGCGAGCATGCCTGAAGGAGTTGGCGCGTGTTGTTGCTGTGACGTCCGCCGATGACCAGCACCACCTCGCATCGGGCTCCCAGGCGTCGGGCCGCGAGCTGGCGATCCTTGGTCGGTTGGCAGACGGTGTCGACACACCGAACCACGGCATCGGGATAGCGGCTGCGCAGGGCGTCGGCGGTTTCGAGCAGCAGTTCCACCGGTTGGGTGGTCTGGCTGATCACACCGATGTGAGAGTGGCGGGAGAGATCGGGGAGGGAATTCGGTCCGGCCACGAGGGCATACTCGCGGAGATCTTCCGTGAGGCCGATGATCTCCGGATGGCCGGGCTGACCCAGGAGAACCGGGAAGTAGCCCTGTTGGACGAGACGCTGCAGGGAGCGGTGCGCATGCCGCACCAGGGGACAGGTCGCATCCTCGATCCGATGACGAGCCGCCACCAGTTCAGCCCTTCGGCGATCGGATACGCCGTGCGCGGTGATCATCACGCGGGAGCCCGGTTCGACGGGACCGCCGGCCAGCTTACGGGCGCCGGCCTCGCTCAGCTTCTGCTGAACGGCGGGATTGTGCACCAGATCGCCGAGGAGCAGAAGACCGTCCGGTTGCCGCATGGCCAGATCCACGGCGTCCCGAACGCCGAAGCACATGCCGAAACTTTCCGCCAGAACGACTCGCATCTCGTTTTCTTTCTACTCCGAGGTGTCACGGTCATTATGCCAACTTTACTTTGCAGGACAAAGTAAAGTTGGCTCAAAAAACGCGGCAGTTTCAGCCGCGCCTTCCCGTTAGGGGGTCTCCTGACTACTTTATAACACAAAGTAGTCAGGAGACAAGTCCCGAGCTGGACAATGAGGTTCAGGTAGTTCGGAGGGCGAGGCCGGATGCGACGGCCGGAGCGCCGACGCTGGCGGGCTGTGACTGACGCACGATCGCTTCGAGGGACTGGATGTAACCCCGAAAGGCCTCTCGGCCCGCATCGGTGAGGGAGAAACTCGTGCGCGGCTTCCGGTTGACGAAGCTTTTGTGAACGAGGACATAGCCGGCTTCCTCGAGGGTCCGCATGTGGACGCTCAGGTTGCCGTCGGTCATGTTCAGGAGTTCCTTGAGTTCTCGGAACGAGAGGGAGTCCGAGGCGGCGAGCAGCGACATGATCGCCAGTCGTCCTCGTTCGTGGATCACCCGATCCAGTTGTTCGATTGCCGTGAGATCAAGCATCGTGAAAGACCGCCCGTCCGGCCGAGACCGGCCGAAAAACTGTAAGGATCACCCCATAGAGGAGGTGGATCGCCCCAAACGTCAGCCCCATGGTCGGGGCATCATCGTGAAGACCCGCCAGGAGGGTCCCCGCGCCGCAGGCCAGGAACGCGCTGCCCAGCATCCAGATCACCCGCGGCGTGAAAAAGCTCATGGCGAGAGCGCCCACGCCCCACATCAGCATCCAGATGCCCGGAAGCATACCCCGTTGACCGACCGCATCCAGCACATAGGACAGCACGACGGCTGCGAAGAACGCCGGCGTCAGCGCCAGCACGATAGTACGGGCCTGTCGGGTCCAGAAGACCTCGCCGTTCTGCCGAGCCATGCGCGCCGTGTAGAACACCGCGGCGCCCATCGCCAGAGTAAACACCAACCCCCATGTGAGGGAGAAGGGTGTCTTCAGCCATGCCCGCGCCGCCGCGCCGATCAGCGCCACACAGCCCGCCGCAACACCCGCATGCCCGGAGAGGTTCCGATAGTGTGTTCCGCGCTCCATCAGAGTGCGGATGACGTCCAGAGTTTCCCCGGCCTCGCGTCCCGTCATCGGTTCGAAATCACTTTGCATGGCAAAGGAGCAGTGTATCTTTATACGATTGTGCGAGCGAGACTGTCAAGGGTAACACGTCCATAAGGGGAAAGTAGCGGCGTCGGACCGATCAGGGCTGGCTGTACTTGAGGTTTTCGATGCGGGCGGAGGCGCGGGGGCGGGTGTAGCCGGTGGCGCGTCGGGTGGGGTCGAGCTTCTTGTCGTAGCGGTTGTAGCCGCGAACGGAAACTCCGAACCAGGACACGCTGTTCGTGAAGTCGGCCAGTTCATCCAAGCGGCGAGAGGCGATGGGCCTGCCCGTGGCGGTGGTGACATCCAAAGTCGCTTCGTGGCGACGGATGTCGAAGACCATCCGGCAGTGATAGCGCTCATCGAGTTCGATGTGGATCGGCTGCTGGGGCTTGAAGTCCGGGTCGATTTCCTGGCTGCCCGACTCGGTTGCGGAGGCGGTGCGAACCATCAGGTTGGCGTCGCTGGCGCGAAGACGGATGTCGTCGGAAAAACAGGCCTGGATCGAGCTGCCCGAGACATGGTCTCGATCATCCACATTCGCGACGTTTTGATCCATCAGTCCCACGGCGAAGGAGGCGAAATCGAGCTTGCTTCGGCGGTGGGGGCGGGTCCGCCCCTCGGTATGCATCAAGATCTCATCACCGCTTCGATCCAGATGGCTGAACGCGATGTCCCACTCGGCCTCAAATCGATCGGCGCTCCAATCCACCGGGAACACGGCGTAGCGGCCCGAGCCGGCTTCCAGGTCGGCCTGAAGCGCCTTGCCTTCCCAGCGAATCGGGGACTCCGCCGCAACGGGGGGATGGATGACCCAGGTATCGGTGGAAGACAGATCGACGGGCTCCAGGTTGGCGATGGCCAGGGAGGGCCAGGCGGTGAGGAAGCCCCCCAGCGTCGCCAGCACGATACCCGTGGCAACGCGGCCCCGGTCGGGACCGGTGCGCTCCGGTTCGCCGGGCCGTGGTCGACGCAGCCCGGCGTAGAACGCGCTCAGAGCGATCGCCAACAAGACACAGCCGAGGAACAGCACCATTCCAGTCGTCTCCTATCGTCTCCTACGACCACAACCCCGAACCGAGTTCCGTCACACCCTGGTAGGGCTGCCGGACCCAGAAGCGCCGGAACCGGCCTTTGTAAGGGGTATAGCCGGCGACCCTACGATCTGATGTCAGGGGTTGTTAGACGCCGCCACCGATTCCGGACGTCATCCCACGGTGCGACACCCACCGTCATCGGGCGCCGGGCGCGGCTCGTGGACGCGCCGAGAACCGACCGTTCGGCCCGGCGGGATCATACCGCGAATTTGGGGTGGGAAACCGTGCTCCCACGTCCTTCTGCCAGGCGTGCAGCTCCGCCCGGAGCCGATCCGCTCTCGCCGGATCCGTGCGGGCGAGATCATGCTCTTCGGAGAGATCCGCGGCGACGTTGAAGAGCTGCACGCGTCGATCCTCGAACCACTCCACCAGCTTCCAGTCTCCGCGACGAATGGCGGCTCCGGGCGCCCCGCCCTGATTGCCATAGTGGGGGTAGTGCCAGAACAGGGCCCGCTCGGCGGGGGCCTCTCCCTGGAGCAGGGGCCTAAGGCTCCGGCCATCGAGCGGCCGACCCGCCGGGGGCGGAGCGCCGGCTGCGTCGAGGAGCGTGGGGAAGAGATCAGGGCTGGAGACGGGCGCCGAGAGGATGGATCCCGGCTTTGCCTGCCCGGGCCAGCGTACGAGCAGCGGCGTTCGGATGCCGCCCTCGTACAACCATCCTTTCCCACCGCGCAGGGGCAGGTTCGAGGTGGGCCAACCTTCGCTGGTGGAGAGCCCGCCGTTGTCGCTGGTGAAGAGCACCAGGGTGTTCTTCGCCAGGTCCAGCTCATCCAGCCGCCGGAGCACCTTGCCGACCGCCTGATCCATCGCTTCCACCATGGCGGCGTAGACCGCGTGCGACTGCACCTGCCGCACGTCGCGGGTGTCCTCCCGGCCCCAGCGCTCAGTCTCCGGCAGCCGGGCCCGCTTCGCCTCGTACTTCTTCCGCAAATCATCCCGCGCCATGAGGGGCGTGTGGACATCGTAGAACGAGAAGTAGGCGAAGAAGGGGCGGCTCCTGTTCGCGTCGATGAAGCGAACCGTCTCTGAGGCCAGCCGGTCCGGCAGGTGCTCGCCGGGAGGGCCGTCCGAGAGTCGCGGGTTGCCATAGGGGGAGAAGTATTGCTTGCCGCCGTACGGACCACCCCGATCGTGGCCGCCCATGTTGATGTCGAAGCCCTGGTTCTCCGGCCACCATCCCTCGGGGCCGAGATGCCACTTGCCCGCGAAGAACGTGGCGTATCCCGCCGTCTTCAACGCCTCGGCGGCGGTTGGAGTCTCCAGCGAGAGCCGATCGGAGTAGGGCGCGGGGAGCAGCGGCGTGTTTCGGGGCCACTTATCCGGTTGGGCGGCGCCGATGTAGTCCGTGACGCCGGTTCGCTGCGGCCACTGGCCGGACATGAGACTGGCTCGTGTGGGTGAGCAGACCGGACAGGCCGCGTAGGCATCCGTGAAGCGGGCGCCCTCTCGGGCGAGGCGATCCACGTTGGGGGTTTCGTAAAACGTGCTGCCGTAGCAGCCCAGATCTCGCTGCCCCAGGTCGTCCACGAGAAACACCACGATGTTGGGACGGGCCGCGTTCTGGACGGCGGAGGCGTGAACGCCGCGAGCGCCCAGCGCCATGGCGAAGAGGCCGGCCCAGCAGGCGGCAAGGGTGAGGAGCTGCTTCATCTCGGGTACGGTTGTCAGGGGTCGGATGCCAGTCGGTTCACCTCCGGGCGCGTCTCGGCCTTCGTTCTCGGCCCATCGAGAGTTGTGTCGCGCTGGGGGGCGCCTTCTCGCCCGAGCTCGGTGGACGCGGCCGCCCCCTCCGGCTCAGCCGCGGGACCGCGCTCGGAATGCAGGACCGACGGCCGACGCCGGAGAATGCCATCCGGTAGATCGCCGGAGCGGAAGCCGGGTGGGCGCCATTCCACGGGGGTGGCCGCCTTCGACCCGGACGGTTCGGCTGAACGAGGATGCAGATGAGCAGGGAAGATTTGGCCTACGACCTCCTGGTCGAGACGCTCCAGGAGCGCAACGTCGACGTTGAGGCCACCACGGCGGCATTGAAGCGTCAGGTGATCGAAACGCCGTCGTGGGGGTATGCGGACTCCGGCACCCGGTTTGGAGTCTTCGCACAGGCGGGCGCGGCCGTCACCATCGCCGAGAAGCTCGCCGATGCCGCGCAGGTGCACAAGTTCACGGGCATCGCGCCGCTGGTCGCCGCCCATGTGCTGTGGGATTTCCCCGATGCGGCCTCGGTCGAGTCGGTGCCGGCGCTTGCCGCCGAGCTCGGGGTGCGGATCGGCTCGATCAATCCGAACGTCTTTCAGGGGCGGGATTACTGGTTCGGAAGCTTTGCCAATCGCGAAGCGGCGTCCCGGCGGAAGGCCGTTCAGCACTGTCTCGACAGCATCGCCATCGGCAAGCAGCTTCAATCCAGCGTGCTGAGTCTCTGGTTCGCGGACGGCACCGACTATCCCGGTCAGAGCGACATCCGGGCGCGGAAGCGCTGGTTCCAGGAGTGCCTGGGCGAGGTGTATGCCGCGATGCCCGAGAGCATGACGATGCTCGTGGAGTACAAGCCGTTCGAGCCCGGGCTGTATCACACGGACATCGCCGATTGGGGCATGAGCTATGTCTTCTGCAAGGCGCTGGGAGAACGAGCGCGCGTGCTGGTCGACCTGGGACACCATCTGCCCGGGACCAACATCGAGCACATCGTCGCCTTCCTCCTGGACGAGCGGATGCTGGGCGGCTTCCACTTCAACAATCGGAAATACGCCGATGATGATGTGATGGTGGGCTCCATCAATCCCTATGAGTTCTTCCTCATTTACAACGAGCTGGTGAAGGAAGAGCAGGATCCGCGCGGCAACCCCGCCGTGGAGTACATGGTCGATCAGGGCTTCAACACCAAGAAGAAGATCCCCGGCATGATTCAGACCGTGCTCATGATCCAGCAAACCTACGCCAAAGCGCTGTGCGTGGATCGCGCGGCGCTGGCCGAAGCGATGGGCAATGGGGACACGGTGTCCGCCGAGCAGTGTCTGCACGACGCCTACCATCTCGACTTGGAGCCGCTGCTCCGGCGGATTCGCCGGGAGATGGGCTGCCCCGAATCTCCCCTGAAAGCCTACTTTGCCGACGGCTACCAATCCCGGATCGAGCAGGAGCGCGGCATTCGCTCCGGCGCCGGTGGGTTGGGTCAGTAAAAGCGTTTGCGGGACGCCCCACGGGGCGTCCCGGAGGCGTGTGAGGGGGGCGAAGAGCAGGGGTATGCTATACTCTTGAGGACCCTCCCGGCATCCGCCCCAGTGTTCGACTAAGGAGCCGCATGAACCGACCCCGACGACCCGGATCCCAACCACCCCAGCGACGACGACCTGCCGGTCCTCCCGCCACAACCAACAACGCCACCAACCAACCCCAACGTCGGCGTTCTCCGCTGGATACCGTTCCCCAGGGCGGAGACTACAAATTCCTGGTTCTCGGAACCGGAATGGATCGCCAGGCCCTCACCGCGGCGGCACAGCCCATGGAGCTCGTGGTGGTCCACGGCTTCACCCGCGAGATCGAGGACGCCTTTCAGAAATCTCACGGTCGCCCCGACGACTTCTGGCGCAACCATCAGCACCTGATGGAGACCGCTCGAAAGCTGGACGAACTACTCGGGCGCATCCTCAGCCGGCGCGGCCGTTAGTTCTCCGCGTGGCCCGGCTCACCGACGGGGTAAGGCTCTTCACCGGCGCTGCCGGCGGCATCGAAGCCGCGACGGCGCGCCGGTTCCATCCGAATGGCGCCTGCCGGTGGGTTGACCGAAGCGGCGGCTTCCCGACCCTCCCCGCCGTGCGTGCGCCTCTGGGCCCGGTCCGGAGCCGCGCATGCCGCACGCCCGGGAGTTCTCCAGCGAGTCGCCGGCCGGAGATCGTCTTCCGACACACCGTTGGGCACCGCCGACTCTGAGTCGGGCCGGCGAGAGAGGCTGAACGCATTGAAGTCGGATATCCAGGGAATCATCGTCGCGACCCTCACCCCACTGCCCGCCGCGGGTGGTCTGGGCGCCGCCGAGGAGGCGATGATCGAGCGTCACACCGAGTTTCTCATCCAGGGCGGCGTTCATGCGCTGGCGCCGTGCGGCACCACGGGGGAGAGCCTCTACCTGAGCGAGGTCGAACGCGCCGCGCTGGTGCGGGCCACGGTCCGGGCGGCGGCGGGCCGCGTGCCGGTGATCGCCGGGATCTGGTCGGCCACGGTGGACGGCGCTCAGGATCTGGCGCGCGCCGCCGAACGCTCCGGCGCCTCGGCGGTATTTCTGACTCCGCCCATTTACTATCCGGCTTCCGATGAAGCGGTGGTGCGGTGGTACCGCGCCATCCATGAGGTCACGGAACTGCCCCTCTTCGCGTACCACATCCCGCAGTACGCGGTGAACGGCATCAGCCCCACCGTGCTCCGTCGGCTAATGGACGAAGAGATCATCCGTGGGATTAAAGACTCCACCGGCAATCTCACGCGGGTGGCCGAGCTGCTCGAGATCGCGGGCAACGGGATCTCCGTCTACGGCGCCAGCGACTCCTCGTGCCTCGCGGCGCGAAAGCTCGGGGTCGACGGTTTCATCAGCGCCCTGGCCAACATCTACCCGGCCGCCTTCCGGCGAATCTGGGCCGGCGACGAACGGGCACAGCGGGCGATCGACGGGGTGCGCACGCTCGTGAAGGGCTACGGCGGCATCGGAGGCCTGAAGGCGCTGCTCCGCGTCCGCGGCTTCGACTTCGGCCCCACGAGGCTGCCGTTCGGAGATCTGTCGGTCGAGGAAAAAGCCGCGCTCCGCTCCGCCGTGGAATTGCTGACCGGCCTGGACTGAGCGCGCGGAGAACCGCGATGACCGTGCGGCGGTCGCCAACCCTCGAACCACATCGCCGGGGCAAGCGGATGGAGTCGGCGTGTGCAGGTCGCTACACCGGGTACAGCTGATCGCTGCGCTTGGTGTCATAGGAGTTACCGTCGCAAGCTACGCCCCGAGTTTCTCTCTTACCGCCTCCAGCATCGCGGCGTCACCCCACGAAGGGCCGGACGTCTCCATCCTCCCGAGAGGCTTCCCCTGTCGCAGCCGAACTGCGGACCGTTGCCTCGCACCACCGCCCAATCCCACCGGAAACGTGGCCAATCGAGGCGTTTCCGGATGTAGATGGACATTCCGAAGGACCTTCCAGGTGAAGTGAACGCACCGGCACATCCACTGCGGAGTCAGAAAGTGAAATCGTAACGGCTGACGCCAATCGGTGTAACGGCTTCCGCCGTTGCCGGCGCCACTTCCATCGGGATCCCGCCAGCCTCCGCCGAAACGCTGATGAGGCATACGGCCAGTTACCACCCCCTACTGAAGCCGCCAGTTGGTTGTTTCGTAGACCCGGGCAACTCATTCCCAATCACCCCGCGAAGAGCAACCTCCGACGCCATCTCATCTGTTGTGCCGACTGAGCACAGATGCTTGTTGGTGACTACGATGCTTCATTTAAAGTACAACGAGGATGTTTCAAGAGCGTTTGCGCAACATGTCAGGGCCATTGCCCCGCTTCCCAGACGCGCCCAGGGGTTCCTTAGGGCCCGTCAAACAACAACCGCGTCATTCCATTCCGGACATTCAGCCTTCGGCAGGATGACATAGTTCCATTCTCCGTGGAACTCTTGCGTCAGTAGCCGGACCTCTTCCAGTTCGCTCGTCCCGACGGTCACGCC
>SYKE01000140.1 GCA_005798285.1 Actinomycetota bacterium
GCGGGATGGACGATCCAATCGAACTCGAACTGCCCCTGGCTCTTCTTGAACCTGGCGTCGATTCCGGGGCTGACATTCAGAAGCTCGAAGGAGGGCACGAACACCGCCTGCTCGACGGATCGGCGACTCGCCAGGCTGACGGTGGTCTTCGAGTCTGGATCGATCCGAACCGGAAGCCCTGACTTCGTCCCGGACACTGTGGCGAACTGCACTTCCAGACACGGTGAACGGGACCCTGAGTCAGCTCCCAGACCGTGCGCATTGTCGGAGGATCCAGGGTTCGATCCCGGGTCAAAGGGTGGATCTATCGACCACGTGAACCCGCCTCGCGAGTCAACCACCACGCGGCCCCCGGGCGTCGGAGTTGAAAACGACAACGGTCCAGGGCTGTCGGAACGCTTGATACGGAATCCGCTCAGAACGTTTCCGACGAGACCGCTCCCGACTTTGGCATGAGAGCGTTGCATGGCAGCCACCGAAAGGGCAGCGAACTGCGTCCGGATCCGTTCCGGGTCGGCGCCGGAAGCCACGATCGAGTCTGGCTCCAGCTCGCCGTTGTTCCTGAAGTGCGCGGCGCGCTCCGGCCGGGGCTCGACGCCGGCGGCGGACAGGCTGATCGATCCCGCGCGAGCCCGTGTCTGCGGCGCGGGCCTCGCCGCCGTCAGCGCGAACGCGGCGGCGAGGATCGCCGGCGCCAGACCTTGTGGAGGAGGCAGGGCAATCATCGAACTCAGGCCTCCGGTTCAAATCCACCGAGAGCAACGCTGCCCGGTTCGCCGGAGGCGGGCCGTTTTCCTCAAGGGCCGCTGTGTATCCGATCTATGGTAGGGCGACCCCGGAGAGCGGGAGCTGCAGGAAGCCGTTGCGCGGATCGCTGCTGGTAATCACGAGGTGTCCTCTGTGCCGCCCCGGCCGCTGCGGCGTGAAGGCGATCCTCACTCGCCGCACGGTGCGAGGCGCCAGGGTGAAGCCCCCCGCGCCGGAGATCACTTCGAATGCCCCGTTCGTCTCGCCGGTTGATGAAAACGCGTCGCTGATCCTCACATCCAGGGGGGCGGGGCCGGCGTTGCCGATCACCAGCACCCCGAAGCGTTGATCTCCCGGCCGACTTCCGCCGCCCGCTCCCTCCGGCCTTACGGCGGCTCGGAAGAGCGGCATCCTTGGCGGCAGCGTCAGCCTGCCCGGAATCTCACCCGGCCGCTCCTCACGAATCTTGAAGAAAAACCCATCGTACGCCAGGCTGTTGGGGCGCCCGCCAAAACGGTCCTGCGCGGGCCGGAGCACTGGAAAGTCCGTGGAATTCAAGGTGCCCGCCACGAAGATGGAGCCATCGGAGCCGATCGCCAGGTCCGAACTCCGCAACACCTCGTTGTTCGCGCCCAGACAGGCCGCAAATCGGAACCGTCGGGCCCGGGTATCGGCGATGAGCACGGTGGTCCCGAACACGGCGGGCCCCAACTGCGGCCAGAACGAAGCGCTCGATGGCAGGAGCGAGGAAAGCGCCTCGCCGGTGAGCACCACTTCGCCTTGCGGATTGAGAGCCATTCCGGCGAATTTCATTCCCGCCTCGAACTCGTACCGTTCCAGAGTCTTCCGCATGGAGGGGTCCAGCCGGGTCAGGATCCACGGTCCTTCGTTGAAACGGAAGGGAAGGGCCCCGATAAAGGTTCCATGCAGCGTGACGACCGTGCCGTCCCGGTCCACGGCGGCGCGGACGAACTGCCGGCCAGCCAGCGCATCTGCCGCCGGGGCCGCGAGCGGTTCGCCGTCTTTCGAGAGGAAGTGAAGCGAGCGGGAAAAGAACGGTCTTGCCCCAAACTCCGTGGAGAAAACCGTGATGATCGCGTTGCCCTCCGGGTTGAGACTCACGTCGCTGGCATAGCCGGCAATCGAGTCCACACCGACGACGCCTCGCCCCGGCGAGCCGACGTAGGTCGCGTAGGCGATCGACCCGCCGTCTGCGTTCAAACGGAACGCGAAACCATCCCAAATGTCCTCGCCATCGTACTCCGCCCGCGCTGGGTTCTTCAGAGGGATGTCGGTTGAGCTGGTCTGTCCGACCACCGTCACGCTCCCATCGGAGTCCAGCGCGAGATCATACCCCGCGTCAGACACACTTCCGCCGAACAGGGTGGCGGCCTCGATGCGAGAGCCATCCACGCTCAATCGCATCACGAAGGCGTCCGATCCCCCGGCTGGAACCGGCTGAAAAGCGCCCGGAGTAGCCGGGAAGTCACGCTCGCTGTAGCCCGTGAGAAAGGTTCGACCCTCCGGAGAGACGGTGAGTGCGGAGAAAAAAAGGCCGCGGAAGAGTCCGACATAGGAAAGCCGTGAACCATCCGGCGTGAGCCGGGCGACGAACGACGTGAACTCGCCTGCCTCAACATCGCCGGGCAGTGCGCCCGGAAAGTCCAGGGAAAAAGTGTGACCGCACACATACGGCGCGCCGGACGCGTCCACGGCAACGTCCGTGACTTCCTCTTGCGACCGTCCACCCAGGTACGAGCTGAACTCAAGCACGGGATCGATGACCAGCGGTCGATCGACGTCGTAGAGCCCGAGTCGATAGCCGAACTCCCCTTTGCCAAGCGCCGCATAGTCCCCGGCGACCGGCGCCCGTGCGCCATCCACCTCCTGATAGACGATAGGCTTCCGCTGCCGAAGCTCTCCCTTGGGAAGCTGGAGACAGAGATCTCCACGATCATCGACTCGCGCCGACACGGCGCCGTCGAACCGCACGCGGATTCTCCCCGGGTCGGCGCCGGGAGCTACGATCCAGTCGTGCTCCAGCTCGCCGTTGTTCCGGTAGTACTCCAGATCGATGCCCAGATACACGTCGTCGTAGCGGACTCGATCATAGCTTCGCGTGTGGAGCGTGTTGTGCTTCTCGAAATAGGTGATGCGCTCAGGGCGGGGTTCCAGACCGGCGGCCATCAGGCCAGGCCTTGCGCCCGGCCAGGAGGCCCGCAGGGTTCCCTGACGGGTTCTCAACACCGTGCTGTCGGAGGTGAGCTCCACGGGGCCGGCTGGTGTGCGCGTGAGGAACTGCGCGCTCCGGTCGATCTGGCCGACGTTGGCCTCGAAGCCACGGCTCCAGGCCGACAGGCCCGCCGACCGCGTGCGGGCCCGGGCGTGCGGCGCAGGGCTCGCCGCCGTCAGCGCAAACGCAGCGGCGAGGATCGCCAGCGCGAGACCGTGTGGACGAGGCAGGGCAATCATCGAACTCAAGCCTCCGGTTCAAATCCCCCGAGAGCGACACGGCCTTGTTCTCACTGCCCCAGGCTGTCTCCCCGCCTTGCTGCTTTCAGATCGTTACCGTGTCGCCGTTCCCACGAGCCGGATGTGGGTCAGCGCGTGCTTGGGATCATCGCTGGTGATGGGCAGCAGAGCGCGCTGAGTCCCCAGGGAGGTGGGTTCCCACCTCAACGTCAACGTGTGTCGCTTGCCCGGGTTCAGGAGCAGGTCACGCCCTCTCGTCTCAAGATGGAACGGCGAAAGCGCATTACTGTCTGCCGCAGTATTCTGGCTCTGGATGCTCCCGATCCCGACCCTGAGCGGAAATTTTCCGACGTTGGCGAGTGTGACCGCGAGAACACGGCGTTCAGCGAACTGCGGGGTAGTCGGCCCGCTTCCCTGCGGCAATCGAGCTCGAAACCTGAGTTCCCTGGCGGAAACCGAGAGGCGCCCGTGAGGGCGGATGTCGTCCTCGCTGCGAATCTTTACCAGAAAGGCGTCTCCGGGTATGTATCGTCGGTTCGCCGGCTTTCCGTTCAGGAGGGTGCTGAACGGCTTCGCCACGGGGAAGTCGGCCGAGATGGTGGTCCCGGTGAGAAACACGTTGCCCTGTACGTCCGGGGCAACGCCCGCAAGTCGGTCTGCGCTCGAACCGCCTAAATAAGTTGAGTAGACGATCCCCCTGAAGTCTGGCTGTATCTTCATGAGAAATGCATCAGCGGAGAAGAAGTAGTACGAGGAAAAATCTCGTTCCGGCGCGGGGTCCAGATGACCATGCAATGAATTCACCAACGGGGCGCCCGCTCCGAAGGAGTTGCCGGCCAGATAGAGGAAGCCATCGCCGTCGGTTGCCAGGAATTCTGCCGGGACGCTCCCGGGGATCTCCAGGGTGTCCAGCCGTGTGGCGAGATCTGAACTGAGGCGATCGATGGCTAAGTTGCGTGTGTTCTCCGACGGTGGTGACCCCGCATCAGACGCTACAAATACGGAACCATCTGTCGCCACCACGAAGGCGCGCGGATTACTTCGATTCTCGCCGGGAAGTGTGCGACGGAGCACGCTCGAACCATCTTCCGAGAGCCGCAGGAGAGCGCTTCCCAGCCTGATCCTCGTACCGGATGAGAAGTGAGGAAAGTCAGATTCTGCAACAAGCAGTATGAATGCGGCGCCATCGGAGCCCACTGCCAGACTCACCACTCCATCTCTGCCGACGTTGCCCGCATAGCTACAATAGTCGAGGCCGGAACCATCGGGAGAAAGCCTAAGGATGAAGCCGTCTGTTCGTATGTGGTTGATGCCATCAGACTCGGGGCTCGGGATGGGCTGAAACGCACTGCGGACCGGCAGGTCTTGAGAACCGGTCGATCCTGCCACATAGATTCTGCCTTGTGCGTCGACGTGAATGGCGGACGGATTGTCGACGTTCGATCCGCCGAGCACGGCGCCAAAAACTCGATCGGCTCCATTAGCCGAGAGCTTCATCACTACGACGTCATCCAGGCCGAGGGATCCTGCTTGAAGGCCGCCAGGAGTAGGAAGAACGCTTCCGGGCCGCGCGGAACCCGTCACGCAGGGCAATCCATCCGGCCCAACCGCAACCCCGGCCACGCGGACTCCCTCGAAGAAGCTAATGAAGTCGAGATCCTCACCGGTTGACTTGAACCCCAGAAGAAACCCCGTCTCAGGCAACGGATCCTCAATGCCAAGCGGGCGTGGAAAGCCGATGGAAGTGGTATTGCCGGCAATGAGAGGTCTACCCGCGCCATCCAGCGCGAGTCCGACCGAGACATCGCTATTTACGCCGCCGAGGTAGGTGCTGAACTCCAGGACAGGATCGATGACGAGCGGACGGCTGCGATCATATGTGCTCAATTGAAAACCAAACTCGCCGTCCCGCAGTGGAGCATACGCGCCCTGCACCGGAATGCGCTCTCCACGGACCTGTTGGTAGATCACGGGCTTCCTCTGGAGCAGGTCGCCGTCGGGACACCGAAGCGCCAGATCTCCCTCGGGAGTGAGTCGTGCAGACACGACGCCGTCAAACCGCATCCGGATCCTCCCCGGGTCGGCGCCGGGAGCCACGATCCAGTCGTGCTCCAACTCCCCGTTGTAGCGGTAGTACTCCAGATCAATGCCGGGGTACACGTCGTCGTAGCGGACTCGATCATAGCTTCGGGTGTGCAGCATGTCGCGCTTCTCGAAGTAGGTGATGCGCTCCGGCCGGGGATCCAGACCCACGGCTTTCAGTCCAGGTCTTGCGCCCGGCCAGGAGGCCCGCAGGGTTCCCTGACGGGTTCTCATCACCGTGCTGTCGGAGGTGAGCTGCAGGGGCCCGGCTGGCGTTCGCAGGGAAAACTGAGTGTTCCGGTCGTGCTGACCGCGGTTCGCTTCGAAACCGAGGGCCAGGAGGGCGTCACGGGGCGCGATCCGCCGAGGCGCCGAGACGCCTCGGCGCGCGCCCTGCGAGAGAACGGCCACGATCAGCGTCAACCATACCAGAAACAAGGTTGCGCGGAATCGTCGGTTCTGGCTCGATGCCGCCCCCGCTGAGGCACGGACTACTTCATTTGTCGGGTTCACAGCGCTCATCCTCCTGAATCTCCGCCCACGAGACATCGGGCGCGTCTCTCGTCGCTTCAGAATGGGGCCTGCGGCCACGGAAGCACGCTGTGGAGCGCGGCCGTCATCAGAGAGTGTTGATCCGTCGGCGATGACGTGTCGGGATGCGCGGAAAACCAGTCTGGAATACTGTCCGCATACAGCCACACTCCGAGTGATCTCGAGTTGGCGCCTTTGAACACGCGAGTGCTTCGGGCGCCTGTGGCAAGCTTCAGCCGGCGTCTGATCTCAGCCGAGTTTCTCCATGCGACCGGGGTCTGTTGCACTGGGAACCTCTCCATTTGAACCCCGAAGATCATGGCATTCTCTCTGGCGCCGAGATCCGCGTTGGGAATGAGACGCTCCGAGATCGTCTTCATCAGCAGGTTCGGATTCACGTCGGAACGCGTGTAGAGATCCTCCGGAAGGATCAGACAGCGCCCTTTCGCGCAGATCGTCCTCCAGAACTCAATGAAGCCCGGCCGTTTTCCTTCGAAAGGATGCCGCTTGGGCCCAGAAGTGCTCATCTGTGCTAATGTGTCGCCATCCATCGAGCCGTAGCACCCAACCCAGAGTGTCGATGACGACGCAGGCGGGCGGAGCGCGTCGACATAAGCGTTCGCGCGTTGCCTCGTCAGTTCGGGGTCGAGCACCGGCGTGACGTCCGGGCCGTCATCGGTGGGCGGACCGTTCGGCCAATGCCTGTTTATCGTCGCTTGACCTCCGATTGGTCCGTTGATGTGGTCCTCAGCCTCCATAAGGACACCCCTCGCATTGACGTCCGGTCGAACAGCGGCCTGCGCGAGCCAGCCGACGCGCTCCAGAAAGATCGCCCAACCACTGCTGTCGGCCCACGGGTACAGCACACCCTGGCCCCGTTGCTGGGGGGTCGTTGGTACCTGTAGATTGTTCGTCGCCCAGAAGGAGAGAAAAAGGGGGACTGTCGGTCCGATCTTTGCTCTGATCTGTTGGCAGCGCTCTGTGAACCACGCTTGAGTGGAGGATGCATTGTACATCTGCTCCCCATTGTCCACGAGCGCGATGACCCCGAGGCGCTTGTCGGCAAAGTTCGTTGTGGATGGCAATGTCCCTGGTTCGAGGCCAAGCAGTCTAGCAGAATCTACCAAAGCGAACCCGCGAGGACCGGGTTGGAGGGCTGTGATCGTTGCATCGATCTCATCATCGCCGGCCACCGCGAACGATGACGTGATCACCTCCTGGCCGCCGCTGATGACCAGGGCGCCCGTTGCCGTCGTCGCCACGGCGCGAGGGTGTACGGGGGTCGTTCCCGGCACGTAGGACGAAAACTCGAGCGTCGCGCCATCCGACGACAGCGACGAGACGAACCCGTTCATTTGCCCGGGGGTGGGTGGAGCCGCCTGGATTGGATCAGCCACCGGAAAGGCGTTTGAGTGAGTAAACCCGGTGATGATCGGGTGTCCGGCGCCGTCGAGTTCCACGGCTTCCGCGGCGTCTGACGACGAGCCTCCCAGGTACGTTGAGAAGAGGATGGCGCTCCCCGCTGCGTTCAGCTTGGTGATGAATGCGTCGTTGGTGGGAGAGCCTCCGGCGGTCAACCCCAGGGCGGGCTGCAGGGGCGCCTGGGTGGGGAAGTTGGTGGCGATGGTGGATCCGACGACCACCGGACAGCC
>SYKE01000141.1 GCA_005798285.1 Actinomycetota bacterium
CAGTGGGCCGACCGATCGGACGGCCTCGATCTCTGGAGCAGCAGACATAAAACCACCGAGATGCCCATTCGGCGAAAGGGCACTCAGAAGGTATTACGAAGCCCGAATCCAAAAGATTCCCTGAACCGCGAAATACGGGCTGCTCTTCGCAATGACGCTCTTGCTGACGGTGACAGAGAACGAGAGGTAGGGTGCTTCGACATCGGCGACGCCCCGGGCGATTGGCATCCCAGATTCGGCGTGCACGCCCAGGCGACAGGCGTACGCCAGGCAGGCCCGCGCCATTCGCCGAGGTCGCTTCCAGTGGAACGAGCCTTCTCAGCCCGGAGGGCTTTCACGAAGTAGTCCGGGATTTCAATCCCGGGCGGCCCCTGCACGTTCATCCCAGCCGAATGACGCGCCCTGCGGACCGGAACGACGACCAGAAGTCCGGCGAACGAGGTTTCAGCCGTCTCGCCGACCGTTCAGGACAACCCCAACTCGGCGGCGGTGAACCAGGATGACGGTTAGCGGCTCGGACGGTGCCTCGCCCGCCCGCGTCTCACAAGCGTGCATCGCAGCGTTCAAGAGGCCCTCCATATTCCGTCGAAATGGTCCGGCCGCGATCTCCTGGGGGATGCGTCGAACGCTCGAGCTGAGAACCTGCACCGCCAGAACACCGGATGGAGACAACAGGAGCCCAATCGATGGAACGGGAGGGCGAGTTTTCCCGCGACTCGTGTGTGATTGGACGGCGCCGATGGGGGTGCTGTTTGGTTGCGGGTCACGCCAGCTTCCCAAGTCTCTCGATCAGATCCCGCAGCTCGGACCGACTCGCGTCAATCGCGGCGTAGGCGTCAATCGTCCCATTGGCCGCAGTGAAGCCGCCCTGAAACTCATAGTTGATCCGGACTGCCAAGACCTTGCACTGTGTCTCGGATTTGATTCTCTTCACGCGGTCCATTGCGCTCGTGCATTGATTCAGATCAAGTGACCACAACACATCCTCAGTTGCGAAGCAGAGCACCGAGTTCGCGCCACTCAGGTTACCAAGCTCAACCAAACGGGTGTCTTCCACAATCACGGAAGCCATCGTCCATCCACTCGGGCATGCCTGCTGGAGCGGTACCCTAAGTGCCGCGATCCCGGACTCCGAGCCAAACAGGATCAAACGTTTGTCCATCTGATCTCCCCGCCGAACACAGTAGCGCCGTTTGCCCGCCTGAATGAAGCAGGCGCACGTCCGGGCGTGCCTCTCCCGTTGGATGGAGGTGTGATCGCTCCCTCCGAGACTGCCCTGGGAGCCGTGCGCCGCTGGAGCGATTGACAGGTGACAACCCTTGAGGCGGCGGCCGGGTCAGAGTCCGACAAAACCCTGCCCATCCTTCCGCAGCAGGCCCAACCTCTAACCAGTCTGGGGCACCGCCCCAGGCCTCTTGCCGATGGCAGCCAGACCGCATTCATCTCAGCGAACGCCTCCACTCAGTCACTCCCGGGAAGCAACTCGAGAGTCCTGGAGTGTGGGTGCGACACGAAGTCGCCTGGAGAGATTGTCATTCGTAAGTAGAAGCTTCGACATGACCGGGTGTTCCGTCGCCCGTACCCTACCGGGGCCTGCGTGCGGGCATCCTATCGTGAAAATCCCTCCGGACAACGTTGCAGAGTCCCATTAAAATCTCTAATAAGATGCACTGAAACTCTTACCAGTCCAGCAACGTGCAGGGGAGTCATAACGGCGCCGAAGGGGAGAGCGCTTCCAGTCGGTCGAGCCAACTGCCAAAGTGGGGGCAGCGCCGCCGCAGTCGGTCACAGCCGATCTGCGACGTGACGCTCCGTGCCATCGTGCGTTTGCGGTACCCCGGGAGGAATCGCTGAAGTCGTTTGGATGGGGCCCCCTGCGGCGACTGGTCCACCTCCTCGGGCTCCAGGTCTCCGAGATCTGCGAGAAGTCGGCCGATGCCTTCTGTGGCGTCTGACTCATCCAACTCGCGCCTCAAGATCTCCATATCCGAGAGGACCAGTGCCTCAAACTCGTGCAGTTGGACGTACGGAAAGAAACGAGTGTCGCCGATCCTTCGTTGGAGAAGGGTCTCCAATTGGATGACCCGTTCGTAGGGGTCAGCGATCTCGCTAATGGCGCCGAAACCATCGAGATCTCGAGGGAAAGCGTAAAGATCGACCATGGTGGTCACCACGCTGGTGGGGCTTGACACCCGCCTCAGCTCAGCCCGTATGTGGCGATAGAGTGGATCGAACTTCAGGATACCTCCTGGAGAAGAGGCCAGGTCACGGGACACTTTCTTCCCCACCACTGTCCCCTGAACCGTGATGCCCTTGATGGAGAGATGCGGACCGAGGACGCCCTGGACGAAGTCCATTTCGCACTCGCCTTCACAGATGACACTGACAAAGCTCATCGGGGGAATCCGCCGGTGACATTCTTCTCGTAGAGCTCCCCCAGGTCGAAGTCCTCGAGCCATACCTCCAGGGCGGGATGATCGAGCCGGCGGAACTCGGACTGCTGACGATCAGCCGCATCCGGGCTGCGCTCTACCACCACGATGTCCTCCGGTTCGTAACCGCGGATGAGCAGAGGCGACTGGGTGGCAACAATCACCTGGCGCCGCCGGGATGTCTCCTTCAGGAGGTCCGCCACGAGTCCCACCGCGGTGGGGTGCAAACCCAGCTCAGGCTCATCGAAGAAGAGAACGCTCGGCATGGTCTCCTCCGGCTGCAGCAGGGCGGTAACGAGTGCGATGGCGCGCAGCGAGCCGTCGGACAACTGGTGAGGACCGAACACCTCTCCGGATTGATCCATCCACCGGAGCATCACGAAGCGGGAGTCGCTGACCTGGGGTTCCAGAACAAAGTCGCGCACGAACGGGACGATGATTTGAACCGCGTTCAGGATCCGACGGTAGTGCTCGGGCCGGTTCTGCTGGAGGTTCGACAGGAAGACGGCGAGATTGCCTCCGTGACTGAGCAGGCGCTCCTCTCGCGTGCGGTCTTGAGTCAAACGAATGGCGGCATCGTCTCCTGTATCAGGAAAGTGGTAGGCTCGGAGATGTTTCAGGCGCCGACGGAAGGTCTGCACCGCCGGACCGCGCCAGGGTTCCGACGGGTCCGGGACATCCGTGAGAAGTCGAGACTCCAGTGAACCGCTCCCCAACCGCGCTTCGTGGAGCTGGTGTCCCGTATCGGTTCGAATCCGTTCCCCGGCAAACCTCAGTTCGTCCGGAGCGCCCCAACTCAGGCTGAACTCGTAGGAACTCCAGAGGTCGGCGCTCGCGACGACAAGCTCCGCATCGAGAGATCGGCTGACTCGCGGTCCGTAATACAACACGGACGAGGCGCCGCCCTTACGGGCGACATAGAGTTGCAGATTGCCCTGCGTGCTTCCGACCGCCTGGTTCAGCATCCGGAAGAACTCGATGAAGTTGGACTTGCCGGAGCCGTTCGCGCCGATGAGGACGTTGAAGGGCCGTAGTTCCAGATTCACCGACTTGAGTGATCTGAAGCCCTCGATGCGGACGCAGCGAATACTCTCCATATCCATGTCCATGTGCAACTCCCCCTCGGCCCGGTACGGCCAGCATGCCCATTATCCCACGCAGCCGTGACGGGCTATCCCGCGTGGATCACCTCGCCGAAGGAGAGGGTCTGGAGGATTCGGGCCGGGCCGTCGTCGGGAAGGGTGAAGACGATGAGGTCGGCGTCGGCGCCGGGTTCAAGACTGCCCTTACGGGGGGTGAGGCCGAGAATCTGCGCGGGGAGGGTGGAGGCGGCGGTCACCGCGTCGGCGAGGGACACTCCGGCGAAGCGGATCAGGTTCGCGACGCCGGTGTCGAGGAGGTGGCCCGCACCGGCGAGGTAGGGAGTGCCGGCAAGGACGATTCGGCCGCTGGGCAGCACTTCGCGCTCGCCGCCCTTGTAGAGCCCGGGAGCGAGGCCGCCGATCGAGACCGCGTCGCTCACCAGCGCCAGGCGGGACCGGCCCTTGGCGCGGGCCATCACCTTCACGACGGAGGGCGGCAGGTGGTGGCCGTCGGCGATGATCGTGGCGTAGAGCCGGTCGTCGGCCAACTGCTCCCAGATGTAGTTCGGATGGCGCGCGAGCACGCCGTGAGCGCCGTTGCCGAGGTGGGTGGAAACGGTGGCGCCGGCGCTCACCGCGTCGGAGATCTGCGCCGGGCTGGCGGCCGTGTGCCCGAGCGCCACCACAACTCCATCGTCCACCAGACGTTCGATGAACTCCAACCCTCCCTCCAGTTCCGGCGCCAGCGTGAACAGCCGGATGCGACCGCCCGCCGCATCCTGGAATCGGCGGTAGATCTCCCAGTCGGGGTCGAGGATGTACGAGCGGGGATGGGCTCCGCGGGGACCGTCATCCGAACTGAGGAACGGACCCTCGACATGCACTCCGGGGGTGCGACGCTGCAATGCCGGGTCCGCATCGAGCACGCTCGCCAGCGCGGCCAGGCTCTGCTCCATTCGCTCCAGCGAGTTCGTCGTAACCGTGGGCATCAACTGGACGGTCCCCGTGCGGGCGGCAAGCTCGTAGATGGGGGCGATCTCGTCGGAAACCTCGCCCTCGTCGCTCCAGGCGCCCACGTTGAAGTCGTGACCCCCGTAGCCGTTGAGCTGCAGGTCGAAGAACGCGGGGGCCAACCAGGGCAGCGTCTCCGAGGGGGGCGCGTCAAACCACGGCTCCACGGCGGCGACGGTGGGGCCGGAGACGGTAACCCGAACAGGATCACCGGTAAGATAGTGACGGCCGGTCAAAACGGTCATGCGCTGCTCCATGAATGGCCCCGACGGCCCGGTGCGGAACGGGAACCCTGAAGAGTGTATCGCTCCCCGCGGAGAAGCCCCGGGCACGGGCGATCGACGCGGACCCACCCCGGGGCCCGCATCGGCGTTGGAGTTTTGTGCGTCCACCTTCTAAGGTGAAACCCGGTGGGTCCCTTTCCCGACAGAAGGAGGGTGGATCCTCCGCGGGGATTTGAGGATCGGTGGCGACTCCACCGGATGGGCAACAGTATGAGGCAGCACTGGATCTATGTTCTCGCCGTCGCCGGATGCACCCTCGGGGGGTTCCTGCAGGCGCCCGCCGCGGGAAAGGACCAGCCGCCGGCGGGCCTGACGTTTGAGAAGGACATCCGCCCGATTTTCAAGGCGTATTGCCTCGATTGTCATGGCGGCGGCGAAGCGGTGCAGGGGAAGCTCGACCTTCGGCTGCGGCGCTTCCTGGCGCGTGGCGGCGGATCGGGCCCATCCATCGTCGCCGGTAAGCCCGAAGCCAGCCTGCTGCTGAAGCGCATCAAGTCCGGCGTGATGCCGCCCACCCCCAAGAAGGTGCCCGCCGAGCAGATCGCCATTGTCGAGCGCTGGATCGCCGAGGGCGCTCCCGCCGGTCGCGTCGAGCCGCTCTCGCTGCCGCCCGGCGTCGACATCACGGCGCAAGAGCGCTCCTACTGGTTCTTTCAGCCCATTCGAAGGCCTCGTGCCCCCGCCTGGACCCAGGCCGATCGCGTCCGAACCCCGATCGATGCCTTCATCGCTCAGCGACTCCGGGAAAAGGGCCTGGCGTTCTCGGCCGACGCCGACAAGCCGACCCTCCTCCGCCGTGTCGCGCTGATCCTGACCGGCCTGCCCCCGAGCCCGGAGGAGGCCAAACAGTTCCTCTCCGACGAGTCGCCGGACGCCTACGAAAAGATGGTGGACCGCTACCTCGCCTCGCCCCACTACGGCGAGCGCTGGGGCCGGCACTGGCTGGATGTCGTGGGATACGCCGATTCCGAAGGCAACGGCAGCGATGACAATCCCCGGCCCTACGCCTACAAGTACCGCGACTACGTGATCCGCTCCCTCAATGCGGACAAACCGTGGAACCAGTTCATCACCGAACAACTTGCCGGCGATGAACTCGTCCCCAAACCGTGGAAGGACCTGAAGCCGGAGCAGCTCGACAAGCTGGTCGCCACCGGATACCTGCGGACGGCGGCGGACCCCACCGCTTCCGGCGGCGACAGCGCCGAGGGCGGCAATCAGGTGGTGATCGACACCGTCAAGATCGTCAGCTCCAGCCTGCTCGGCCTCACCGTCGGCTGCGCGCAGTGTCACGACCACCGCTACGATCCCATCCCGCAGTCGGACTACTACCGCCTCCGCGCCGTGATCGAGCCCGTGCTTGATCCGGCTCACTGGCGGCGGCCCGGCGAGCGGCTGGTCTCGCTTTACACGGATGAGCAGCGTGCGAAAGCCGCCGCGATCGAGGCGGAAGCGCAGAAGCTCCAGGCCGCTCACTCGGCCCGCACCGCGGAGTTCATCACCACGGCACTGGAAAAGGAGCTGCTGAAGTACCCGGCCGAGGTGAGAGACGCCTATCGGACGGCCTATCGGACTCCCGCGGACAAGCGCACGCCGGATCAGAAGAAGATCATGGACTCGAACCCCAGCCTGAACATCACGCCGGGGGTTCTCTATCAGTACGATCAGAAGGCTGCCGATCAGCTCACCGCGGAGCAGGGCCGCATCAATGCCAAGCGCGCCGAGAAGCCGATCGAGGACTTCGTGAGTGTCGCCGATGAGCGCGCCGGAGTGATGCCCGCCACCCGGGTCTTCTACCGCGGAGATTACCGGCAGCCGAAACAGGAAGTGATGCCGGGCGACCTCACCATCGCTGCCCAGGACGGGGGCCGGCTGGAGCTTCCCAAGCAGGTGGAGAACGCAGAGTCGTCCGGACGCCGTCTCGCGTGGGCTCGCCATCTCACCAACGGCAAGCACCCGCTATTCGGCCGCGTCATCGTGAACCGCATCTGGCTCCACCACTTCGGCCGGGGCATCGTGGATACCCCCGGCGACTTCGGCAAGCTCGGCGTCCTCCCCACCCATCCCGAGCTTCTGGACTGGCTCGCCGACGAGTTCGTGCAGCAGCGATGGAGCCTCAAGAGCATGCATCGCCTGATCCTCACCTCCACGGTGTTCCGCCAGGCCTCCACGCGCACCGCCGAGAAGACCCGGCTCGACACCGACGGCTCCCTCTACAGCCGCTACCCGGTGCGGCGACTCGAGGCCGAGGTGCTGCGCGACAGCATGCTCGTCGCATCCGGTAGGCTGGATCGCGCTCAGGGTGGTCCCGCCATCGGCGTGAGCGAGGATGCCGTGGGGCAGGTCGTGGTCGCCGGCGATTCTGCCCGGCGCAGCGTCTACCTGCAGGTGCGCCGCTCCAAGCCGATTTCGTTCCTCACCGCCTTCGATGCGCCCGTGACGGTGTTGAACTGCGAGAAGCGTCTCACCACCACCTCAGCTCCCCAGGCGCTGATGTTGATGAATTCGGACTTCATCCTGAAGCAGGCCGAGCAGTTCGCCGCCCGCGTGCTGAAAGACGCCCCGAAGGAGTTGCCGGCCCGACTGAGCCTCGCCTGGCAAATCGCCTACCAGCGAACCATCGCTCCGGCCGAGTTGGAACAGGCGCTGCGGTTCATCAATCGGCGGCGCGAGCAACTCACAGCCTCGCTGGGTCCCGAGAAGGCCGAAGCGGGCGCCTTCACCAGCCTCTGTCAACAACTTCTCTCCTCGAACGAGTATCTCTATGTGGACTGAGCTCGAAAGCGGCGAGGGCTGCGGAAAAGCAGCCGTTCGAGTCGAAACTCAGCCCTGTGGAGCAAACTCCCACAGCATGGTCGGGATGCGCGCCTCGCGCTCGGACCTGCGGAAACGGATCCAGCCATGAGTCACCAGGCAGACGGGATGTCCCGCCGACAGCTTCTCAACCGATCGGCGTTCGGAGTTGGCTCCTTTGCGCTGGCGCACCTGCTTCAGCACGATCGTCTGCTGGCGGCCGAGCCGAGCAAGCCGGTCGAGAACCTGCCGCTCAATCTCCAGGCACGGCGGCCCACGTTCCAGCCGCAGACCACATCGATGATCTCGATGTTCATGCACGGCGGACCGTCTCACGTCGACCTCTTGGACCCGAAGCCGGAACTCACCGCCAGCAACGGCAAGGAGTACGGCGGCGACGTTCACTACAGCTTCGTGAATCGCGCCAGTAAGAAGCTCTTCGGCTCGCCGTGGCAGTTCAAGAAACATGGGCAGGCCGGGACCGACGTCTCCGAGTTGCTCCCCCATATCGCGGGGATCGTGGACGACATTTGCGTCGTCCGCTCGATGCACACGGGCCACAACGGCCACGAAGTCTCCATCCGCTACTTCCAGGGCGGCATCGCCGGGGTTACCGGCCGGCCGACCCTCGGCGCATGGGTGGTCTACGCACTCGGAACCGAGTCGCAGGATCTCCCGGCCTATATGGTTCTCTCCGATCCGGGCGGCCATCCGGTGGACGGCACCCACAACTGGTCCAGCGGCTTCATGCCCCCGCTCTACCAGGGCACGGTGCTTCGACCCCAGGAACCTCGCATCCTGAACCTGGACCCTCCCGCCAGCCTCCGCGGTGAGCCGCAGCGCGAGAACCTGGAGTTCCTCACCGCGCTGAACCGCCGGCACCTGCAGCGCCATCCCGGCGAGAGCGACCTGGAGTCCCGTATCTCCAGCTACGAACTCGCTGCCCGGATGCAGATCGCCGCCAAGGACGTGCTCGATGTGAGCAAGGAGCCGGACTACATCAAGAAGATGTACGGTCTGGATCAGGACCACACCCGGGAGTACGGCACGCGGTGCCTCATCGCCCGGCGCCTCGTGGAGCGAGGCGTGCGGTTCGTACAGCTCTTCCTCGGCGGACAGCCCTGGGACACCCACAACAATATCCGGACCGCTCTCCCCAGCATCTGCCGGCGCACCGATCAGCCCGCGGCGGCGCTCGTGCGCGACCTCAAGCAGCGCGGCATGCTCGACACCACCCTGGTTCACTGGGGCGGTGAGATCGGTCGGCTTCCCGTCTGTGAAGGGGATCTGAACGCTGCATCGGGACGCGACCACAATGGTCAGGGCTTCTCCATCTGGATGGCCGGCGGCGGCATTCGACCGGGCATGACCTACGGCCAGACCGACGAGGTCGGCCACAAGGCGGCGGTGGATGTGGTCACCCCCAACGACTACCAGGCCACTGTGCTCCATCTAATGGGTCTGGACCACGAGAAGCTGGTCTACCGCTCAAACGGGCGAGAGCAGCGGATCGCCGACGGGCGACCGTCCCGGATCGTCAGCGGCATCCTGACCCAGGCGCCCCCCACGAGTGAAGCGCGAAACGCCTGACGACGCGTCTCCCGCGGCGCGGCGCGGCGGATGGCTCTCCCGGCGCGGTCTCCTGGCCGCGCCGGCTCTGGCTCTGGCGGGGCTGCCCACGGCCTCTGCGGCGCCGGTGGAGCTGAAACTCTTCTTGCTGGCGGGCCAGTCAAACATGGCCGGAGCCGACTCCGTGCTGCCCGGGTCGGACGGCCTGGCTCAGATTGAGTCCGACCGTGCCACGCTCTTCACGGGTACGCCCCTGAGTGGCGCGGCCTCGGCGGACTTCAAACCCTGGGGCTCAGTTCGGGGCCACAAGGCCGCCAAGCCGCCCTACGGGGATCGACCCGTCATCGGTCCCGAGGTCGGCTTCGAGCGCCGGCTTTACGAGGCGGGTCTGCGGAACCTGGCGTTGATCAAGGTGTGGGCAAACTACCCCCGCACCGAGACCGTTTGGCCATGGGGTGAAGGCGGAGCGCTGCACACTCGTTGGATGAACTTCGCCGACGAGCGGATCGCCGAACTGGAGGCGGCGGGCTATGTGCCGAAGGTCGCCGGCTTCGTCTGGCACCAGGGCATTGATGATGCGATCCACGGACGCTTCGCCGCCGAATACCTCTCCCACGTCAAACAAATGGTTGCCGATCTCCGCCGTCGCTTCCGGGCCGAGCAGGCGCCGTTCGTGCTGGCGCGCAGCGTCAACTCCCCCATCGCGCGCAGCATCACCGGGCACGGACCGAACGATCCGATGGCGGTGGTGCGGCGCCTCCAGGAGGCCGCCGCGAAGGAGATCCCGCTCTGCGGCTGGGTCGACGTCGACGATCTCCCGAACGTGGTGCAGCACCACTTCTCCGCCGACAGCCAACTCATCATCGGCCGCCGTTTCGGCGACCTGTATCTGAAGCTGGCCGCCTCCGGCTCGGGAGCCTCTCGATGAGACTCCCGGAAGCAGCGTCCCCGCTCGTTCGCAGGATCCTCGCTGCCGCGCTCCTGGCCCTCACCGCCGGCATCACGTGGGCCTCTAACTCGCAGACGCCGTCGTTCAGCGACGACGTGATGCCGCTCCTCAAAGGGCGCTGCGTCCGCTGTCACGGCCCCGCCAAACAGGAGGGTGGCCTGAACCTCTCCACCCCGCAGGGCATCCGCCGAGGCGGTCGCTCGGGGCCGGCGGTGGCGACGGGCGGCCTGGAGCGCGGCCACCTCTGGAAGCGCGTGTCCGCCGGAACGATGCCGCCGGATGGAGCTCTAGCCGGACCGGAGAAGGCGCTGTTGAAGCGCTGGATCGCCGCCGGCGCGCCGGGCATCCCCGCCGCATCGGTCGGCTCCGCGGGCCGCGAGGAGCACTGGGCGTTCCAGAACCTGCGCGCCGTGCGTCCTCCCGCCGTTAAGCAGGGCGCCGCCGGCCGCGGACCGATCGATCGTTTCATCCAGGCGCGGCTGGAAGAGGTGGGGCTCACGCTCGCGCCCGAGGCCGATCGACCCACCCTCATTCGTCGCGTTGCCTTCGACTTGACCGGCCTGCCGCCGACGCTGGAGGAACTTCGCGACGTCCTCGGCGACGCGCGGTCCGACGCCTATGAGCGGATGGTGGATCGCTACCTCGCCTCCCCTCGCTACGCGGAGCGGTGGGCCCGGTACTGGCTGGATGCCGCGGGATACGCCGACAGCAACGGCTACGTCAGCGCCGACACCGATCGGCCGCTCGCCTACCGCGAACGAGACTACGGGGTCCGCTGTATCGGAGAAGATCGCCCCTGGGATCGTTTCCTCACCGAGCAGATCGCGGGGGACATGCTCGCGGGCTACAAGCCGGGCGGCACTCTTCCCCCGGAGCGGATCGAACTGCTCGACGCCACCCATTTCCTGCGCAACAGCCCCGACGGCACCGACAGCAGTGACGGCAACCCGGATGAGCAGCGGGCGGACAAATATGCCGTTCTGGAAGGCCAACTCCAGATCTTTGGTTCCAGCCTGTTCGGCATGACCGTCCAGTGTGCCCGCTGTCACGATCACAAGTTTGAACCATTCAAGCAGAAGGACTACTACGCGCTTCAGTCCGTGCTGTTCCCCGCGTTCGACATCAACCGCTGGATCAAACCGAAAGACCGCGTGTTCGACGTGGCGACTCCCGCGGAACGGGCCGCCTGGAAACAGGCCTCCGACGCCGTCGACGCACGGATTGCCGCCGCCCGCAAGGCATTTGCGTCGTGGTCTGCGGAGAACCGGGAACGAGGCACTCTGGCGTTTGAGGATACGTTTGACGGCGACGGCGCCCGGGTGGCTCGGAACTGGTCCGGCACGGTGCCCGGCGATGCGCTCCCCGCGGGTCGCCCCGGCATCGCAGTGGACACCAATCGTGGGCCCGGCGCCGAAGTCTCCCGAGGGGAACTGCGCCTCATCGAAGGCGGCGGCGCCGGCGACCGAGCGCTCTCCACTCTCCGGGTGTTCGACTGGACGCCCGCCGGGAAGGGTGAGTGGGTACAGGCCACCTTCGACCTGAAAGCCGGCCGTGATACCGCCCCCTACGTCGGATTCTTCATCGCCCTACGGGACTTCAACGATGCCTCCGAGAGTTCTCGCGGCGGCAACATCCTGCTCGACGGCAACGCGGCGGGGCAGGCGTCGGTCAACGTCGACTACCCTGGCGCCGATACGAGCGGCCGCGGCAAGATCGGGAAGTCCGGCTTCACGCCGGGTCGAAACTACGGAGTGCGCGTCACCCGAGTCAGCGACAGCAAGTTTGAGCTGAGCATGCTCGTCGACGGCATTCCCGAAGAAGGCCGCGTCACCCTTTCTCAGGCGGACCTGCCAGACGGCGCCTTCGGGTTTGAGTACTGCTGCGGCCGCAGCTTCGTGGTGGACAATGTCCGCATTGAGAGCGGTGGCGGCGAGGGCCGTACCGACGCCGAGCGCGCGCTTGCCCAGGAGCGACGGCGGCGGAGTGACGAACTGGAACGGCAGGTCCGGGAGTTTGAGGCAACCCGACCGCCTCGACCGGCGCAGATCGCCGGCATCGCCGACATCCCGGGCGGGCCCGGTATCGCGAAGCTCCTCACCCGAGGCGAGTACAAGCTACCCGCCGAGCCGGTCCTGCCGGCCGCGCCGGGAGCACTCTGCCGCAGCGGCGTGCCGCAGTCGTTTCCCGCATCGGGAGAGGTCGGACCGCGACTCGAATTTGCGCGATGGCTCACTCAACCCGGCACTCCCCCCTCGGCGCTTCTTGCGCGTGTCACCGTCAATCGGTGGTGGCAGCACCACTTCGGCACGGGGATCGTGGCCACTCCCGAGAATCTGGGTTATTCCGGAGCTCTGCCGACACACCCGGAGCTGCTCGAGTACCTGGCGGGCCGCTTCATCGCCGGGGGCTGGCGAGCAAAGCCGCTCCACCGAGAGATCCTGCTCTCCGCGGCTTACCGGCAGACATCGCGCGCCTCCGCCGAAGCCCGACGACGGGATGAGCTCAATCGCCTGCTCTCCCGATTCCCCCTGCGCCGGCTCGACGCCGAGGCCATTCGAGACGGCATGCTCGCGATTTCGGGCGAACTGGACACCCGCCAGGGCGGCCCTTATGTGCCGACCTCTCGCGACTCTCAGGGTGACGTGGTGGTCGCAGAGTCGATTGAGGGAGCCCGACGACGCAGCCTCTACCTCCAGCAGCGGCGAACGCAGGTGCCGGGCCTGCTTGAAGTGTTCGACGCGCCGTCCATCGTAGCAAGCTGCACTTTTCGGCCCAGCACCACCATCCCCTTGCAGTCATTGAAGCTCCTCAACTCCGAGTTTGCCCGGCTCCGCGCAGCCGCGTTCGCCCGGCGCATGCTCCAGGCTTCACCCGACGCCCGGGAGCGCCTCCGAATCGCCTTTGAACTTGCCAACGGACGGCCCCCGAAGGCTCCGGAGTTGACGAGCGCCCAGCGCTTCCTCGCCGAGCAGACCGCCGAGTACGGCGCCGCCGCCCCCGCTGTCGACGCCTCTGCCGAGCAGCGGGCGTGGACCGATTTCTGCCAGATGCTGCTGGCCTCAAACGCGTTCCTGTACGTGGAGTAGGAGACCATGGCGGCTTCAGATCCCCAGTTCCAGCGAAATCGACGAGCCTTTCTCGGCGGGACGGTCGGCGCGGTCGGCGCGATGGCGCTCCAGACGCTCCTGGCCGAAGAGGCCGCTGCCGCCGAAGAGCGTTCGGACCGGGCGCCCGCGCGGCCGGCGTCAGCGGACGCGGTCATCTCCCTCTTCCAGCACGGCGGACCGAGCCACATGGATCTCTTCGATCCGAAGCCGGAGCTCGTGAAGCGGCACGGACAGGCTTACAACGGGGACCTCGAAATCCACTTCCCCAACCAGGCGGGCAAGTGCCTCGCCTCGCCCTACAAGTTCCACCGCTACGGCCGCAGCGGACTGGAGATGAGCGAGATTCTGCCCGAGACCGGCAGCATTGCCGATGAGCTGACCCTCATTCGGAGTATGAAAACCGAGTCCGTGGACCACGAGTCGGCGCTCCGCCTCATTCACAGCGGGAAGTTCCAGGCCGGCGACCCCACCCTCGGCGCGTGGACTCTGTACGGGCTGGGAACGCTGAACCGCAACCTGCCGGCTTACGTGGTGCTCACCGATCCCGGCGGCATGCCCGTCGACGGCGTGCGAAACTGGACCTCCGGCTGGCTCCCGGCGGCCTATCAGGGCACGCCGTTTCGGCCCGGCAAGACGCCGGTGCCGAACCTCGCCACCCCCGAGGGGATCCCGCTCTCCGCGCGAACCCGGCAGCATCGACTGCTGGGAGAACTCAACCGGGCGCACCTCGGCAGCTATCCCGGCAACAAAGAACTTCAAGCTCGTATTCAAAACTTCGAGATCGCGGCGCGGATGCAGACCGCAGTCCCCGAGGCGTTGGATCTCTCTTCCGAGCCGGCGTACATCCGCAAACTCTATGGCCTCGAACGTCCCGAGACGGCCGAGTACGGCTCGCGGTGCCTCATCGCCCGACGACTGGTGGAGCGAGGAGTGCGCTTTGTTCAGCTCTTTCTCGCCGGACAGCCGTGGGACACCCACAGCAACAACGCCGCCACGCTCAAGGGCCTTTGCGGTCGAATCGAAGGGCCGAGTGCTGCGCTGGTGAAGGACCTGAAGCAGCGCGGATTGCTGGATCGCACCATGGTGATGTGGGGCGGCGAGTTCGGCCGTCTCCCGATATCACAAGGTCCCGACGGCCGCGATCACAACCGTCATGCGGGCTCAGTTTGGATCGCCGGCGGCGGTTTCAAGCGTGGCTACGCTCATGGAGCTACCGACGAATTCGGCTACTCGGCCGTGCACGACGTGGTGACCGTCCACGATTTGCACGCCACGATGCTCCACGCCCTCGGACTCGACCACCTCAAGCTCACGTATCCGCACGAGGGACGAGACGGCAGCCTCACCGATGTCGTCATCACGCGGGCCCGGGTGATCCCCGAGTTGCTCGAGTCGCCGTAAGTTCGGCGCAAAAGAAACGGGAGGATCGTTTCCGATCCTCCCGTCCCGCAGGTTGACCAACTGCCGAAGATTACGGCAGCCAGGTGCACCAGTCCTTGGCGAGCCGCTCGATGTTCGCCTTCTGGGTCCAGAACACGTCCGGCTGCGTCGCCCAGACCGGGTCGGCTTTCTTCCACTTGGCGTGGCCATCGAAGTAGACGTAGTTGGCGCCGCCGGCATGGCGGGCGAGACCCTTGCGGCGCCAGGTGAGGATGATGCCATTGAGGCCGTCCCCGGCAAAGCCTTCCGCCACGAAGATGGAGTCGGCAGGCTTAAGGATTTCCGCTTCGGACGGACCCTTCACGCGCTCGCCGACCCCGCTCCCGCCCCAGAACCACGGGTAGAGGTTGACGCCGTACGACAGCGGCGGGCCGGCCTTGAAGTTTGCATCGGAAACGGTTCGCCGGGTGGGATCCGACGGGCAGGCGCCGACACCCTGATTCTTCATGTACGGCTCCATCATGTCCGCGTAAACGGCGGCGTAATAGATGATTCCGTAGCGAGAAGGATAGGGGGTGGTGGGGCCAGTCACCGAGTACTGCGCCGGCGGAGTTGTGCCGTCGTAGTCCTGTTGGTACATGGTCAGCCCGGTTCCGAGCTGCTTGGCGTTGCTGAGACAGCCTGTCTGCCGGGCCTTCTCGCGGGCCTGAGCAAAGACCGGGAACAGGATAGAGGCGAGGATGGCTATGATGGCGATGACCACCAGTAGCTCGATGAGCGTGAAGCCGCGTCTGCGCGGCGATTGAAGTCCCTGCATGGACGTCCTCAGAACCTGGCGATCCGGTTCACAGCCCGGGTCGCACTATCTGGTTTGCAAAACTGATACAGAAAAAACCAGACGCAAACCAGTTCGTCGCCTGTGACGGAGATCCTGCGCCGCGGTAGAAAATATTTCTGAAGGCGTTCAAATCCGGAATGGCACACCCTCAAAGCGGCAGTAACTCCTGTCCGCCGCGGCCGTTGTACGCTCAGGGACGAAGGGGAGCAACGAATGACCGTACAGCGCTTCGGGAAGTCGGACGGGTCGGTGGCGGATTACCTGACCCGGGTGGAGGCCTCCTTCGGAGCACTGACGCCGGAGACGCGTGCGCAGCTCCTGGACACGGCGCGGGCGCGCGTCGATCTCACGCTCGAACTTGCGGGCGCCACGGACGATCCCGCGCGGTCCCTAGTGGTATTGGAACGGGAACTCGGCTCTCCCGAGCGGTTTGCCGGCCAACTCCGTCTCTCCGCTCCGGTGACGGAGCCCTCGCCGAGCGCCGACAGCGTGTTGACAACCTGCCGCTGCTGCAAGCGGGAAGTCGCGCGAGAGGCGGTGCTCTGCCCTCACTGCGGCGCCCGCACCCCGGCGAATCGGATCGGCGGCACCGGTTATGAGTACAAGTCTCCGACCACCATTCGAGGCATCCCGCTCGTGCATGTGGCGTGGGGCCGCGATGCCCGGGGCAAACACCGCGTGGCGAAGGGGATCATCGCGGTGGGGCGCTTCGCCATCGGCGTCGTCGCCGTGGGTCAGGCGGCGGCGGGAGTCATCACCATCGCTCAGGCCGGCGCCGGGCTCCTTTTCTGCCTGGGACAGCTCGCCGTGGGCAGCCTCGCCGTGGGACAGATTGCCATCGGCGCTGTCGCCATCGGCCAGATCGCGCTCGGTTTGGCGTTCGCCGCCGGGCAGGTCGCCGTCGGCTACACCGCGAAAGGCATGGCAGCGTTCTCCCTCAGCAAGCTCTTCGGCCGCTGAGGCTCGCGCGACGCTCCCCGGAGTGCTATCCTCGTAGTAGAGCAAACCGGTTTAGATCCAGCGTTTTACGGACAAGGTATGATCAGCATCACGGGAGGTTGGAAGCGAGACTGCGGCGGTTGGTCGCGGCGGGAGTTCTTGCGAGTCGGCGCCATTCCTGCGCTCGGCCTTGCGCTCCCGAACGCCTTGCGTGCCGCAGCGGCCGCCGGGGGGAAGAGAGATCTCTCCTGCGTCTTCATCTACCTCTGGGGCGCTCCCAGCCAGTATGAGACGTTCGACCCCAAGCCCGATCTCCCGTCCGAGGTCCGCGGCCGCTACCGACCCATCGCCACTCCGGTCGACGGCCTCCAGGTTTGCGAGCACCTCCCCCGCCTCGCGGAGCTCGCCCCTCGCTACACGCTGGTGCGGTCGATGCACCACGACATCAACATCCACCCCATTGCCGGCCACTACGCTATGACCGGTCTCCGCACCTTCGCCGGCTTCGAGGGCCCGAACCACGGCGCCGTGGTGAGCCGTTTCCTGCCGCCTCGCAACGTGCTGCCCACGTTCGTGCGCGTGGGCAAACGCCTCACTGATGAGCCGATCGTGCCGACGGGCCAGGACGGCGGCTTCCTCGGCAACATCTACCAGCCGTTTGAAGTCTCCGACGCCAAACTTCCCCTCGAACGAATCGCCGCGCTCAATCTGCCCGACGGCGTGGGACCGGCTCGGATGGAGCGCCGTAAGGACCTGCTCTCCGCCCTCGACTCGGGCGTCCGCCGCCTCGACGAGCAGCACACGGCGGCTCACGACGCCTCCTACGCCCGCGCGATGTCGCTCGTAACCTCTCCCGAGGCGAAACGGGCCTTCGATCTGAGCCGCGAACCCACCCCAATGCGAGAGCGGTATGGCCCTCAGGACTTCCAGCAAAACTGCCTCCTGGCGAGGCGACTGATCGAGGCCGGGGTGCGCTTCGTGCAGGTCAACTGGTCATCCCACCCCGTAAGAGACAAGGGCTGGGACAGCCACGGCTCCAACTTCGGGGGCGCCGTCTCCAACCTTCACAGCTTCCACCTCCCCACCTTCGATCGGGGCCTCTCCACCTTCATCTCCGACATGCACGACCGGGGGCTGCTCGAGAACACCCTCGTTGTGGTGACCGGCGAGTTCGGACGCACCCTGCAGGTGAACGGCCAGGAGGGCCGGGACCACTGGGCCGGCGTCTACACCTCGATGTTCCTCGGCGGTGGTCTGGCAGGCGGCCGCGTCATCGGCGCCAGCGACGCCCGCGGCGAGTATCCGGACAGCAAATCCTACTCCCCCGCCGACACCAGTCTGGAGATCTACAAGATGCTCGGTCTGGACGTTTCCACCACCCTCCGAGTTGCCAACATCGTCAAAGACGCCCCCGGCATCCCGGAACTCACCGGCCTCGCCTGATCCCACGTCACACCCGCCGAAGACCGCAGGCCGCAGAGTTCCCCTGACCCCTCAGCGCCGCGCGACCGCGCGACCGCGACGGAGTGTTGGATTGCGTGGGGACACGTCCGGCGCCCCGGGCGCCGACGTGGGGGCCAACCAAGTGTCGGCGCTCGCGGGAGCGCCGTTTAACCTCAGGTCCACCCGTGGGAGTGTCTGGTGTCCCGCACGGTCAGGCGCCCTCGACGTCGGCTCCGGGAATCTCCACGGGCGCCGTCGCGATCGGCCGAAAGCCCAGGCTGCCGACGGTGCAGTCGAAGAGCTTGAAGCGGTGGGCGCCCTCCATGCACTCGATCCTGCTGTTCCAGGATCCACCGCGCACCACTCGAGTTCCGTCCCACGGGTCCGGCGGCACGGGCGCCCCGTCGAGCGATCCCGGGTCTGCCTCGTCGCGCCAGACATCCCGGCACCGTTCCCACACGTTGCCCGCGAGATCGAGAGCCCCACACCAGCTCGCTCCGGCCGGTCTGCCACCTACCTCAGCCGTACCGCCGGTGCACCAATCCTGTCCAAAGATGGCACGCGTCTCATCCGGCGCCGCATCGCCCCACGGGTAGCGGCGCCCGGCCGGACCCCGTGCCGCATACTCCCACTCCGCCTCGCTGGGGAGCCGGGCGCCCGCCCAACTGCGGTAGGCCCGCATGTCGTCCCAGTTCACCCCCACCACCGGCTGCCGGGGCGCGTTGAAGCGATCCTCATCCCCGTACCGCGACGGCCGGCCCCCGGCAGCGTCGACAAATCGCCGGTACTGCGCGTTCGTCACCGGACAGCGATAGAGCCAGTGTAACCTCCGTATATTCTGACCGGGTTTTGTCCGGAAACTCTGGCCGGCTGGCGGCTCCCTGGATGCTGCTCTACATTGCCTTCTCTCCTCCCGTGTTCGCCTGTCCCGGACGGTGCCGGCGGTAGGACTTCCCGGACA
>SYKE01000142.1 GCA_005798285.1 Actinomycetota bacterium
CGTCGTGGGAGTGACGGCCGTACTCTGCCTCACCGCATCCATCGCTGCCCGCGGCGGAGAAACTCGGGTGGTGACCGGGCTGCTGTTCGGCGCCCTCATCGCGGGAACCATCGGGCTGAGGGAGTACATCGAACACGCCCGCTCCGGAGCCGCCTCGTGGCGCGTGTTCGGCGCGTTCACAAATCCGAATTTTCTGGCAGGATACTTGGCTCCAGCCCTGATCCTTGCCCTCGGACTCGCCCAGGGCCGCGACGACACGTTTCGTCCGGCTCTCCGGGTGTTCGTGGTTGGACTGGTAGTGGCCGTACTCGCGTCGTGCACGGCACTCACGGGGAGTCGGGGCGGCTTCCTGGCGCTCGGAGGTGGGGTCGTGGTCTTTGGGATAGCCGGCCTCCTCTCAGGAGCGCTCCGAGATCGGGGTAACCTCGGTAAGGTGACTATTCTCATTGCCGCGGCGATACTGGCGGCAGGTTTCTCCCTAACACCGCTTCGCAATCGTAAGAGCGATCACTCGCGAACCCCTCTACCGAAGGAGTTACGCTCCGGACCGCTGTTTTCGGGAGAAGACGACTCCGGTCGCTTCCGCATTTTGACCTGGCAGGGCTCGGCCCGGATGGCGATGGCGAGGCCGATCCTGGGTTGGGGCGCCGGCACCTTCGAGACGGCTTTCGCGCCTTTTGCCATCGCCGGCTTCACCCGCCACGCGCATCAGGGTTACCTGCAGATAGCGGCGGAAGGAGGCTCTCTGTGGCTCCTGAGCCTAGCTGCCCTGATGGGCAGTGCGGCGCTTGCCGGCGTCCAGCGGGTCCGCTCGCAGCACTCCATTCTGAGCGCTGCGATATTGGGGAGCGCAGCGGTGCTCGTGAGTCACAATCTGCTCGACTCGCTGCTCTCCGTGCCGGCGATTTCGCTGCTCACGTGGACCGTCTTCGGGATGACACTTCAGGGAACGGAGCTCGCCCCGATCCGTCTGCAGCGGCGGGTTATACCGGGCGGCATCCTGGCAGCCGCGTTCTGCCTCGTGCTGGCATCCGGTCGGTATGCGCTCGCCTCCGCTCGTGAGATTTCGAGGCGGAGCCCCAGCATCGCCGTCGATCGCCTCCAACTGGCGAGGCTCATTCTCCCTTGGGACTATCAGGTGGCCTCTCTGGAAGCCAGCGTCAACCGAAGCCTACACCGGGATCGAGTCGCGCTGGAAGCCGCCGAGCGCGCCGTGGCACTGGCACGGAGACGCGCTCCCGGCTATCACGCACTGGCCGGAATCCGCATGGGGCTGGGCGACGCCCGGGGTGCTGAGGCCGCACTTCGGGAAGGGCTTGCGCTGTGTCCCCACGAGACGGTCATCCTCTTTGAGTTGGCGACCCTTCTGGATCGCTCAGGGCGGCGCGCAGAGGCGCTGGAGGTCTACCGACAACTCAAGGACGTGGAAGAGTCGCCGACAGGCAAGGTCCGGGCAGTCGCCGAATACCGCGACTACCGGTTCGCGATCGCACGTGTCGAGCTGGCGAAGGACGCCGACCGACGGGGCGACGCCCAGGAATCTCTGAGCCTCCGGCAGGGCGCCGCTACAATCCTCGGCGAACGTCGCCTGATCCAGGAGGTCTCTACCTTGAGCTACCTGGTCGTCGGCGACTTTGATCGGGGGCAGGAGTCCGCACTCCGGGATCTGGAGGTGGAACTCTGGACACGTCTGGCATCCGAATTCCGAAAGTCGGGGAAGGTCGAACTCGCTTCGAGCTGCGAAGAGATGGCTCGGAGTGCCCGCGAGGGAATGAAGAACCTTCGGGAAGTCTTTGACGAGATCGGACGCACCCAATAAGGACCCTGGCCGCCGTTCCAGAGGTTAGCGCAGTCCGGACGTTACGGCAGAAGTTACGGGGAGACGACACGGCATGGATGCGAAGAAGATACTGGACCTGTTCCGCCTGGACGGCAAAGTCGCCGTCGTAACGGGCGCGAGTCGGGGCCTCGGCAAGGCGATGGCGATCGGCTACGCCGCTGCCGGCGCGGACGTGGTGCTCTGCGGGAGAGAAGCGACAACGCTTGAGCCACTCGCCGACGAGATTCGATCCGGCCTCGGCAGGAGGGCGCTGGTAGTTCCCTTCGATATAGCTCAGCTTCCATCCCACACCGGTGCCGTGGAGCGGGCGCTGGGAGAGTTTGGTCAGATTGATGTCCTTCTGAACAATGCGGGCATGAACGTGAGAAACGCGTCCCATGAGTATCTGCCTGAGGACTGGGACCGCGTGCTCGACACCAACCTCAAGGGCGCGTTCTTCTTCACGCAGGCCGTCGGCAAGCACATGATGGAGCGACGTCAGGGCAAGATTCTGAACATCAGCTCGATGACGTCTTACCTGGGTCTGCCCACGGTACCTGCCTATACGGCGACCAAAGCCGCGCTTCAGCAGTTGACGCGGCTGCTCGCCGTGGAGTGGGCCGAGTACAACATTCAGGTCAACGCCATCGCGCCGGGCTGGATCCACACCGAGATGACAGCGCCGCTCAAGGGCACTCCCCGGTACGACTGGGTCGTCAGCAAGACGCCGGCCGCCCGGTTCGGTGAGCCGGATGAGCTCGCGGGGGCCGCCGTGTTCCTCTGCTCTCCGGCAGCCGATTTCATCACGGGTCAGACCCTCGCCGTGGATGGTGGGATCCTCGCGGGAAGTGATTGGCGTAAGTACCGGATCACTCCTATAGAATGATCTCTGGCGGCAGCGGGACGGTCCGCTACGACGATCTCGATCGAAGGACTCGCTCGCCGGCACGGCGCCTGTGGCGCGTTCTCGTGTGGATGTGGCGGCGATGGGTCCGATGGCCCGTCTCGGCCCGACGAGCGCAAGCTGGTCGGGTCAATCTCTCTCCGGTCGCATCACTGCGACCGCACGCACCAACCGGGGGACCCCTTGGCGCAAAACAAAGTACTGTGGCTGATCGACGCGGCCTATCTCGTCAACGCGCAGCGATCCATCCAACCCGACTACCTGTTCGACTACCTGCTCCTGCGAACCCATCTGGAGCGCGAGAGTCCCATCTGGAAGGCTTATTACTTCAATTCTGTCCCCAACAATGTCCCGATTCAGCAAAGTCACTTTCATGGCTGGCTCTCGGCGGCCCCGCCGCACGGACCTCAGATCATCGTAAAGCTCTACCAACTTCGTACCACGCGGGGAGCCCGGGGTCATTGCAGCCTGTGCCACGACACGGTGATGGCCAGTTGCCCTCGCTGCGGCCCGGACACGGTGGTGGTTCAAAAGCAAGTCGGTGTGGATGTTGGGATCGTGACTCTGGCGCTCTCCATGGCGGACCAGTACGACACCCTGGTACTGTCGTCGGGCGACGCCGACCTGATTGACGCGATCGACGAACTCCTCCGCCGCGGCAAGCGTTTCGAGCTGCTCTGCTTCCGGGAGGGCTGTGCCAATGACCTCCAGGCGAGAGCCGACCGGATCCACTGGATCGACGACTTCGCCGACGAGGTGCGGCAAAGACCGGACCGCGGCTCGGGTTCGGGACGCGCTGCCGTTGCTGAAGTCGCGATCGCCAGCGCGGCGCCGGCTCCGGCGACACCGACCGTACCTCAACAGACCGCGTCCGAAACGTGGCGGCCACGAACGCCTCCGTCGTCTGCTCCGAGGACGTGGGAGCCACGAATCTCAGACCGAAGTCAGCACACCGGACGAGCGCCCTCGCCGTTTCTCCCGACAGACCAGTGGGTCAAGGTCACGGAAGTTGTGGACGTCGGCTCTGCCGAGCCTGCAAGTGTGACCACGGACCCGCTCCCGGATCACGGCGATTTGATTGTCGCTCCGGACAGATTCCATTCGGAAGTATGCTGAAAATGTCGTTTAGCTCTGACTGAGGTCGAAGTTGGGTAGACGTGGAAGAGTCTCCTGAAAACTTCACTCCACAGGAGCACCTCCATGA
>SYKE01000143.1 GCA_005798285.1 Actinomycetota bacterium
CACATCGCCGTGCCCCAGATCCGCTTCTGAGGCGCTGTTCAGAATGGGGAAACGGTCATCCGCCACCTCAGACTTGTTGTAGCCGCTCTCGGCGACGGGGAGCGCGAGCAGTTCCTCGAACTTTGCCTTCAGGTCCGTGAGGTTAATGCGATCTTGCGGCCGCCTGGGACCCGCCACTCCCGGCCGAACGTCGCCGAGGTCGATGGAGACCACCTGACTGTAGGTCAACTCTCCAGCCGCGGGAATGCCGAAGAGCCCCTGGGCCTGGTGGTAGCTGCGGAAGGTATCCACCTGGGCTGCCGACCTCCCGGTGTTGAGCAGGTAGCGGCACGTCTCTTCGTCGACAGGGAAGTACCCCATCGTGGCGCCGTACTCGGGCGCCATATTCGCGATGGTGGCGCGATCCGTGAGCGAAAGGGATGCTGCACCGGCGCCGTGGAACTCCACGAACTTGCCCACCACCCGCGTCTTTCGGAGCAACTCCGTGATGTGGAGCACCAGATCGGTCGCGGTTACACCGGCGTTCAACTGCCCGGTGAGGTTCACCCCGACCACGTCCGGTGTCAGGAAGTAGACGGGCTGGCCCAGCATTCCGGCCTCGGCCTCGAGGCCGCCGACACCCCAACCCACGATTCCCTGACCGTTGATCATGGTCGGGTGGGAGTCGGTTCCGACCAGGGAGTCGAAGTAGTAGACACCGTGTTTCTGAAGGACGCCGCGAGCCAGGTACTCCAGGTTTACCTGATGCACGATCCCAATTCCGGGTGGAATGACGCTGAAGCCGTTGAAGGCCTGCATCCCCCACTTCATAAACTGATAGCGAGCCATGTTCCGCTGGAACTCGAGTTCCATGTTTCGATGCAAAGCGTCGCCGGAGCCCGCGATGTCGACCTGCACGGAATGGTCGACCACGAGGTCCACGGGAACCAGCGGCTCGATGAGGCCCGGGTTCCGACCCAGCCTGGCCACCGCAGAGCGCATCGCGGCGAGATCCACCAGAAGCGGCACTCCGGTGAAGTCCTGAAGCACGATCCGTGCGACGACGAAGGGGACTTCGCCCGTCCGTTCGCCGGTGGGAGCCCAGTTGGCGAGGGCCTGAACGTCGCGGTCCTGTATCCGGCGACCGTCGCAGTTTCGCAGAACGGACTCCAGGACAACGCGGATGCTGACGGGAAGCCGAGAAATCGGTCCCACCCCCGCCGATTCCAGCGCGGGAAGAGAGTAGAACTTACCGAACCCCCCCTCACCGAGGGGAAATTCCTGTAGGGAACCAAACAGATTGTGGAGATCCGCCATGGGATTGCCTCGTTGGTCTAACCACCAATACTGAGAACGGTATCTCAGAGCGCTTCACTCCCGGGTTTGGACTTCAGTCCACCCAGCCGAATCGCGAGAGCACAGCGCCGGGCGTCCGGACGACACGCAGGCCCCGGAACCGACGACGGGTCGCCGGCCTGTGGAGCAGGGCAACGCCCAACACCAGGCCCACGGATCAGCAGATGGGGCATGGAGGATGAGTCGAGTGGCGACTTTAGGACAGAACCAGGGGGCGCAGCAGCAGACCGGCGATTACGCGCCGGTGATTACCCGAGCGCTCCAACTCCAGTCGGATGCCGAGCAGCGCTCCGAAGCCGGAGTCGGCGAACTGGGGCAGGTCACCACCGAGGCGGAGGCCCTCGCGGTGGCCGAGGAGTTGGGAATAGATCCTCGCTACGTGCGGACCGCGCTGCGAGAGTCCGGGCTCACCGGAAGGCTCACCGCGGCTCGACGGCGGACGGCGGCGGCACGGCTACGCGGCGGCGCCGTGATGGGCGCGATCGGCGTGCTCTTGTTGACGCTGACGGGGCTTTCGCCGTTTTTCTCGTACGTCGGTGTCGGATTGGTGATCGCCGGCATCGTCCACGCGTTCCGCCCCGTTTCCGATCGGGCGCTGGACCCCGACGAAGTGATCCCCGTTGCAGGCACGTGTCGGGTGTGCGGCGCTCCGGCCCATAACGAACGCGCGACGTTCTGCACCGAACACCAGTGGAAGGGCCCGACGCGTTGAGCCTGCCGGTGTGGCGGTTCGCCCGTCGTGCGATGGGGACACGCTTCGAGATCGCGCTGGTGGAGCCGGATGGGCTTCGGGCGGAGTCACTCGCGGAGGCGGCCCTCGACGAAGTGGAGCGGATCGAGGCGCAGCTTTCCGTGTACCGGTACACGAGCGAAATCTGCGGACTGAACCACCTGGCGCACGCGGGCCCTGTTCAGCTCGAACCGTCGCTCTTCAACCTCCTCGATTGTTGCCGGATGATCTCGGTCGCGACCGATGGGGCGTTCGATCCCTGCGTGGGTCCCATGATTCGTGCATGGGGGTTCGTCGAGGGGCGTGGCGCCCTGCCCGATCCCGAGCGACTGTGCCAGGCCGCGGAAAGCTCTGGTTTTCGGCACGTCGTACTCGATGGCGCGAGCCGGACCATCCGCTTCGATCATTCAGGCTGCGAGGTCAATCTGGGGGCGGTCGGAAAGGGCCATGCAGTCGATCGGGCGATGGTGGTCCTTGAGGATGACGGGGCCGGCGACTATCTGATCCACGGCGGAACCAGCACAGTGGGCGCAAGGGGCTCGGATCCGGGCAACTCCGCGGGAGCCGGGTGGCGAGTATCGCTTCGTGCCCCGACGGCGGAGGATCCGGATCCCGGCTGCGTAATCCTCTCAGATTCGTGTTTGTCGGTCTCAGCCCCTCACGGCCGCTCCTTTGAAGTGGGCGGTCGACGATACGGACATGTCATCGATCCCCGAACCGGCCAGCCGCAGACTTCAGGCCGGCTCGCGGCGGTGGTGCATCCCAGCGCGATGCTCACCGACGCCCTCTCCACCGCCCTCCTGGTTCTCGGGATCGAGGGGACCGCGATGCTGGAGAGAGAGTTTCCGGGGTGTGAGTGGCTCTATCTCGACTCGGACGGAACTCTCAACCGGTCGGCTGGCTGGCCTTCGACGTCGGTTCGAGGGCCAGAGACCGAAACCAGCTCTGGTGAACGGGCTTGAACGCCGGGTTCGGCACGATCACATACCGTCGCGCCGGGCCGACATCCACCAGTCGCCAGGAGATCTGAAGCGAGTCGTAGAGCCGACCGAGCACGTATTCCAGGATTCGGCGGTCGCGCCGGTCGGTCGGAGGGGCGAGGTGAAAGATCCAGCCCGATGTGAGGTAGGAGGGGGTCGAGGGTGGGGCTTCGCCGGGCTTTAGCGGCTGGTAGGCTGCTTCCCACAGCGACTGATACTCCTGCGAGCGCGCCATTGCGGTGATCGTGAGGGCCGAGCGCCCACCGGAGTATCGGTAGTCGGCTGCAACCCGGGACAGCAGTCCCAGGGACTCGGGTCGAAGACACTTGCTGAGAGGCGCCCAGGAGGCCTTCAGGTCGGAGAGTCCGGCGGTGCGTACTCCCATCTTTGCGATTTTTGGGGTGAGGGGGGCGAGCGCCCCGGACTCCAGCCCCTGACGAACCGCCTCCTCATCCGAGAATCGAAGATCGGGCGCCTCGGGGTACCACGCCGCCTCGATCGGCCGACCGGGAGCCAGGCTAGCCCATTGGCGCTCGCACTCGGCCGGATCGGCGCGGAACAGGCTCAAGCAGCGCTCAGCCATGAGGACTTTCCACCAGTAATACCGATGGTCATCGCTTCGACCGTAGACGTAGTGAAAGGCCTCCGGAGCCGCCAGGGGGTTGAGGGCCCGATAGGCTGCCCCGTAGGGAATGCCGGCGCCCGACCTGCTGGCGAGGCGAAAGGTTTTGCTCGGCGAGCGCTTCAGAAGCGCAAGCGTCGTGCCGACGCCACCTTCTCCCCCGTGGTACGCCTGCAGCGCCCAATCGACATCGCCATATCGCCTCGTGAGAGAGAGCAGGTAGCGGGTTTGAGCGGGAATGGCGCGAGCGGGATCGAAGCGGTGGTCCACCTGCTTGCGCCGGGTCGCCAGCGCCTGCCGTCCACCCAGCCGGTGCAGGATCCAATGGCGGCGCGTCCAGAGGGTGCCGTCGGGACCGCGCTTGCTCCAGTCCTCCGGCTGCGAGGCCAGGAACTCCAGTGAGCGATCCGCCGCCGCGATTTCTCGGGAGAGGCGGTTGCTCTCGCTGAGGTCGACCCTCAAACCACAGCGGCGCGCCGTTGCCGGCATGAACTGGGCAACCCCAATCGCGTCGGAGACGGACCGGGCCTCCGGGTTACCGCCCGACTCCAGCAGCAGATCGGCCTCTTGCTTGCCTGCGAAGTAGCTCTGATAGGCGGCGGAGGTGATCCCACGCCGCGCTGCAAGTTGCCGCACCACTTCGCTCGCGTCGGGCAGCGCGAGGGCCTGATCGACCAGGGGCCGCAGTTCAAGCGCCACGCGCCGGATCTGGGCGAGCGATTGGGCCCGACCGAACACCCGCTTGCGGTTGGCGAGGATGAGGGCCTCGTCGCTGCCCGCGGTGGGGTACTCCTGCAGGCTGCGACGGAGCAGGGTGAGGTCCACGCCCCGGCTGCCGGGAGCCCCCGAGAAGGACCCGGCGCGCGCGGTCCGCGCAGGGCCTGAGAGCGCCGCTGCCGTGGTGAACATCAACGAGAAGGAGAGGATCGTGCGAGGTTGCATTGGCCGGGTTCGCCTTTGCGACTATCATACCAGGACAGGTGGGGGTCGGATGCCGGGAGGATCCACGTTAACCATGTCGGATTCAAACGCGGGTTCCACGATGAACGCAGGCAGTTTCACCGTCACCACCGAGACTGCGGGAGGGCGGCTCGACAAGGCGCTGCAAGAACAGCAGCCGCATGAGTCGCGGTCAACGATTCAGAAGTGGATTGACTCCGGCGGCGTGCGCGTCAACGGAAAGGTTGCCCGGTCGGGGTCGAAGGTCGCGGCGGGAGATCGCGTCGAGTGGAAGGCGGCGGCGGCGGTCGGGCCGGCCATTCCTCTGGGGGAAGCAATTCCCCTGGAGATCCTCTTCGAAGACGACCACCTGATCGTCCTGAACAAGCAGCGAGGATTGGTGGTGCATCCCGCTGCGGGTCACTCAACGGGAACCCTGGTGAATGCCCTCATCGGTCATCTTGGCGAGCGTCCGGCGGGCGCCGTTGACCGACCGGGGCTGGTGCACCGGTTGGATCGGGACACCACCGGCCTGATGGTGATCGCGAAGGATGAGACTGCCTTGCGGAGTCTCCAGGAACAGATCGCGGCTCGCTCGGTCGAGCGCCGCTACCTGGCGGTGGTGTGGGGCTCTCCTCGGTGGGAGGAGGCGGTGGTGGATGCGCCGATCGGTCGCCATCCCACGGACCGCAAGAAGATGGGGGTCATTCAGCCGGGCAGCGATCGCCGACACCGGCGCGCCCTCACAGAGTTTCGCGTGCTCGAGCGTTTTGCGTCGATTTCTCTCCTTGAGGCCCGCCTTCACACGGGCCGTACCCATCAGGTGAGGGTGCACTGCGCCTACGTGCGCCTGCCCGTGTTGGGCGACGCCACGTACGGGGTGCGACGCCTCTCCGCAGAGGGCGCCGGCTCCAACCCACAGGTTCGACTCGCCGTCGACGCGCTTGGGGGTCAGGCGCTCCATGCCTGGAAACTCAGCTTCGATCACCCGGTTACCGGGGCACGACTGAGTTTTGCCTGCCCGCCACCGTCGGACTTCGGGGGCCTTCTCACCGCGCTCCACTCAGTCTGGCAGTCGACCACGGTCGCGGAGTGGAAGCCGGGCGATTTGGAAGGGTGGGACGACGAAGTGGTAGAGGATGCCTGGGCCGATCCGGACCCTGAGGCCGAGGAGTGAGGAGTCGCCGAGTCGTCCTCTCGACGTGGGGCTCATTCGGCGATCTTCACCCCTACATCGCCCTGGGACTGGGTCTGCGGAGTCGGGGACACGAACCGGTCATCGCAACCTGTGAGATCTACCGGGAGAAGGTTCAGAAGGAAGGGCTCGAGTTTGCCCCGCTCCCCCCGCACTTGCCGCACCCCGACCAGGCTCCCGAGGTTATGCGGCGGGTGATGGATAGTCGCGATGGCTCCCGGCATGTGGTGCAAGACCTGGTGGCTCCCGCGGTGCGGGATCAGTTCAACGCCCTGATGCCGCTGCTTCGAAACGCCGACTTCATGGTCTCCCATCCGATCACCTACGGCGCCCCGATTGCGGCCACCGTCTCCGGAACGCCCTGGGCGGGGGCGCTTCTCCAACCGATGATCCTCGCGTCGGCGTATGACCCACCCTGGCCGGTGGATCATCACGGCGTGGCTCGGCTGGTGTATGGGCTTGGACCGGGCGTAACGCGACAATTGATGTCTGTCGTTCGTACGCACAGCCGAAACTGGGTGGCCCCCGTCGATGCCCTCCGAGCAGAGCTGGGGTTGCCTCGCGGAGCTAACCCGATCTTCGAGGGCCAATACTCGCCGCATCTGAACCTGCTGCTGTTTTCCTCTGTTCTTACCTCGCCGCAGCCGGATTGGCCGTCCCACTCCGTGGTGACCGGGTTTCCATTTTACGATCGCAGAGAGGCTGGAGAGGGGACCCCGCAGGCACTCACTTCATTCCTCGATTCCGGCCCGGCGCCGTTGCTCTTCACCCTCGGGTCATCCGCGGTGATGATGGGTTCGGAGTTCTTCCGGGATGCCGTCGCCATTGCGGAGCGGTTGAATATGCGGGCCGTTTTGCTGGCGGGTCGGCAGGAGTGGAATCGGCTGCCGGCGGACCTCCCACCGTCCGTCTGCGTGTGCGAATACGCTCCCCACGGCGAAGTGATGCCGCGTGCCGCCGTCGTGATCCATCAGGGTGGCGTCGGCACCACGGGTCAGGCGCTTCGGTCGGGACGCCCCCAATTGGTAGCGCCGTTCGCTCACGACCAGGGGGACAACGGCGCCCGGGGTCGCCGCCTCGGATGCGGAGCTGTGCTTACCCCCTCGCGATTCCGCGCCTCCACGGCGGTTGCCGCCCTGACGCGCATCCTCGGTAACCCCGAGTTCGCTCGATCTGCGGCGGAGGTGGGGGCTCGAGTTCGCCAGGAGGCCGGCGTAGAGCGAGCGTGCGATGAGATCGAGCGGGTGATGTCCAGGCAGTAATCCAACAGGGCCGGCGTTCGCGACGCCGGCCCTGTTCTGCAGAATGTCAATCAGCGGTCACGAGGTAGCGCCGGAACCAACCCAGGATGCGCTCCAGGCGGTCGAGCCGAAGATCCGGTGGGCCGCTGCGGGAAAGGCCGTGGTTGGCTTCGCGGGGGTAGCGCACGAACTCCACCTGCTTGCCGAGCCGCTTGAGCGCCGCGTACCACTGCTCCGCCTGCTCGATGGGGCATCGCAGGTCCCCTTCGCTGTGGAGGATCATCAGCGGGGTCTCGACGGCGGCTGCGTACATCAATGGTGACTGCCGCAGCAGGTTCTGAGGATCTGCCCAGGTGTTGCCGCCGAAGTAGGGAGTATCCGAGAAGTTGAAGTCGCAGGTGCCGCCCATACTGTGCAGGTTGGTCACGCTTCGCTGAGTGAGGGCGCACCTGAAACGGTTGGTGTGTCCCACAATCCAATTCGTCATGTAGCCGCCGTAGCTGCCCCCGGTGACGCCGAGCCGGTTGTCGTCGATATCGTGACGTGCGGCAACGTGTTCCACAGCGGCCATCAAGTCCCGATAGTCCGGTCCACCCCAATCTCCCCGGATCGCGTCGGAGTGGGCGCCGCCGTAGCCCCGGCTTCCGCGAGGGTTCGTGTAGAGCACAGCGAGTCCGGCTGCGGCGAGACACTGAAATTCGAAGACCATGCTCCGGCCGTACTGGGTGTGGGGTCCGCCATGGATGTAGAGGACCATGGGATGGGGGCCATCCCCCTCGGGGAGGATGAGCCAGCCGTGGACCGGGCCCTCGGGGCTGGGGCAAAGCACCTCAGTGGCCGGCCGCACCGTCCTGGACGCGAGCCAGCCCGCGTTCAGATCAGAAAGTTGTGTCCAGACCGTACTCTCGGCGGCCAGACCCAACCGATGCACATCGTTGGGACGCATCGGCCCGCCCGCCACGATTACGGCTTGGGATGAGTCGGCCGCTACGCTTACGCCGGAGATGACTCCCTCAAATCCTGAGGTCAGGTTGACGGGACCGGCGCCGTCGGTCGGGATCCGATACAGGTGAGAGGCGCCCCGGTCACTGACGAGGCTGAACAGACTTCGACTGTCGGCGGACCACTGGAACGGAAAGCCGGCGCCGAAGGAGCAGAGATCGGCCAGCGTGCAGTCGCCCGCGGGGCGGTCCAACTCCGCCATCAAGTCGCGCGACTCGGCGGAGTCCAGGTCGAAGACCCAGAGGTGGGAGTCGATGCCGGACCATGCGTCCCGGGTGTCGGTGTGCGCCAGGTACGCTAGCTTGCGGCCATCGGGGGACCACCTCACGCCACCCTTGGGTCCCGCCGGGGCGCAGAGGGTACGGATCTCACCTGAGGCCACATCGAGGACGCAAATCTCTTCGAGTTGGAGATTCAGGTCGGGGTCCGGCCCGGAGCCGCACGTGAAGGCAATGCGGTCGCCCTCAGCGTTCACGTCAAAGCTTTGAACATCCCGATCCAGTGCGATGATCCCAACCGGCTCGGCGCCGGCGCTGCCCAGATCCAACCGCATCAGCCGCCAGAGCTCCTCGCCGAAGTACCCGCCTGCCTCCATCCGATAGCTCAGGCGGTTTACCACGAGGGGCGGAGTCGACTTCCTTGCCTGCTTGCGCTCTTCGACAACGGTCTTGCGCGACCACGGCGGGGTGGCTCGGAGCGTGAAATAGAGGGCGGAGCCGTCCCGGAGGCTGACGAACTCACCGATGGCGGCGTCTTCGATCTGAATGAGCGGTTCTGCTTCGCCGCCTTCCCTCGGTAGTCGCCAGAGACCCGATTTCTCCCCTCGGTTCGACGAGAAGAGAATCGCGGCGCCGTCCGGCGACCACCTGGGCGCCGAGTCGCTCTGATCTCCGTGCGTGAGTGGGCGAACCTGCGTACCGTCGACTGAGGTCAGCCACAGGTTGGAGAAGTAGGCATTCTTGACGACGGACGAGCGCTGAACAACCAAGACGGCTTCGGTCCCACACGGGGAGATCTGCGGGTCGGAGACCAGCTTGAGATCGAAGAGGTCAGCCGGCGACACGGACCGGCAGGAGGGGTTGTCAGCATTCAATGGGAGACTCGTGTTTCATTCGGAATCTTCGCGAGGAACATAGGCCCGGCGGGAGAAGGTCACGGCGGCCGCAACCAGGCAGACTACCGTGACGATTAGCAGGGCGTTCCTCGCTCCGGTGGGTGTGATCACCACGGGGTTCAGCGCCGACAGCAACTCCATCACTCCCTCGTCGCCCTGGGAGGGTTGGGGGTGAGGGGCCAAAACCCGCAGGTAACTTACGATACACACCTTTTTCAGATTTGTCGGGAAAAGCGGTACCCAACTCTCCCAGCCGAACGCAAAGAAGAGCCCGTAGATGAGCGGCTTGTTCACCAGTGTGGCACAGAGCAAGAACAGGCTGCCGTACGCGAGAGCGCCGAGAACCACGACTTTGATGTCGGTCCAGACAATGGCCTGGAACGCCTCGGTGGGTCCGAACACGCTGCAAGCCAGAAGTAGGGTAGCAGCGCTCACCAGAATACACGTTCCCAACCAGGCGCCTGTGAAGCGGGCGAGCAAGATTCGGTAGCGGGCGATGGGACGGGTCAGCAGGTACACCATCGTGCGCTGCTCCATCTCCTGAGAAACCACCCCGGTGGCCACGATGACCGACAGCAGTACGAGAATGAACCCGAATACGAATCCGCCCTGAAGAACGTTGTAGGCAATCTCCGGTTCGAAGGTCCCTCCGCGACGAGCCATGGAGCGCCAGAACAAGCCGAGGAGAGCCGGCAGTGCGACCAGAGGGGCCGCCATCAGTAACCGCCTTGGGCGCAGCAGATCCCGCAGCGCGCCCTTGAAGAGCATCAAATCCGCTATCACTCGGTGAGGTACCTGAACACGGCCTCGAGGTTGTTGTCGGGCGAGGCAAAAGAGCGGATGTCGAACGGGCCGGCGGCGACGATCTCCGGCAGCCGACGGTAAAAGCCGTCGGGGTCGCGAGTCTCGATCTCCACGGCGCCGGAGATCGGCTCCAGCCGGGACGAAACGACGCCGTCCAGCTCCATCAGCTTTGCGGCCAGCCGTCGGGGCTGATCGGATTCCAACGAGATTCGGTGCGGATGCCGATCGATCAACCCCCGGATCTCATAGAGATCTCCCTGCGCCAGCAGCCGGCCGCGATTGATGAGGAGGATGCGCCGCGTCATGTGCTCGATCTCATAGAGGATGTGACTGGAGATCACCACGCACTTGCCGGCTTCGCCAAGACTCTTCACCAGATCGGTCACTTCCCGGCGGCCCACCGGGTCGAGGCCATTCAGGGGCTCGTCGAGCAACAGCACATCCGGATCGTGCACGAGAGCCTGGGCGAGTTTGATCCGCTGCCGCATTCCCTTGGAATAGCCGCCGATCCGCCGACCGGCGTTTGCCTCCATCCCCACGAACTGGATGACCTCTGAGACGCGGGAGGAGCGGCGGGCGCCGGTAAGTCCCCCGAGGGTCGCGAGAAACGTGACAAACTCCTGCCCCGTCATCTCCTCGTAGAAGCTGTCGACCTCCGGACAGATACCGAGTCGCCGGAACACTTCTTGATTGGCGAATGGAGATTGGCCCAGCACGGTGACGCTTCCGGTGGTAGGCCGAAGCTGTCCGCTCACCAGCTTGATGAAAGTGCTCTTTCCAGCGCCGTTTGGCCCGATCAGCGCGGTGACACCCTTGTCAATGTGACAGGTAACGTCGTTCAGGCCGATGACCTGGCCGTACCAGCGTGAAGCGCCCTGGAATTCGATCATCCCTTGACCACCTCAACGGCGCGTACCCGCATCCTGGCTGCGAGGAGACCGATCGTACCGAGTGCCACCGCCAGGGCCAGAATGATCATCAGGTCAGGCTTCTCCTGCGGGCCTCGCATTCGGGCGCCAAACATGGTCGGGAGAACGTCGTAAATGTGCTGTGCCAGCCCCTGAAAGATTCGTTCAACTCCGAGGTGAAACACGGTAGCCACGTGCTCGGCATTACCGCTGCGTCGGACGATCAGGGCAGCGATTGTCGACAGGATCCCGGAGCCGAAGTACAGCCCCGCGTAGAGGCCCCCCACCAGTACCGGCCGCTTGAACCACGCGGAGATGCCCACCACGATGCTGCTGTGGAGGGTCGCCGGGATCAACCCACACCCGACCGCCTGCACGAGCAGGTAAGGATGGTCCTTGAAGCTCTGCTGATCTCCGAGGCTCCCCAGGCAGTAGAGGTAGAGAATCAGGTTGGGAATCACCGCAGCCGCGGCGAGCACGAGAAAGACGCCGGCCCACTTTCCGCCGAGGTAGTCGCCTTTCGTGATCGGTCGAGCCAGGTAGATCTGGAGCGCGTTCGTCCTGTTGTCCCCGGCAATGCTTCCGGAGCCCACCATCAAACACAGCAGACAGATCCAGAGCTGCGACATCGCGAACGCCTCATAGAAGAGGCTGGTGAGGGGACGATCTCCGAGAAACTGGGCAATCCCCTGGGGCGCCTGGCTTCGAAGGTAGAGCTGGAAGCCCGAACCCAGATAGGGAAGCAAGGCCATCACCGCGAGAAACCAGAAGCCCTTGCGCCGCAAGGCGACACCCGCGGTCGTTCGAGCGATGATCCACCACCGAAACCGGTGAGGGCGAAGCGGACCGTCGTAGTTGCGGTAGCTGGTATCCGCGATGGGGGACTGAGGCGTGGAGTTCACCTCGGCGGAAGAGTCGGTCAAGAGATCGCCTCCATGAAGACATCTTCGAGGCTGCGTTGTGCCGGGCGAAAGCCACGGATCTGGGCGCCCGTCTCACCGGCGATCCGAAAGAGGGCGCCGGCCGGAGCAACATCCAACGGGAGCGCGACGCGACAGGCAGGTCCGTTCCAGCGCACTAGCTTGCCTCCAATCGCCTCCAGACGTGCGGCAAACGCGTCTGATCGCTCGCGCAAGTCCACATCCAGTTGAGAGCTCTCTCCGCCCTTCAGTTCCGCGATGGAGCCCTGGGCCACGACCTGCCCGAGCTTGAGAACGATCACTTCATCGCAGGTCCGCTCGATGTCCGGCAGGAGGTGCGACGACACCACGACGTTGACCCCCTTCCCGTGGGACACGTCGCGAACCAGCTTCAGCATCTGGTCGCGGCCCTCGGGATCGAGTCCGTTTGTGGGTTCGTCGAGGAAGATGAGTTCGGGACCGTGCACCAGCGCCTGTGCCAGCTTGATGCGCTGGCGCATTCCCGTGGAGTATCCCTCTACGTCCCGGTAGCGAGCCTCGCCGAGGCCGCAGTACTCGAGGACCTCGTGAGCACGCCGAAGCGCCTGTTCCGGCGGCATCCCCGTGAGTTCTCCGGCGTAGGCGACAAAGCTGACGGCGTTCATACCCGGGATGTGGCAGTCGTGTTCGGGCATCAGCCCAATCCGCCGCCGAATCTCAAGTCCCTGGCGCCCCACGTCCAACCCGAGCACCGTACCCGAGCCCGCCGCGGGCTTCAAAAACCCCAGCAGGGTCTTCAAGAGAGTGGTCTTGCCCGCGCCGTTCGGCCCCAGCAAACCCACGCACCCCTCGGGGATCTCCACCGTCAACCCGGACACCGCCGTCCGACGGCCATACCGTACCGTCAGGTTCTGAATGCTCGCGAGGGACAAGCTGGACTCCGCATCTCAAAGGGGTCTGGTCGGCCCCTCGTAGTGATAACGGAAGTCAACCAGAAGAGGGACGCGCCTCGGGGTCAGTTTCTTGCACTCAATTTCCAAAGCGGCTGCCGGCGCTCCCGGATGACCGAAGCTCGCGGATGGGTCGACGACTTTATACATACCAGGCGCGAAGAGAGGATGGAGAGAGGGGGATGTCACGCGAAGCCGTGAAGCCGCGAAGAGAGGGGGAGAGGAGGAGAGCGGCACGCGAAGGAGCGAGGCCGCGAAGAGAGGGGTGAGAGAGGGGGAGTGGCACGCGAAGGAGCGAGGCCGCAAAGAGAGCGGGAGTGGCGCGCGAAGGGGCTTTCCTGGGCATAAGAAATACTCGGGACTCCAGGGGTCACATCTCCAGTTGCGTGCCTGATGACGTGCCGACCCTGCGCTGCCGGATCTCTGCTCAGCTTGTTCGCGACTTCACGGAATCTTGTGGAATTGGTTCTCTCTCACGCCTCCGTGCTGTCTCGGAGGTTGGTCCCGACGGACGCCACTGGGCTCTAGTGGTCTGTCAGGCATCTAATGAGGGGTAGAGGCGAGCGAGGCGATTTCGCGCCTTGGCAGTTGTGAAGCGCCATCTCATTGGGCACAGCGCTTGGTTGCGTTCGGCTTTCCAAGCGCTGACCTCTTTGTCCAG
>SYKE01000144.1 GCA_005798285.1 Actinomycetota bacterium
CCGGCCCCAACGGAGCCGGCAAGAGCACGTTCGCTCGGCGGTATCTCTCGGTCGGAAGCAGCGCCATCGAGTTTCTAAACGCCGACGTCATGGCCGCCGCCCTCTCACCGCTCGATCCGGCTCAAGCCGCTCTCCGCGCCGGTAGGCTGCTGATCGAGGAGACGTGCGCCCGGGTGACCCATCGATCCACATTTGGCCTGGAAACGACCCTGAGTGGCTTTGGGTATGTCCGTTGGATCAATCGCTGGCGGGAAGCGGGCTACCACATCCACCTCACTTACATCCGTCTCCAGTCCGCGGAGTTGGCCATCTCCCGGGTGGCTGCGAGAGTGCGTCAGGGCGGACACTTCGTCGCGGAGGATGTGATTCGGCGCCGTTATGAGCGGGGTTGGCAGCTCTTCGAAACGCACTACAAGCCACTCGCGGACCGCTGGATGGTTCTGGAGAACTCCGGCCCGGCGCCGATTCTGGTCGATCAAGGAGGCTCCAATGGAGATCGATTCCCCGTTTGATCCTTCCAGCGCGGAGTGGGCGCTCGAGGCGGCCCGGTTGGCCGCTGCGGATGCCCTGGAGTTGGGGCGACGGACCAACACACCCGTGTATGTCATCATCGATGGCGAGATCGTCGACCTCGCGGGCGCCCCCGACGTGGAGCCCGAGGCGCCCGGCGCCATTCGGGAAAACCCCCTCCAGGAGGAGTTTGAGGGCAAGCGGAACTGGGCCCTGGAAGCGCTGCGCCTCGCGGGGCAGGACGCCCTCGAGCTCGCCCGGCGCACCGGTACGCCCTACTGGATCCAGGAACCGGGTGGGCCGGTTGTGGATCTCCTCGCCGAGGAGCGAGCCGCTGCCAAGAGGGCACAGACGGAGAGTGATTAAACCCCGTGGCCACCCCGGCGCGGTTTGCCGGTTGAACAGAACCCCTCATGCCCATCATCGACACCGACATCCACCACGTGCCCGACTCCCGTCGAGTGCCGGACTTCCTCCCGGAGCCCTGGCGCAGCCGATATCTTTCCGGCAGCCGCGGACCGGGACACCTGGGCTACTGGAACCCCAACGGCGTGATGCGCGCCGACACGGTGCTGCCCGACGGCTCTCGGATCGAGGCCTCCGCTGAAGCGCTGGCGCGTCACTTCATCGAGCCGTACGGCATTGAGTACGGGGTTCTCACCGGTGGAAACCAGCACATCGGTCTCTCGCCGGATCCCGACTTCGCCGCCGCAGTGCTCTCCGCCGAGAACGACGTGCTGGTGCACGACTGGCTGCCGGTCGATCCCCGCCTGCGCGCCTCGTTGATGGTCTCGCCGGCGGATCCCGAACTGGCGGCCCGCGAGATCCACCGGCTGGGCGACCACCCCGGCTTCGTTCAGGTGATGATGCCCAGCGCCGGCCGGATCCCGTATGGCCAGCGCTACTTCCACCCCATCTACCGGGCGGCGGTCGAGCACAATCTGCCCGTTGCCGTCCATCCCGGCTCCGAAGGCGTCGGCATCTCGGGTCCGCCCACCGCCGCGGGCTACCCCACGAACTACTTTGAGTGGCACACCGGACTCGTCGGCAGCTACATCGCGCAGCTCACCAGTCTGGTGCTCGAAGGAGTCTTCCAGAAGTTCCCGACGTTGAAGTTTGTGCTGGTGGAGGGCGGCGTCTCCTGGCTGCCCGCGCTACTCTGGCGAATGGACAAGAACTGGCGGGCGCTGCGACAGACCACGCCGTGGCTCGATCGTCCACCGAGTGAGATCGTGCGCGAGCACGTGCTCCTCACCACCCAACCGCTTGAGGAGCCGGGCCGTCCCGAGCACCTGCACCAGATCCTGGAGATGTTCGATGCCGGCCACATGCTCATGTTCTCCAGCGACTTCCCCCACTGGGACGGCGACACCCCCGACTTCGCCGCGCGTCGACTCCCGCCCCCGCTGAGACCCCGCATCATGAGCGAAACAGCCCGCGAACTGTACCGACTGCCGCCGGCGGAGCCCCCCGTGAGATGAAACACCGCGTGTGTCTTGAGAGCGAGCTGCCCGTCGGCGAGCGGAGGCTGTTGGAGATCGAGGGCCGATCGATCGGGCTCTTCAACGTGCACGGCACGGTGGTCGCTGTCCAGAACGTCTGCCCCCACGAACTGGCGCCCGTGTGTCTCGGCCGCGTTGGCGGAACCACGCTCCCTTCCGAGCCCGGTGTCTGGCGCTGGGGCCGAGACGGCGAGATCCTCGCCTGCCCCTGGCACGGTTGGGAGTTCGACCTGCTGACCGGCCGCGCCCTCGCCGACCCGAGCAAGCGCCTCCGCCGGTTCCCGGTGGAGACGATCGATCAGGAGCTCTGGATCACCCTCTCGGAGACCCCAGCGCCCTCGGGCAGCGACTGAGGCCCGCCGGCAGGTTCGCCGCATCCATACATCTCGCAGCGTGACATATGGAACGGTTTCGGCTCCATATGTTACGCAGCGAGATATATGGAACTGTTTCGGCTCCACATATCTCGCAGCGTGACATATGGAACAGGTTCGGCTCCATATGTTACGCAGCGTGACCTATGGGATGGCGCACAGGAGATCGGGTAGGCCCTGAGCCTCGGGTGAACCAGGATCGGGGCCGAACATCCGGGAAAGTACAGGCTGGCGGAGCGGCCGGCTAACATGTTTCTATGAGACCATGCTTCACTGAAACCAGGGGTCTGAGGCTCCTCGACCCCCAGGCCCGCTCCCGCGGGTGATCACCTCCAGGATTGCGGTGAGATGAACCAAACCGACGCGTCTCGGAGCCACTCAAATAGAGCGGGGCGGTACATTCGGCAACTCGCCGGCTACCGTGCCTTCTATCCCACTGCTCTACCGCCTGATCCACCGATTGGAGTGGCCGGAGGACTGCAGATCCGCCTCTCCGAAGCGGATCAGGCTCTTGGACGCCTGGATGGCATTATCCAAACGCTTCCGAACCCGGACCTCTTCGTATTTATGTACGTCCGCAAAGAAGCGGTGCTTTCCAGCCAGATCGAGGGAACCCAGAGCTCCCTCCAGGATGTGCTGGCGGCTGAAGCACGAATTCTAGATCCGGATCGCCCGCTGGATGTCGGGGAGGTCGTCAACTATGTGCGCGCGCTGAACCTCGGCCTACAGCGACTGAATGAGCTTCCCGTATCCATTCGTCTCATCAAGGAGATCCACCACGAACTTCTTAAGGATGTCCGTGGATCTCGCCTCGCACCCGGTGAACTTCGGACCTCCCAGAACTGGATCGGCCCCGGTGGCTGTACGCTCCGGGATGCGACCTTCATCCCCCCACCGCCGGATCACGTGCCGACTGCTCTTGGAGAATTGGAACTGTTCTTGCACGGCGATGTAAGCCTGCCGATCCTCGTCAAAGTCGGACTTGCACACGCCCAGTTCGAGACGATCCACCCGTTCCTCGACGGGAACGGAAGGTTGGGTCGCCTGCTGATCACGTTCCTGCTCTGCGAAAAGGCCGTGCTGCAAAAGCCGGTTCTCTATCTCTCACACTTCTTCAAGGCGAATCGGCAGGAGTATTACGACCGGCTTCAAGCGGTTCGAGACCGGGGGGAGTGGGAGGCATGGCTGGAATTCTTCCTGAGAGGGGTCAGCGACGTCGGATGTCAGGCGGCAGATGTCGCCCGTTCCATTCTCAGGTTGCGCGAGAAGCATCGATACCAGATTACGGACACATTCGGCCGTGCTGCGGCGAACGGTCATCGACTCCTTGAGATCCTCTATCAGCGGCCCATCGTGCAGGTGCAGGACGTTCAAAATCTGCTCGGCGCGTCCTACGCGGTCTCCAACGATGTGGTGAAGCGGTTCTCTCAGTGCGGGATCCTGGAAGAGAGGACCGGGCAAAGTCGAAACCGTCGGTTCCAGTACTCCAGCTACATTGAGCTCTTCGACGACGATCGCCCCGGAACGCGGAACGAGTGACGGGAGTGAGCAGAGCACAGCGCGAAGTACCACCTGTCGCATCGAAGACACCGCCATCACTCGGGTTCCCGAGCACCGCGCCGATCATGTGATGGTTCTCGACGGCCCAAAGCCCGCCGAGCGCTGCGGCATTCTCGTGGAGTACGCCCTGAACCCACCCAGCCGCCGCACCCTCCTGCGCTGGAACTGGAAGGCCCCTGCACTCGCGCTGCAACTGGATTGCGAGGTGGTGCTGCTGACGGTCTACCTGCGGCGCGGCGCCCGGCGCCTCTTCCCATCCAGCTTCGTTTCGCGGGTCGGCACACTCAAGACGGCGTTCTACTTCGACACCCTCGAACTCTGGGCCCTCGAGGCGGAAATCCGCGCGGGACTCTACCCGGAACTCGCGCCGTTCTTGCTCCTGTGGGAGGAGGAACCGAGGGAAGAGACTCTGGTCCTCGCAAGAGACCTCGTTCAGACGCGAATCGCCGACCCGAATCTGGAGTCGGCCGCGCAGGCGTTTACAATATCTCTAGCGGCAGCCCGGTTCCCGTACGATCTGGTTCGCCAGTTGTTCGATGAGGAGGAAGTCATGTTGAAGGATTACCCGCCCGTCAAGCAGTGGATCGCCGAAAGCAGTGACGCAGCCCGAGCCGAAGGCCGAGCCGAGGGCCGTGCCGAAGGCCAGGCCGAAGGTGTGCTGGTCGGTCTCCAGAACCAGATTATTCGACGCTGCAGGCGTCGGTGCGGAGATCCGACGCCGGTTCAGCTTGAGCTGCTGCGGGGACAGTCAGACCTGTCGGTGCTGGACGAGTGGACGGACCAGGCCACTTCCGTCGAGTCGTGGGACGATCTCCTCGCTATCGGCGCCAACTCGGAAGCTTCCTGACGGTTCCCTCGTCCCCCGGCGAAGGGCATTGTGAATGCACCGTCTCCGGGGGTTCAGTCAGGAGGAAGTCATGTTGAAGGATTACCCGCCCGTCAAGCAGTGGATCGCCGAGGGCCGAGCCGAAGGCTAGGCCGAAGGTGTGCTGGTCGGTCTCCAGAACCAGATTATTCGACGCTGCAGGCGTCGGTGCGGAGATCCGACGCCGGATCAGCTTGAACTGCTGCGGGGTCAGTCAGATGTGTCGGTGCTGGAAGGGTGGGTGGACCAGGCCACTTCCGTCGAATCGTGGGATGATCTCCTCGCCATCGGCGCCAACCCAGAGACTTCGTGACGGTTACCTCATCCCCCGGAGAGTCCATCGAGAGTGCACCATCGCATCTTCGCGTGCCTCCTTCCCCATCCCCTTTTTCCTCTTCTTCGCGCCTTCGTGCCTTCGCGTGCCACCTCCGCCTTCCCCTTCTTTCTCATCGCACCCCCGCGCCTTTCGCGTGCCACTTTCCCATCCCAATCCGCCATTGAGATCCCGGCCACCGCATGTCAAGCTTGTTGAAGTCCCGTATCAGGACCGGATCCACACGGCATGTTTCACATCATCCATCGCGCCCACCCTCAGCTCTGGGACGCGCTTGCTGCGCTCGTTCGAGAGGTCGGGAGCGGCTACATCTGCAGCACGTTTCGGCCGGACGAGTTCCCCGCCGAGCGCTGGTGCGAGAAGCTCTCCGCGCTCAGCATCAAGCCGGCGCCGGCCGACGCGATGGCAGCGGGTGAGACTCTCGCCCGGAGCATTCACACCATCCTCTCGGAGCGCCGGGCTGGTTTCGTGATGCTGGATGAGCTCAACGTCCGCAGCACCGAGGCCGTCGCCGCGTGCGCCCGGATCATGGCAGCCCGACACCCTGAGCACGCCGGCCGGTGGGGCGCCTTCCTGGTGCACGGCACGAGTGTGGCCTATCCCAATCTCAACCGAACCGGCGCCATCGACGCGCTGCTGAAGGCCGGGGCGCACCTGTCGGTCGAGATGTATCCGCGCTGCTCGATGGCGCTCCGACAGCCTGCGCCGGACGACTGGCTGGCCGCCTTTCTCAGGGGCGAGGCTGTCGGCGGCGCCGTCTTTCCGAAACGGTTCCTGTGGCTGATGGACCGGCGCCGGGAGTTGAACTCTGTGTCCACCCTCTCCATCCTGACAGGGGTCACCAACAGCTACCTCGACGTGCCGGAACAGCGGATCTCGTTCCTGGAGCGCTGCCTGCGCGTCTGGAGCGGGCAGCCGGGTCTGGGTGAACTGTTTCGCCGAGATCGGGGCGGCTTCGGCAGCTACAAATGGGACAACAATCCCGGCGGAGTAGATCGCGTCACCGATCCCGAACTCGATACCGCCTTTGTCGAACTCTGGAAGCGCACCTGCAAGTGAGGGTCCCTCGTGCTTGATCCCAACCGCCCGAATGTGCTGCTGGACCCACCCCATTGGGTACGCGACGAAGACCGCGCCCGTCTGGCCGGTGTTGTGGAACTGGTCGACTGCGTGGGACCAGCGCCGCTCGATGAGGCCGAGTTCCTGCGCCAGGCGGCAGAGTGCGTGGGCCTCATCAAGCTGGGCGGCCGAATGCCGGAACTGACCGCCGATCTGCTGAAAGCGCTGCCGCACCTCCGCATCGTGGGGCTCCGCAGCGATCGCTTCGGAACCGGCATCGACATCGAAGCCGCGACCGAGCTCGGCATCACCGTGGTCGATGCCGACAACTACGCCTCCGCGCATCCGGTCGCCGAGTGGGTGCTCGGCCTGATGCTGATCTGCCTCAAGAACGGCGGCGCGCTCTACCGCCAGATGATCGCCGGAACCGAGACCTGGGCGCGCGCCCACAACGACAGCTTCGTCTCCGGCGAGCTCACCGAGCGCCGAGTCGGACTGGTCGGCTGCGGTCACGTCGGACAGCGCCTGGTCGAGCTGCTCGCGCCGTTTCGCGTCGATCTGCTCGTGTGCGATCCCTACCTTCCCCAGGAGACCGCCCAGCGCCTCGGCATTCGCCGGGCGGATCTCGACACGGTGATCACGCACGCGGAGATTCTGGTGATCCAGACCCCCCTCACGCCCCGCACTACGGGCCTCATCGGCGCCCGGGAACTGGCGCTGCTGCCCCCGGGACGCATTCTCATCAATTGCAGCCGCGGCAAAGTGCTCGATCAAGCGGCGCTGATCGAGCGGCTTCAGCGGGGTGATCTGATCGCGGGCCTCGACGTGTTCGACCCGGAGCCCCTGCCTCATCCGCACCCGCTGCGGGAGCTGCCGAACGTCTTTCTCACGCCGCACACCGCCTGGTATGCGCCGAACGCCTTCCATCGCTACTTCCAACTCACGGCGCTGGAGTTCGAGCGCTACTTCTCCGGGCAGCCGCTTCAGTTCCAACTGCAGCCCCGAATGCTCGACATCCGCCACGGCCGGTTGTAAACCCACAGGCGGGTTTTGGAAATCTTCCGGCGCGGGAGGAACACGGGGCCCGCTCCGGCAACGCTGCATCCGGAGCTCTGCCCAATGACATCGGAAGCCGTCCCCATCGATTCGACCGACACCACCGCACGTGACACCCGCGTCCGTTATGGCGTCCTGGTGCTGCTCGCTCTGGCGTCCATCAGCGCCTACCTCACCCGGATCTGCATCAGCACCGCGAACACCACCATCCAGAGGGATCTCAAACTCGACAGCGAGCAGATGGGGGTCGTCATGGCGGCCTTCTTCATCGGCTACGCCTGGTTTCAGATCCCGACCGGATGGCTCGGACTGCGGTACGGCGCGCGCTGGACCATGGCGGCGCTTAGCGTCGCAACATCGCTTTGCAGTATCTGGACCGGCCTCGCCGCCGGGATCGGTCAGCTCTGGTGGTCACGGGTGGGTCTCGGCGTCTGTCAGGCGGGGCTGGTGCCCTGCGCCGGGCGAGCCGTGCTCGATTGGTTTCCGCCCGCGGGCCGGGGCCGTGCGAGTTCGGCGATCACGAGCTGCATGTCCCTCGGCGCGGTCATCGCTCAAGGGCTCACAGCGCTGCTGCTGCTTCCCCTCGGCTGGCGCGGCGTCTTCTTCGCGTACTCAGCCGTCGGCGTGCTCTGGGCAGCAGCCTTCGCGTTTTACTTTCGGGATCTTCCCTCCGAGCACCCGGGGGTGAATCGGGCGGAGCGAGATCTCATCGGCGTCTCAGAAGGAGGCCGGGCCGGCGCGGGGGCAAAGTCCGACGAGATCCCCATGCCCGAGCGGATGCGACGCTCCGCCCTGCTCGTGGGCTCGATGCTGCGTTCGTCCAGCGCCTGGATGATCTGCGGCCAGGCGGTTTTCCGGGCCTTCGTCGCGGCGTTCTTCCTCACCTGGTTCCCGGCGTTCCTCGAAAAGGGACACGGCGTGAAGCTGCAAGACACCGGGATGCTGGCCATGGCGCCGCTTGCCGCAAGTGTGTTCGGCGGCATCGTCGGCGGGGTCCTTGTCGACCGCCTCTACGTGAAGACGAAGAGCAAGTGGATCTCTCGGAGCGGACTCGGCGCCGTGGCGATGCTGCTCACGGCGCTCTCCCAGGCAGTGGCGACCACCGCAAGCTCCCCCAGCGGGCTGGTTATGATCCTCGCCGCCGGCGCCTTCTGTTTCGCGCTCTCCAGCCCGGCCTCATGGGCCGCAACCATGGACATCTCCGGCCGCCACACCCAGTTCATGTTCGCCGTGGGAAACATGGCCGGCAATCTCGGCGCCATGTCGTGCGCCACCGTTATCGGCAGCCTCATCAAGCGGATCGAGGACACGCACGGCGATTGGAACACCGTGCTCTGGGTCTACGTCGGGGTGTCGCTCGCCGGAGCGGTGAGCTGGGCCTGTTTGAACCCCAATCGCTCGGCCGTGGAAGACCCTGTGCGGAGCTGAGTCGACCTTCGAGCCCGAGGCGTGCGCTCCGGGCTCGGACTCAGTCTCCGCGCCAGTTTTCCGGCAGGTGCAGCGACCACACCTCGCTGTTCAGCGGCTGGGCATGCCCGCCCGCCACCCAGATGCGATCCCGATGCACATAGGCGGAGTGCTCGTGGCGCTCCTTCCAGCATCTGCCGGTCTGAAGCTGCTTCCAGTCTCGACCGTTCGCGGAGTACCAGGAGTCTCCCCAGTTGCGGGAAGGGTTGTTCGACCAGCCGCCGATCACCCAGAGGTGATCTCGATAGGCCACCGAAGAGAACCAGAGGCGAGGGTTCCAGGGGGCCTTCTCGGTGGCCCGCTCCCAGTGAACCCCGTCTTCCGACGACCACACGTCGTTCAGCGCCTCATACTCGGGCACATAGTTGCCGCCGCCCATCACCCAGATGCGGCCGGCGTGCGCCACCGCCTGATGGTAGGCGCGGGGGCTCCACCCGGCGTGCTCGGTCTCCAGCTTCCAGGTCTTGCCGTCCACCGACGACCACACATCGTTCTTCAAGCTGGCGCGATCACCGAAGTAGTAGTTTTCAGTGCCGCCGAGAATCCACATCCGGCCCTTGAAGGAGACGACGCCGGCCGCCAGCCGCGCCGACCATCCGGGTCGGTCTGCCTTACGCTCCCAGTTCAGCCCGTCCGACGACGACCAGACCTCACTGCCCGACTCGTGACCCGGAAGCCGGCCGTTGTACCAGCCTCCGAGGATCCACATCCGATCGTTGTGGGTCACCGTCATCGGCAAGTCAGAGTGCTTCCACGGAGCCTCCGGCGTCACGCAGGTCCAGTCGGCGCCGTCGGCCGAGCTCCAGACATCGCGTGGGGCGGGCTGAAACGAGTCGAACCAGCCGCCAAGCAGCCAGAGACGGTCTCGAAACACCACCTCGCCGCTGGAGTCTCGAGCCTGCCAGGCAGCCTTTGGTGTGGCCTGCACCCAATCGAAGCGCGGAGCCTGTGCGGCCTCGGTCATGCCGAACCCTCCCGTACCGCCGCAAACCGTCCCGACCATCCCGGTCAGGACGGTTCGCCGGTTCGGTCGATCAAAACAATCCACGGATCGGGGTGCCGTCGTTGATGACGATCGGTCGCGACTCGTAGTCCCGAACCTCGGTGCGGGGGTCGATGCCCATCGCGTGGTAGACCGTAGCGGCGACATCGTTCGGATAGTAGCCGTCGCCATCCGGGAAGCCGGCCAGCTCGTCGGATTTGCCGACCACCGTGCCGCCGCGGATGCCGGCGCCCGCAAACGCCATCGACCAGCAGTTTTGCCAGTGGTTCCGCCCGCCCGGGTTCGCCGCATTCGCTGCCGCGCCGGTGACCGACCGTCCCAGGATCGGGTTTCGTCCCATCTCCGACATCGCCAGAACGAGGGTCTCCTTCAGGAGCCCCCGCGCCTCGAGATCGTCCAGCAGGCTGCTGAACGCCTGATCCCACGGCGGAAGCTGGCGGCCGATGTATTCGTCCTCGTCGTTGTGCCAGTCCCAACTGTTCATGGGGCCCATGTTCGCCTGAACGAATCGCACACCCGACTCCACGAGGCGCCGTGCGAGGATCAGCGACTGGCCGTAGAGATGGCGTCCGTAGCGATCCCGAAGAGCCGCCGGCTCCTTGGACAGGTCGAACGCATCACGCGTCCGGGAACTGGTGGAGATTTCGAAGGCGCGCTGATGGACGCTGTCCAGCTTGCTGATCTGGTCATCGCGATCCAGATCGCGGCGGTGCGCGTCGATCTCCGAGAGCAGTTTCCGCCGGCCGGAGAGCCGGTCCAGGGTGAACCCGGCCAGCGGCATCAGGTCCGGCACCCGGAAGGAGGCTTCGTTCGGGTCTCCCGAAATCAGCCACGGATCGAAGCGTCCCCCGAGCATGCCCGCCGTCTCGCCCGAAAACGGCACCCCGCGATGGGTCATCCGGATCGGCATATGGATCGAGCTGGGCAGCCCGGACTCCACCGGTCGCAGCGCTCCGATGACGGACCCGAGGGAGGGCCAATCCTTGCGGCTGTCGTGAATGGTGGCGCCGGGCACCCGGGTTCGGAGCCCCGCCAGCATCTTCTGATGGCCGATCTCGTGATTGTCGTCTTCCGCGCCGAGCGTGAGGCTGCGCACCAGGGCGATGTGGTACATCCGCCGGGCGACTTTCGGCAGCACATGGCCGATCTCCACGCCCGGCGCCGAGGTCGAAATCGGCTTCGCGGTGCCGCGCGCCTGGGTCGGAGAGTCCGGCTTCAGATCCCAGAGCTGCATCTGCGAGGGGCCGCCGGGAATCCAGACGACGATCACATGCTTCGCGGAACCGAATCCGGCGCCGTCCGCCGCTGCTGCCGGTCGTGACTGCGCGAGATCCTGCAGCGTGAGCCCCATCGCGGCGGAAAAGCCGGCCTGCAAGACCTCGCGCCGGCAGAAGCCGATGCGATGGCGATGAGGAAAAGCGTTGTTGTTCATCAAGAGTCGCCCGCCGATCCGAAGGGTGTCTACGGTGCCAGTGTTGCCCTCCAACTTCGACACTCCCTCTATTGGTTCGGTTTCGGGTACGCGATGTTCCAACCCCGCCGGGGAGCGCAGCCGTGGAGAGGGATGGCGGCCCCCATTGAAGAATCGGCATCATGTGGACTCGGCGTCCTCAACGGATCAGGCGCTTTCAAAGGCGAATGCCGATGCGAAGTCGCGCCCCGCGTTCCGCGCCGGGCGTTGGATCGCAGGTCGGCTCGGTGAACGCACCCGCTGGCATGTTGTTTCGCCGAGCCGTTGAGCAGCCCGACGACTCCAGTGCAGGGGTCATGTACGAATGGATCGTGAATTGAACGCAGACTCAGTCTCTCGTCCGGCCGATGGTTCAGCCGTGTCCATGCCCGTTGTGCCGATGCGAATCTTTGTCCCTGCAACACTCCCGGCGGACACGCTCCAGGAACTCAATGCGATCACTTTGCCCCTCGAACAGGTTCACCATCTTCAGCCGATCGAGGGTGTCGTGGAACTTGCCGTGGCGGTGGGCGAGGATCGTGAGGCCGCCGCTGCTGCGATTCGCGCCCTTCCCACCGCAGAGGGCCGTCCTGAACTGAGAGTTCTGGTGCTGGCTCCTGCTGAGGTCTGCACCTCGCTTCTGCCGCTGGATCCTCGGATCGTGGATGCAGGGCCGGTGAATGCCGGACCGGTGGTGATCGCGCTGGCAGTCCGTCGCGGGATGCGGCTCGCGCTGTTCAACCATTCCGTCGCGGTGATGCGGCAGGATCGGGAACGGCTGAAGCACGAGATGAAGGAGCTCGAGGCGGTTGGCATCGCGCTCTCCTCCGAGCGAAGTCTCAGTTCGCTGCTCAAGCTGATCCTCACCAACGCCCGGCTGTTTTCCCGGGCCGATGCGGGCAGCATCTGGGTCACCGAACGCACCCCCGAGGGTGTGTTCCTCCGGAATGCCGTGTCGCAGAACCACTCCATTCCGCTGGAGCACCACGAGTTCCGGGTGCCCATCGATCCGCGAAGCGTCGCCGGTTGGGTCGCGAGTTCGGGAGAAGTCTTCTGCTGCGACGACGTCTACGATCTGCCGACCGACGGAGAGCCGTCATCCTCTGGGAGCCGCTCGTTCGACGCCGCCACGGGCTATCGCACGGCCTCCATGCTCGCGCTGCCGATGTTCGATCCGAATGCCGAGCCCGGCAACAACGTGTTAGGGGTCGTGCAGTTGATGAACTGCAAGCGGCGAGTCGGCAGTGTGCTCTCCCCAGAGACGCTTGACGAAGTGGTCCCCTTCGACGAGGAATCGATGCAGCTCATGCGCTCGCTTGCCGGGCAGGCGTCCATCGCTCTTGCCAACGCCAATGCCGTGGAGAGCGTTCAGCAAGAGTCGCGTCGATCTCAAATCTTGCTCGATGTGATGCGAACCTTCTCCGAGCACCTGGATCTCGAGACGCTGCTCCAGGAAATCATGCGGAAGACCCGCGAAGTGATGGATGCCGACCGCTGCACGCTGTTCCTGGTGGATGAGCAGGCGGGGGAACTCTGGTCCAAAGTCGGACAGGGGCTCGAGGGCAAGTCGATTCGCTTTCCGAAACATCTGGGGATCGCGGGTCATGTCGCCACCACTCCGGAGACCGTTAATATTCCCGATGCCTACGCCGACCCCCGATTCAACCGGGAGATCGACCGCGCCACCGGTTACCGAACGCGAAACATCCTCTGCATGCCGGTGATCGAAGACGTGCGTCGGGATGACGGAACCGTGGGCCAACGCGTGCTGGGCGTCACGCAGGTCCTGAACAAACGGATCGGCTCGTTCGAGCCCGAGGACGAACGGCTGCTGGCTGCCGTATCTTCGCAGGCCGCCGTGGCTCTCAAGAATGCGCAGCTCTTCCAGGAAGTGATGCGCATGAAGAACTACAACGAGAGCATTCTGCGCAGCATCTCCACCGGCGTGATCACCCTCAACGCCGACGGAACGGTGACCGGCGTCAACCCCGCCGCCTCCCGTCTCTTCGAGCTGGGTCCCGATGCCGTCGGTCAGCATTTCGGCTCCGCCATGCACGAGCGTCGAAACACCGAACTCGTGACACCCATCCACACCGCGCTCTCCACCAATGCCGAGACCCGGGGCTATGACGTCTCGGCGGTGCGGCCGTCGGGCGACTCGGTGCGGCTCGACCTTACCGTGCTGCCGTTGGTCGACGAAACCGGCGCGAACACCGGGCTGGTGGTCGCCGCGCAGGACATCACCGCGGAGAAGCGTCTGATGAGCAGCCTCAGCCGCTATGTCTCACGCGAAGTGGCCGAGCGCCTCATCCGCGAGCCACAGAAGCTCGGCGGCGTGACCCAGGAGGTGGCGGTGCTCTTCTCCGACATCCGGAGCTACACCACCCTCACCGAAAACAGCACCGCCCATGAAATCGTCGGGCTGCTGAACGCCTACTTCTCCCGGATGGTGCCGATCATTTTCCGCTACCGGGGCATGCTGGATAAGTTCATCGGCGACGCCATTATGGCGGTCTACGGCGCCCTCGACCCGCACGAGCATGTGCCGGACTACATCGTCTGGTCCGCGATCGAGATGCGTCGCATGCTTCGTCTGCACAACGCCGAGCGCCACCTCCAGGGCGCGCTTCCCATCGAAACGGGGATCGGCGTCGGCCTCGGCATGAGCACCTACGGCAACATCGGCTCTGAGGAGCGGATGGATGTGACGGTCATCGGCGACGCCGTGAACGTGGCCGCCCGCCTGGAGAGCCTGACCAAGGAGACTCCGGCCAACATCCTGGCGACGGCGCCCCTCGTGGCTCGGCTGCACGACAGCCAGATCCCATGGATGGACCTCGGCACCATCCCGATCAAGGGCAAGGCCGAGCCGCTTCAGGTGTACGGCATCCCCGACAGCTACATCTTCGGCGAGCTGGAGCTCCCCAGCATCGTGGTCCCCGAGCGCACGATCCTGCCCGACCTCACCGCCCCCCTCGCCGATCTCGCCCGCCGGCTCGACGAGCTCCTCGACCTCGAGGCACAACCCTAGCTCCGAACTGCGAGCTTACCCGATTGTCCCGAGCAAGGTACCTTGATGCCCGAACCACCACCTTCCTGGAGTTGGTGGGGAACGGCAAAAGCTACCTGGTTCCCCCGTATCAGCGGGACTACTCGTGGACCGAGGAGCAGTGGGGGGATCTGTGGCGGGACGTGGTGGAGATCCACCAGGGCGGAGGTCCGCACTATATGGGCGCCCTGGTGCTGGAGGCCATCAGTGACCGCGCCTTTCGCATCATCGATGGCCAGCAGCGGACGCCACCCTCAGCGTTCTCGCGCTCGCCTGCATCCGCCATCTGAAGGATCTTGCCGACCTCGGAGTCGAGGCCAGCGAGAACCAACAGCGAGCCGAGGCCCTGAGATCGAGGTTCGTCGGGGAAAAAGACCCCGCGTCATTGCTCGAGTCCAGCAAGCTGACTCTGAATCGGATTGACAACCCGTTCTACCAGGACCGCCTCGTTCAGCTCAATCCGCCGCCAAACCTGAGAAGGCTCCCCCGCTCCAACCGCGATCTCTGGAGCTGCTTCGAGTACTTTCGGAAGCGCCTTCGGGAGTTGGACCGCTCGCTCGAAACCGGCGCCGTGGTGGCGAGCTTCATGGCGGAAACAGTCGGTCGGCAGCTTGTGTTCATCATGATCGATGTCGAGGACGATCTCAGCGCCTACACCGTTTTCGAAACGCTCAACGCACGCGGGCTGGAACTCTCTTCCGCGGATCTGCTCAAGAACTATCTCTTCTCGATCCTGAAGAGCCGTTCCGATCTCGAGTCCCTGGAGCGACGCTGGCACACCTTGATGCTGACGGTGGGCCAGGAACGATTTCCGGAGTTCCTCAGGTTCCACCTCTCGTGCGAAGAGCCCCACGTACGGGCATCCCGGCTGTTCAAGCTCGTGTCGGAGCGAGTCCGGCAGCCAGAGCAGGCGCTCGACCTCCTGACGGTTCTTGAGTCGAGAGGCGAGATCTACGCCGCACTCACCGACCCCAACCACGAGTACTGGCTGGATCTACCCCAGGCCAGGGGCGCCGTTCGGGAACTGCAGCTCTTTCGAGTTCGGCAGGCAATCCCCGCCCTCTTTGCCGCCTGGGAGCGCTTCTCCAGGGAGAACTTCGTTCGGCTGCTCCAGGTTGTTTCGGTTCATTCGTTTCGCTACACCGTCATCGGCGGCCTGAATCCCAGCGCCCTCGAGACGGCCTACCACCAGACGGCGAAGGCCATCCTTGAGGGCCATGCCACCACGCCCAGGCAGGCGTACGAACGGATGAAACCGGTCGCCGTAGACGACGTCAAGTTCCAGCAGGACTTCGCCGTCGCTACCTTCGAGACCGGCGGGCAAAAGAAGAAGCTCGTGCGGTACCTTCTGGCCCGGCTGGAGAGCCAGCTCCCCGGGAGTGTCGTGATCGACCCCGATACGGACCCGGGGACCATTGAGCACATTCTCCCGGAGAACCCGTCCGAGGCGTGGGAAGCTTCCATCCCGCCACGGCACTGGGACTCCGCGATCTACCGGCTGGGGAATCTCGCCTTTCTGGAAGCGCCTGCGAACCGAGAGATCGCCAATCGGGAATTCGGAGCCAAGCTGAACTCCTACGAAGCAAGCCGTTACGGTTTAACCCGTCGAATTGCCGAATTGGCGCCGGAAGAGTGGACGCTGGAGCACATCGAGAAGCGACAGAAGGAACTGGCAAAGCTCGCCGTAAACGTCTGGCGCAACGACTTCCCCTGAGAACACAGGCCGGAACCCGCAGAACTCGTAGGTCAGGACGGCTGGTTGGTTTCGCGGCCAGGGCCGAGCTCAAAGCAGTTCGTGGATCGGCTGACCGGTCCCGCCGAGGCGGTTCGGGCCCGGGCCTGCGGCGCGGGCCTCGCCGCCGTCAGCGCGAACGCGGCGGCGAGGATCGCCAGCGCAAGACCGTGTGGACGAGGCAGGGCAATCATCGAACTCAGGCCTCCGGTTCAAATCCACCGAGAGCGACACAGCCTTGTTCTCACTGCCCCAGGCGGTCTCCCTGCCTTCCTGCTCACAGATCGTTACCGAGTCGCCGTTCCTACCAGGCGGATGTGCGTCACAGCATGCTTGGGATCATCGCTGGTGATCGGCAATTGGGTGTGGAAGATGCCCGGCCGATCCGGCTGAAAGTGGATCTCCACCCGTTTCCGACCCCGAGGCGGGATGGTGAAGGTTTCCCCGCCGCTCTGCACGGTAAACGGGGGCCGAAGTTCGCCAACCGTGACACTCACCGGCACGACGCCCGGGTTATTCAGGACCAACCCCAGCGTGCGTCGATCCGCTAGACGGGCTCCCTCCGACCCGCGCAAACTCACCCTCAAGTAGCCCCGGGTAAAACCCAACGCCAACCGCGGCGCAGGGCCAGAGGGTGGTTCGAAGGAGATCCTCGCGATAAACCCGTCTAATTGCGGGAAGATACTCTGCACGGCAGCATCTCCATGTACGCTCTGGAGGGGCTTCCGCACGGGAAAGTCGAGCGAATTGGTGGCTCCCGCAAGCACCGCATCCCCATTCGGAGTGATCGCAAGGGAGTTGAGATAGTCCTCCTCACTCCCGCCAAAGGTGAGTGAGGAGAGGACCTTTCCCGTCGAGAAGTCCATTTTGAGCGCCTGAAGGTCGTAGGAGTTGGGAACCTGGGTGTATCGTTCTCCGGCCAACCACAACAGGCCCCGGCCATCCAGTACAAACCGGGATCTAGCGAAACCCTCGGGTTCCACCAGCGTCCCCAACAGCCGTGTCCCGGTCGGATCGAGTCGGTCGATGATCGCACGTGGCCTAGCGCGGAGTAGCCCACGTGGGTCGGTCGCCGACTGCAGAGGATCCAGAACTCGCCGCACCAGGATGGATCCATCCGGCGCCACGGTCACCCATCCCGTGGAGGGCTGGCGGTTTTCGCCCGGCAGATCCACTCCCAGTAGCCGAGCTCCATCACCGGAAATACGAGCCAAATAGGCGCGGTGGAGACGGTCATCGACCTGGCTCGCCCGCGCTTGCACTGACACCAGCGATATGTCCTCGGCGCCCGCAACGAGTCCTCCGACATCCTCATACTCGCCGGTTCCCAGGTAACTCGCAAATCGAAAGGCCTTTCGTTCCGGGTCGAACCTTGCGACGAAGAGATCCTGCGTGCCGCCACCGGAGCTCTGAAAGCCGCCGACAACCGGGAAGTCCTCCGAATTGGTCGTACCCGCTACCCCAATGCTTCCGTCCGAGAAGCGGCAGAGCTTCTCTCCCACATCAAGATTGTGCCCGCCATAGCGGGTGGAGTACGTGATCTGCAACGTCTCCAAATCCATCCGCACGAGGATGCAGTCGCCATCGGATGGGTCAGTGCCCTCCCGCTTCACCGCATCCGGCGTTGTGGGAAACGAGCTATCGCGAGCGCCACCGGTCAGCCAGAGGATGTCGTCGGCGATGCACACATCCCGAACGAGAGACCCCGGCAGGATGTATAGCCTTCGCACTCGCTGCAAGTCGGAGTCGAGTCGGGCGACGAAGCCGTGCAAGGGCGATCCGCCGCCGCCGAAGACCTGGCCGAGGAGCGCCCCGTTAGCAATAATCCCACCGATGAAGACGTCCCCTCCGCTTCCCACCGCGATGGATTCGATGAAGTCTGACCCCTCGCCACCCACGAAGGTGCTGCCGACCAGAATAGGGTCGACGACGAGATCGACGTTGCGGTCGTACTCGGCGACCCGCACACCGATGGTATGCTTGTTGTGCAACGTGTACGAGCAGGCAACGGGGCGCTGCACCCCCGAAACTCGCTGGTAGGCCACGGGCCTCGAGATGCGATACAGGGTCGCCCCCAACCGAACCGAGAGATCGCCCGATGCCAGCACAGTGGCGGACGCTTCCCGGGGAACGGTTAGCCGAATGGTTGAAACCTCTCCGGCGGGATGGACGATCCAATCGAACTCGAACTGCCCCTGGCTCTTCTTGAACCTGGCGTCGATTCCGGGGCTGACATTCAGAAGCTCGAAGGAGGGCACGAACACCGCCTGCTCGACGGA
>SYKE01000145.1 GCA_005798285.1 Actinomycetota bacterium
CTAGAGACTTTTACCCGGTTAACTAAGCAGGGCCCGACAACGGACTCTCGTCGGACCCTGAATGACCGCCCCCTCCCCGGACCCTGTTGGGTCACCGCTTGGAGAAGTACGATGGAACAACGGAAGTACCACGGCGACCTGTCGGCAGAGGCCCTCGCAGATCACTTGATCCAGTTCTTCGATCCCAAGAAGGACCTGCAGGCCCAGAAGATCGGTTCCGGCGATTCTGTGATGGTACAGATCGCTCGGGGAGACATTCCCGAAGAGAAGCGGCACTCCGTTTCAGTCGGTATCGCCCGCATCGGCGGCGATGAGCCCGGGCTGCGAGTAACGGTGGGCCAGCAGGAGTGGTTCACTCCCGGTCAGGCCAAGTTCTCCCTGGCGATGGGACTGGTTGGCTTGCTACTGACTCCTTGGGCGCTCTATGCGCTCATCTGGCCTCTCTCCGATGTCATCGCCGGCACAGGCATCCCGACTCAAATCTGGGGTGAAATCGAGATCTGGGTGGTATCCCAGGGCGGGGTAGGCGCCCCGACCGAGCCCGTCTCCCATCCGATGGGTTGACACACCTCGGCACGGTTTGAATCCGTGGTCACGGCCTGCTTGTTCGGCACGCCATCCGGGTATCCTCGTTTGTGGCACGAACGGTGACTCAAACGGATCGAGGGCCATGGGTTTTGACTGTTGCTTAGGGACGGTCCTCGAGAGTCTTGCGGCCTCGCGCGACCGGCGAGCTTCGGGCTGGGCGTTGCCGCAACCCACAGCGAAGGTTGTAGCAGCGCCGACGGCTTCCTCGTCTCCCTGGCGCATATCGGGGTCAATTAGGGTCCGCGAAGAGCGGTGGGACTGGTTCGGCGCTCGGCGGGGGAATCATTACACCTTTAGCGGCTTCGCGCTCCGCCTCCGGGCCGAGCGCCAAAACGTTTCGGATGGGTGGCTTTTCGAGCTACGAGCTCCGTTTCTTCTGGGCCTAACTAAAGATGCGACGCTACCGGCTCCAGCCGGGCAGCAGGGTCACGGCGCCAACTATCGAGATGCCAACCAGGGCCAGGAGATCGGGGCCTGGCTGAAACAAGGATTCTACCGTCGAGCGGTTGGCAGCGATCTGACAGTGGGAGTTGGTCGGTTCGAATTCAGTGACGGTCTGGAACTTTCATCCCGGGATGTCGACCTCCAGTGGCTCAAGCGGGAACGCCTATCCCAGCGACTCATCGGTCCCTTCGGCTTCACCCACGGTGGTCGGTCGTTCGACGGCTTGCTCTTCTCCCGAAGCCGCCCAAAAGAACAACTCACTACTCTCCTCGCAGCGCCCACACAGGGCGTATTTGATCTGGATGGAATGGGGTCCGTCGAAAGTGTTCAAGTGGGTTACGGAAGCGTCGTGCGCCGCATCCACGGAAAGCGCCTGGAGGGCGAAGCTCGAGCGTTCGCTATCCAGTACGCCGATCGTCGAGGGCGGGTGCTGAAGTCCGACTCCAGACCGCTTGCCAAACGAGCTGCCGACGGAGAACCGATCAGCATCCAGACCCTCGGCGCACACTCTGCCGTCCTGAAAGACCTTCCTCTCGGGCGAGTTGATCTCCTGGCGTGGGGCGCGTTTCAGACGGGCGCCTGGGGCCAACAGTCGCACGCGGCGGGAGCCTTCGCCATCGAGACGGGCTTCCAGCCGCGGCGCCTTCCCTGGAAACCCTGGCTGCGCGCCGGCTGGTCTCGCTACGGAGGGGACGGCAACCCGGCCGACGGGCGGCACGAGACGTTTTTCCCTATTCTGCCGACTCCCCGAATTCATGCGCGCTTCCCGTTCTACACCCTTTCCAATCTAAGTGACCAGTTCGCTGAAGTGCGCCTTCAGCCAGATCGGAGGACAACGGTTCGTTTGGGTGCACACCAACTCCGGCTGGCCAAGTCTGCGGATCTCTGGTACGCGGGCGGCGGCGTCTTTCAGGATCTGCCCTCTTTCGGTTACTCTGGAAAGCCCAGCGGCGGTCAAACCAGCCTCGGTTGTGTGTTGGATCTCGGGGTTGATCGTCGGGTGGCCGGAGACACAGATTTGAGTCTCTACTCGGGATGGGCGAGGGGAAGCGACGTTGCCAGAGGCACATTCGGCGGCAGAGGAGCACTCTACGTTTTCCTGGAGTTGAACCGGCGGTGGTAGAGTTGGTTGGGTTTAGCGACTCCGTCTTTCATCAGAGGTCCTCGTCCGGCCCACTCACTCCGCCAGAAGTCAGGTACGATCGTGCAACGCTCCGACCGCTTTCCTATCCTTGCGGCAGCCGCACTGGCAGTCGCCGGCGCCGCCGCATCCATCCCCACCTCCGCGCTGAAGTCTGTGGAAGCCGACGACCGCCCTGCTTCTCGGCTCGTGACGGGACGCTGGATTGAGCCGATCGGCGAGCATCACGGCGTGGGGAGCTTTCCGGCAAACACCGCGCTCTCACCGGACGGCAAGTACCTCGCCATCACCACCACCGGATCCCGCCAGGCGTTGACCGTCGTGCGAGTGACCGATGGCCAGGTGACGGATCGCCGCGAGATCTCGGGGCCGGCGAAGGGCCGGGAGGCCGGCCTGTATTTCGGGCTCGCCTTTGGTCCGGCCGCGGCAGCAGGAACACCACTTTACGTGTCGCGCGGGGCTGAGGACACGATTTCAGTCTACACGCTGGGCGCCACCGGCCTCCTGAAGGAACAGGGAGCGCCGCTCGAAGACCCCTCCCCGGTGGCGGCGGTTCCCCACAACGTCGCCGGTCTGGCTGTGGATCCATCGGGTACGACGCTGGTCGCAGTTCACAACGCCACCAACCGACAGCGCGGCTTGAAGGGCTCGCTCTCCCTGTTGGATCTCTCTCGGCGTGCACGAACCCGGCGGGTGGAGCTGCCGGCGTTTCCGCTGGACGTGGTGATAGCCCCCTCACCCACGGGCAGCGAGCTGGCGTTTGTCTCTTGTGAGGAAGCGGGGGTCGTTGCGGTCGTCGAGTTGTCCTCCGGAACCGTGCTCCGATCCATTCCTGTGGGATCCCAGACGAGCTATCTCTCCGCGACACCCGACCGGCGGAAGGTCTGGGTCGCTGTGTCCGGCGCCGACGAAGTGGCTCGGATCGACGTGGCATCGCTGGAAGTGGATCGCAGGATCTCCGTGAGGCCGGACGAGGCCGGGCGTCTTCCTGGGTGTACGCCTCTGGGTATGGATAGCTCCGCCGACGGAAAGACCCTGTACGTCGCCCTGGCCGACTTGAACGCGGTGGCAGTCATCAATGTTCATTCCGGCCGCACCACGGGTCTCATACCCGCGGGCTGGTACCCGACGAGCGTGCGAGTAACCCCCGCCGGCGCACACCTCCTGGTGACCAGCGCGAAGGGGATCCGGCCCCGCAACCCCAACGGCGTCGGCGCCGATCTGCGCGGCGATGTCGGCACGGCTCGCGGCGTGGCGAGTTCCCGCGACCGCTACATCCTCAATGTCCTGGAAGGTGTGGTCAGCCGTGTGGAACTCCCCTCCCGGGAGACTGCTCGCCACTGGACCCGACTGTCGCTGCGCCTGGCGGGCCTGGATCAACCGGCACGCATGTCCGCCGACACCGGCAACCCGGGTATTGAGCACGTCATTTACATCCTGAAAGAGAACAGAACCTACGATCAGGTTCTGGGAGACCTGCCGCGGGGCAATGGCGAGCCCAATCTGTGTCTCTTCCCCCGCCCCGTCACCCCGAATCACCATGCCCTCGCCGAGCGGTTTGCGCTGCTGGACAACTTCTACGTGAATGCAGAGGTTTCGGCGGATGGCTGGAACTGGTCCACGGCCGGGATGATCTCAGAGTACAACGCCCGTAACGCTCCCTATGGCTACAGTCGGCGCGGGCGAGATTACGACTACGAGGGCCGCGTGGGCGGTACACCCGTGGACCTGGAAGGCCTACCGGACGTGAACCGTCCGGCTTCGGGATACATCTGGGAACACGCGATCCGCCAGAACGTCAGCCTCAGGAATTACGGCTTCTTCACGAGCAGCGGACCGGCTACCGGCAAGGACCCGGACGGCAAACCGCTCGGCAGCGACAATGTCCCATCCAAGAAGCAACTGGTGGGAGTCACCGACACCGACTTTCGGCAATTCGATATGGCCTATGCGGACAGCGATGCCTGGGTCACCTACAATTGTCCCGCACCCCAGCAGCTCGGTTCCTTCGGCAAGAATGGCTCGAGGAGCCGCTTCGAGGAGTGGGCCCGAGAGTACCGCGAATTCATTCGGACCGGCGCCATGCCCCGACTCACCCTGGTGCGCCTGCCACGCGACCACACCCAGGGGACCGCAGTCGGACACTCCTCGCCCCGCGCCATGGTGGCAGACAACGACTACGCGCTTGGTCAGATCGTGGAACTCGTGTCGAATTCCCCCTACTGGATGAAAACCGCGATCGTGGTGCTCGAGGATGACGCCCAGAACGGTTACGACCACGTGGACGCTCACCGCTCCTTCTGCCTCGTCATCAGCCCGTACACACGGCGCGGCGTGCTGGACAGTCGCTTCTACAACACGACATCGGCGCTGCGGACCATGCTTTCGCTGCTCGGAATGGCCCCGATGGGACAGTACGACGCCATAGCTCCGAGGATCGACGTGCTGCAGCCAACTCCCGAGAACCGGGAGCCGTACCGGGCCATCCTACCCGCCCGCGACATCATTGCCGAAGTCAATTCGAGGATGGCCTATCGCGCCGCCGACAGCAGCCGCTTCGACTTCAGCCGCGAAGACGCCGTGCCGGACGACGAGCTTACCGACATCGTGTGGCATTCGGTGAAAGGCAGGTCGACGACCCCGTGGGCCTGGAGCCGCCGACCTAAAGCTGACTCCGACTGACCCGCTAAACTCCCGGAAGCCGTGGGAGAGTCCACGGCTTCCGGTACTCCTGCCGCGACCTTAGATCATTTGCGGCTCGGCTGTCGAAACGCTCATTGGAGGCATCCAGGCGGATGCGCTGACCCGTTCGCCAGGCGATGTTGCCGGCGTGACACAACACCGAACTGACGTGTCCGACGGTCTCGAGATCGGCATTCGGACGCTTTCGAGATCTCATGCACTCAAAGAAGTTCACGAAGTGCTCGGTGGTCGTGTCGCCTCCGGACCCTTCGGCCACCACTTCGCCCTTCGGACCGAATGCCTTCCAGCGGGTGTTCCCGATCACGATCGATCCCTGATCCCCATAGACCACCGCTCCCTCGCTTTCGCCGAGATAGCTGTACGGGGCCCAGACCCGCATCTCGTAGGTCAGCAGCTTGCCGGGAAACTCATAGGTCACCTGCATCGTGTCCGGCCACTCCTGGGCATCGTCGAAGTAGAACTTGCCGCCGGAAGCGGAGATGAACTGCGGCATACCAAGCGCCGGTTCACCGGCGGCCACCGAAGCCGCGCTCAGCGCCGCATGAGCCAGGTCCAGGCGGTGGACCCCGTCATTCCCGAGGTCGCCGGTGCCGTAATCGAAGAACCAGCGCCAGTTGCCGTGGAAGCGCACGGGGTTGAACGGCCGCTTGGGAGCTGATCCGAGCCAGAAGTCATAGTCGATCCCCGCAGGCGGATCCGAGTCGGGGGGCCGTCCGATGGAGCCCTGTTTGCTGCTCTCCCAGGCTTTGGCGAACCGGCACTTGCCGAGTTTGCCGGTGCGAATGTACGCCAACGCGGAAGCCAGCCGGCTGCTGCTGCGGGCCTGAGTCCCCATCTGAATGATGCGCTTGTTCTCGCGCGCGGCAGCAACCATGGTTCGACCCTCAACAATGTTGTGGGCGTCCGGCTTCTCCACGTAGACATCCTTGCCGGCCTGACAGGCGTAGATGGTGGGGAGCGCGTGCCAGTGGTCCGGCGTACCCACGACCACCGCGTCGATACTTTTGTCGTCGATGACGCGGCGGAAGTCGGAAACGATCTGAGGGGTTCGGCCCTGCTTCTCTTCGACGACCGACACAGCCGCGGGAACACGCCGGCTGTCGAGATCGCACAGCGTGACGATCTCCACGTCTTTGAGAGCGGCGCACGCCCGAACCAGCGCGCCGGCTCGACCACCGACACCGATGTGCGCCACCCGGATTCGCTCCGACGGTACAGCCCCGGCCGGAGATCCCATCGTAAAGACCGGCGCCGAAGCCGCGCCGAACAAGAACACTCGCCTCTCCATCATCCAAACCCCCACGGTCCGTCAGGCCGGGCCAACCGTGAGGACTCTTGGGTGCGGCCCGGCTCCAGTTCCTGTGTCGATCTGCAGGAGTCTCGCGGAGCAGAGGGGGATGCGAGGGATTAGACGCGGGGGGAACGCAGTTGGCGCTTGAGCACTGCCCAGAGGCTGACGAGCGCGACAGCAATTCCAATGAGCGCGAGAATCTGGGGTGTCAGGCTCCCGAACGCTGCCCACTGATCGGCTGCCTTGGTGAGCACTCCCAACACCGGCCAAAGGCACACCGCATCCGCCTCGGAGGCGATGGCACCGCTGAGATCCGACGGGCGAACTCGGCGGCGGGAGAACAGCCCGGCCGGAGTGGGAAGCAGCGCAGGCACCCGAGACTTATATTCGACGAATGCATCCCCATGTCTCCCCACGAGGAAGCGCTCTTCATCTCGAATAACCGGCGCGTGCCCTACCCAAAAACAGACAGCGAACCAGGCGGCAACCGGCAGGTCGCCGATCAGGCTGCAAAGACCCAGCCCCAGCAGAAAGCTTCCCAAATAGAGAGGATGTCGGATCACTCCGTAGAGGCCATCGGTCACCAACTCCTTGCGCTGCTGCTCCCGCTTCCAGCCTCTCGCAAGGACTCGAATCAGCACTCCGCCAACCAGGAGCGCGGCGCCCAGGAAGTCGGTCCAACATCGAAGAGCCTCAGGCGTCGTTCCGTGCCCGGGGCGATAGACGACGGGGAGCCCGATCACCAGCAGGGCCAGCCAGAGCCAGTTCTGAAAGTGCCGTTTGTTCAGTGGGACTCGCGTGCGGCGCGCTCCCGGGGAGGCCGACGCCTCCGGAGCGGCTGTCTTCGAAGGCTGAGTCGTTTCAGGCACGTAAGATCCCGGCGCGGCGCTTCTACAATGAGCGCCGATGACTCCCTATATTATCTCCCCCAACCGCTCCAGTTCATATTGCTGACAAGAACTCAACCGGTGGCGTCGAATCTCTAGGTATCGGGAACGCCGCCGCCAGGGATCCCGGAGAGATCGCAGGGCAGCCGATAGGTCCGAACGTTTCCTCTCGACACCCCCGGCAGGGCGGCCGATCGCTTGAGCCACTTCGCATGGCCATCGGCGAAATTCATCACGATACCGTCCGCGTGCCTTGGATCCCCCGGAAAGTTCTCCCATCCCAGGGGTCCCGGAGGCCTCGCGCAGGTGGGGTCCGGCTGGACCCCGCCGATCCGCACATAGGTCGCGTCGTAGAACATGATGGTATCCGTCGGCTCCGTCAGTTCAGCCATCGAAACCACGGGATCTGCACTGAAAAGTGCCGGCGGGACCGCAGGATCCTGGAAGAGTCCCCAGTTTAGACCGTAAGATGCGAACCTGAACCCGGGAGGTCCGGACATCCCGATCCCCGTCAGGACGGCGGCGAAGTCGATCCCCGGCCGCTGCGACGGACATACCAGTACATCAGTGTTTTTGACATAGGGAATAAGGGCGTCATAGACGGTGAAGAGTCGGGCGCCTGGCTGAACTATTCCCAATGCGGTGTTGAGCGAGTAGGCGCTCTGGGGAAAGGTCTCGTCGTAGTCCTGGACATACATCATGACGCTCTGACCGAATTGCTTCTGATTGGAAACGCAGCTCGTCTTGCGGGCGGCTTCTCTCGCCTCAGCGAACACCGGAAAGAGGATTGCAGCGAGGATGGCAATGATGGCGACAACCACCAGAAGCTCGATCAGAGTGAACCCGCGTCGCGATCTCGTCCGCATGAGCCCAGTCCTTCCCCGTCGACCCCGTTGGGATCTTCCTCATCACCCTGAACGCGCCGTGGCGTGACCGGCCGAGGTTACCCGATCGCCGCCCGCGACCTTACTTGCGTACAACGCGGCATCCGCTGCACGAAACAACTCAGGGGCGCCCGACACAGCGGCATCGTTCACCGCGACTCCGAGCGACACGCTTGTCGCATCCGAACCCGATACGTTCGGCCCGATCCCTCGCAGAGCCGTACTCAGTTCGAGCGCGTTCCGGCGAGCGCTCCGCAGATCTGAGCCCGGCATCAGCACCGCGAACTCATCTCCACCGATGCGACACGGGAGCCCGCCTGACCTGAAGAGGGCGCGGAGCACCGTGCCGATGCAGACGAGCAAACTATCGCCCGCCGCGTGGCCGAATCGATCATTCACCTGCTTAAACTTATCGACATCGAGCACTAGCAGTCCCAGAGGCGCCTGGTCACGCCGGGCCTTTTCAAACTCGGCTTCCAAGCGCTCCTCGAAGAACCGCCGATTGTACAGCCCCGTAAGTGGATCGCGAAGGGACAACTCCTCCAGCTCGTACTGAAGCTCTTCGATCTCCGCGAGCTGACTGCGGAGTTGCTCCCCCTTCTCCCGAAGTTCCGCTTCAGCCAGACGTCGCTCCGATACGTCCCTCAGCACCAGCAGCCGGCTGCCGGATTGTCGCCCCCCATCATGCAGCGGTAGGCAGCGGACATCCAGATGACGATCCCCATTCTCGGGAACCCGGATATCCGCGCGGGATTCTCGGTGGAACTCTCGGCTCACGAAGTGAAGGTTGGGCAGCACCTGTGAGATGGGTTGTCCCAACATCTGGGCGTCCGAACGGCCGAGTAGGGCGCGCGCCGCCGGATTGATGTCGGTCAACCTGCCGGAGGAGTCCAGGACGAGTACTCCATCTTCCATGCTCTCGATCACCATCCCCCGCGCATGGGGAGAGATCTCGAGCAAACGGTGCCTCAGCAGCGTGATCCCCCACACCGCAACGCCGAACGACATGCCGACCGGAGTGGGATCAAAGCCGGACAGGGGGAGCAGATGCCCCAGGTAGAGCGCATTTCCGAGAATGGGCGGCAGCACTCCGAACCAGATCCAGCGAGTCTGGCTGCGGAAGAGCGCGGGCAGCAGGGCGGCAGCTTGATGAGCCGCGAAGTAGGAAATGGCGAGCACCGCATACGCAGCGGATGTCGCGAGATAGAAAACGGGTCCGTGGCCGTAGCGGAGCCACGTCACTCCTCCCGCCTCCATCGGGTCGATGCGTGTCCAGATCAGGTGGTGAAGCTCATTCGTCCAGGCGAGCAGAATGGTCAGGCACGGAATGAACCACAGCCCAAACACACTCCAACCCCTCCACCGAATCTCTGGCGCCACGTAGGACAACGTGGCCAGGAGAGTCAGGGGCGGCAATGCGCAGATGCCGACGTACTGAAGTTTTGAAGTCAGAATTCGGACTGCCGTGTCCGGGAACAACCACCCCGCAACGGCAGTCCCGCACCAGAGAGCCACGGACACTCCGGCGCCGGCGAACGCAAATCCGTCGGTCGTGCGGCGGCGATACGCCTTGACAGCGATGGCCAGCCCGACCACACAGCCCAGTCCGAGACAGAACAGCACCCAGGCCAAAGGGCCGGGAACGTGGGCGATCATGGTTCTACCACCCGCACGCTCCGAGTGACTGTTTCACTCGACGCATCCGTCCGCCTGGCTCGGGCGATACAAACACGGTTCCGGCCCCGACGCTTCGCCTCATACAGGGCCTCATCCGCCGATCTCAGCAGCGACACGCGGCTGTCATCCAGCGGTGAAAGCGTGGAAACGCCGGCCGTTGCGGTCAATCGCAACTCTTGCAGCCCTGGAATACTCACCTGATGGATCGCCCGCAGCCACTCTACCGCGCGTTCTCCGGCGCAGGTACGATCCGCTTGAGGCAGTACAATGACAAACTCATCTCCGCCGGTCCGGCACGCCTGCTCTTCCCGTCGAGTTCTCTCCCGAAGGGCATCGCCCACCTGCCGCAGAACGAGATCCCCCACCGGGTGACCGAAGCGATCATTCACCTGCTTCAGAAAGTCGAGATCTATTACCACGAGACTTAGGGGGATTCCGTCTCGATGGCAGCGCGAGATCTCACGCTCAAGAAACTCCTCAAAGAAGCGACGATTCATCAAGCCCGTCAAAGGATCCCGAACGGCGCCTTCGCGCAGTTTTGCTTGCAGAGCCGCAATCTGCTCGATCTGCTTTTCGAGCTCGACGTTGGCAGCCTGAAGTTCATCCTGGAGTCGCCGGTCGGCCGAGACATTTCGGAAGACATACAACTGGCCGACAGATGATCCGTCGGAATCCCGGATCGGGCTCTTGCGGACATCCAGGGTGCAGCCTGGATAGGGCGAGCAATCATAGCGATTGTCGGAGACGGGAGATTGTTCAGCGCCGCTCAAAAGGGGGAACAGCTCGCCGGAGCGATCCGCACGCGCCCCGATCAACCGATCCTGGGAGACACCCAGCAACTGACCCGACGCGGGGTTAGCGTCCAGCACCCGGTCTGAGCCATCCAGAACCAGAATACCGTCGCTCATTTCACGAATGATTCGATGGCTCACGGGGGGCCAATCGTTGAACAGCTTGCGCCCAACAACGATCCAAACCCAAATGGCGCCCAGGGCGAATGCGATCAGTCCCGGCGCGTCCAACAGAATAGCCCTCCAACGAGAACTCGTCACTCCGAGGTGGACTGAAAAGCTTCCGCCTCAGCTTTGCTTTCGCCGGTCGGATGCCGCACCAGCAGGACTTACCATACCATGAGTGCCCGCAGTCGGGGATTCATGCAACGGATTGAGGAACAAACGCAAACACTTGCATCCGAAGACAACCTCGTCACTCTCCTCGGCCCGTTCCCGAGAATGTTCACGGCAAACTATCGGCTGCCATCTACGGCCAATCGAAGCAGTTCGCCACCAATCGACGCCGGATCTAGTTGCTGCTCGACGGCTCCCGATGCCACGGCGGCCCCCGGCATTCCCCACACGGCGCTCGAAGATTCGGACTGTGCAATGGTCCGGGATCCGGCGGCCCTAAGTTGACTTAGCCCCTCGGCGCCATCGTTCCCCATTCCGCTCAGCAACACACCTACAGCGCCCGATCCCACGGACCGAGCGGCGCTGGCAAAGAGCCGATCCACACTCGGACAGAGTTCTGACGCGTCCCGTCGATGGCTCACTTCAATCCTCATACCGACGCCAATCTCCACGTGTGAGTTCGGCGGCGCCACATAGACGTGGCCGGCGGCAGGAATCATCCCCGACTCGGCTACCAGCACGGGGAGTGCGATTTCCGAGTCCAGCCAGTCTCGGAAGCCGCCCTCGAATCCCGTGAGCATGTGTTGGGCGGTCAGGATCGGCAAGGGAAACAGTGCCGGCAGTGCCGAAAGCACGACTCGAAGCGCGGGGGGACCGCCGGCAGATGCTCCGATCACCACCAGCCGGGGTCCGGCTCGGGGTGAGATCGTCTGCTGGTCAACAGATCGTCTCCCTATAATGACCACCCCGGCAAGCACACGGATGCGATTCAGGAATCGATGAGCTTCGGCACTCTCCGCCGACGAGTGGTCCAGGTGTGGCTTCGCGACGAACTCGAGGGCGCCGGCTTCAAGGGAGCGCTCTGCAAGGTCCTGGGTCACGTGGGGCGCCTGGCCGGACATCATCAGCACCGGCACTCGGAATCGAGTGACGATCTCACGGGCGAGCGCCAGCCCATCCATCCCCGGCATCACAAAGTCCACGCAGACGACGTCGGGCGCGAGACTCGGCAGCGTACGGAGCGCTTCCTCTCCGCCTAATGCGCTCCCAACCACGAGAAGGTCCGACTGACTCGATATCAGCCGTCGCAAGACCGCAAGGGCCGTTGGGGAGTCGTCGACGATGAGCACTCGGGTGGGGTTACTGCGCATGGCTCAGATCAGTTGTTCTAGAGCGGTCAACAGCGCCCGCTGGTCAAATTCACCTTTAGTCAGGTAAGCGCTGGCGCCGGCGCGAAGGCCTCGAAGCCGGTCCTCGTCGGAGTTGAGGGTAGTCACAAGAATGACCGGCACATCGGACTTGCCCGGCGTTGATCGAATCCGCTCGGTCAGTGTGATCCCATCCATTCTCGGCATCTCGATATCTGTAACCACCGCTGCGAAGGTACCCTTGATGAACTTGGAGAGGGCGTCTGCGCCGTCCATTGCCTGCGTCACGTCATACCCGGCTGCCGAGAGAATTGCAGACTCCCGAGCCCGTGTGGTGAGCGAGTCGTCTGCCAGCAGTACGCGGCGATTCGTTGCTGCAAGAATGGCTTCAGATCGGACCGGCATGGATGTCGCCGACGTGGTGTGCATCCGAAACAGATGGAGAGGACGGAGGATCAGACACAGTTCCCCATTCCTGAGAATCGCCGCCCCTTCGACCGCATCAATCTGTCCTAGCGGCGGCGCAAGTGGCTTGGTCACGACTTCCTGCTCGTCGACGATCTGATCCACCAGCACTCCGAGTCGACGATCGTTCCAGCGGAGAACAACGCAAAGCGCCGAAGCTTCCCGTCCTGTGAGTTCAGGCGACGCCAACTCCAGGAGCCGGGCCAACCGGTCTACCGCAACGGGAACATCGGATCGCTCCACGCAGACGTGTCCACCCACCGAGATCCGGTCCGAACTGCGTACGACAAAACACTCTTGTACCCACTCTAGCGGAATGCCAAACGTGGTCTCGTTCGCCACAACGATTAACACACGGGCCGTCGTAAGGCTAATGGGGAGCTCGAGACGAATCCGAGTACCCGATCCGCGACTAGATTGGACCCGGATGGAACCCTTCAGCGCGGCTACCCGGTCACGGACGACATCCATTCCCACGCCTCGACCGGAGATCTCCGTGGCCTGAGTACGGGTGGAGAGTCCCGCCTCAAAGATGAGCCCGTCCACTTCCGGCGCGTCGTCGGACAGCTCCGCGACGCCAATGAGTCCACGCTCTATGGCAGCTCTTCGTATCGCCTTTCGATCGAGCCCCAATCCGTCGTCTTCGATCTCCAGGTAAAGCCGACCCGCCGTCTGGCCCGCCCGTAAGTACAATTGACCTTCGGGAGGTTTGCCTGCTGCGGCGCGAACTTCCGGCGGTTCCAAGCCATGGTCAACAGCATTCCGTATGAGGTGCAGCAACGGATCTCGAAGTTCTTCGATCACGCGTTTGTCGGCCGCAGTCTCAGCGCCTTGAACGGTTAATCGAACCAGCTTCCCCTGCTGGTTGGCGAGGTCACGCACCAGTCGTGGAGCAAACTGGAACAACGCGGCAATCGGCACCAGCCGCAGGTCGTAAACCGTGGTGGTCACATCGGACACGACCTGACGAAGTCGCGTGGTATCCTCCGAGAGTTCATCCGCGAGGAGCGTCACGGCTTCTTGCGCGGCGACCAGCATCTCGTCGGCTCGGGGCCCCCAACTCCCTGCAGTACCGCGAAGCCGTTCCCGTGCAATATGCTCGACGCGATCCAACACGACGCGCACGAGTTGCAGCCTCGCTTCCGCCCGGCCCCGTGCAACAGTCAGCTCACCGGCGAGCGTGAGGAGCGAGTCCAGTCGTCGGGGATCTACACGGAGCGATTCGAGCCGGAAGTCGGCTGCCTTGGCGGGGCTACTCGCATCCGGCTCGGGAGTCCTGCTCTCCTCTTTTGCTTCGCGCAGCAGGTCGGCGGAACTCCCTGATCGCGAACTTGTCGGCCTTTCAGATCCCTCGGCTTCGGGAGTAATCGTGCCGGGAGGCGCATCGACGCCCGCTTCCGCGATTGCCATAACGGACTTCACATCCGCGATGAGCGACTCTGCGGACCGGCTTTCGGCTACACCGCTGCGAGCCTCGTCCACCAACCCTCGCACCCCATCCACCACGGAAGACAGGTGAGCGACGCCGGTTCGAGGCAACTCGATGCGCCCCGTGCGGGCTCCGCCGAGCAGTTCCTCGAACTCATGCATGACGTGCGCCACTGCCCGCAGACCCACCATATTTGCGGCGCCCTTCAAGTTATGCGCCTCTCGAAAGAGCGCCGCGATCGTACTGGGGTCGTGTGGGCCGTCTTCGAGCTGAAGCAGACCATCCCCCAGCGCCGTGAGGCGCTCGGAACACTCCGCCTCGAATATCTCCAGCAGTTCCTTATCCAGCACGATCCGGCCCTAAATCAGCTCGGCGAGTTGCTGGGATGCGCGCTTGAGCCGCTCGACCCCCGAACGGCTGTTTCTCACCGCCGCCGCGGCATCCCTCGCTCCGGCATCGAGGGACGTCATCGCGTCCACCACCTGGCGGACGGCCGCGGCCTGCTGTTGGGAGTTCATGGCGATCTGCTGCACGCTCTCTGAAGCCGAACCGATCGAGTCCGTCAGTCGATGGAACGAGTCTCCCGACTGAGTTGCAAGGCGGGCGCTCTCATCCACGTTCTTCGAGCCCTGTTCGGCGGCCATCACCACCGAGTTGGTCGCCTGTTGGATCTCGGCGACGAGCGAGGCAATGCGCTCCGCCGACCGCTTGCTCTCGTCCGCGAGCTTACGAATCTCGGTGGCGACGACCCCAAACCCTCGACCGTACTCGCCGGCGCGTGCTGCCTCCACCGCAGCATTGAGCGCAAGTAGATTTGTCTGGTTCGCCAGATCCCCCACCAGCCCGGTGATGCTGCCGATCTGACCGGTATGCTCAGAGAGCCGCAGCACCTGTTGAGCGATCGCCTCGGACCGCTGCTTCAGGTGCTGCATCCCGGTGAGCGTCTTCCCCACAGCATCGGCGCCCTCGTCCGAGACCGAAAGCGCGGACTCCGTCACTCGGGCAGCTGACGTGGCCTGATCTGCGGCGACGCGACAGGAGGCGCCGAGCTCACTCATGGTGGTGGTCGTCTCACCGACGGCGGCGGCTTGCTGGCTCGCCATCCGCTCTTGCTCTTCAATCGCCGCCGCAAACTCGACGGTGGCCTGGTTGATCTGTTCCGCGGCGGTTCCCAATCGAGACCGGACCCGGGTGTTCACCTGCCACGCGACGAGCCCCATGATGCCGATATTCACAAAACCCAGCACCGCCAGGTTTCGGCTGGCTTCACCCACCGCCCCCGCGGCTTCCGCGTGTACCCGGGCGCTCTCAGTTTCCGCTGCCCGAGTCAATGAGGCAAGGGCGCCCTTTTGATCGTTGTAAGCCCGAAGCATCGGCCCACCCGTGAGCTTGAAGACATCCTCAAAGCGACGTTCTTCCAGGGCGGGAATCAGTCGAGATCGGATCATTTGATAGAATTCGTCGGCCCGTTCCGATCCGGCAGCGGTGAGGAGCTGTTTCAACTCGGGGCTCAAGGTTGTTGTCTCCCAATGAGCTCGACGCTCATCGAAGTGATCCGAGAGCTGCCTTAATCGGGCGATGAGCTCCTGAATCCGAACCGGATCTCGTTCATCTTCCACGATGTGACCAATCAGGTACGCCTCGGTAACCGCCATCGCGGGAGGATTGATGTCCGCTTCCAACTCGCCGATGTCCGTGAGCCGTCTGTAGAGCTCGCCCTGAACTTTGACATACTGGAATTGCTGGTACGACGTGATCGCCACGGCGCCGTAGATGACGGTCACGATCAAGAACTGAATCCACAGCCACTGCGAGACACGTTTGACCTTCATGAGTCACTCCTCAATTGTGGGCAGCAGGAGTTGTGATCCAGCGCCGGCTTCTCGAAAAAGTTGGGAGACATCCAGAACAGCGACAAAGCGATCCGACCACCGAAGAACCCCCGTGATCGGCATTCGGCTGTCCAGGGGAGCGGCTTGCAGCATGGCCGAGCCGTATGAGACAACGTCCAGCACCGCGTCCACGAGCAATGCCGCTCGGGCGGGACCGCACTCCAGCACCACTGCGAACGGCCGGACTGCTCGTGAAGCGTCTGCCGCCAGTACCGGATGGAGCGCACAAAGGATTTCGCCCCGCAGGGTCATCAACCCGGCAACCCGTTGGGGGGCGCCGGGGAGACGCACGGTCTTAGGGCCCGCCAGCAATCAACCGAATCCTGACGACCCTCTGTGGATTGTGATTCGATTCGGGTATGACCCAGGCCCAAATCACCACGTTCTACAAGTCCCTCGTGCCCCTCTTCAATGAGCGCCTCAGGCGGCTCTTC
>SYKE01000012.1 GCA_005798285.1 Actinomycetota bacterium
CTACCACTGCTCCCCAGGCACTGACCTTTATCAACGGGACCTGGGTTCAAGAACAGGCGGCGGCATTTGCGCGACGGTTGAAGGCAGAGGCAGGGGCCGACTCGAAGTCTCAAGTTCGACTGGCGTTCCGTCTCGCGGTGGGTCGGGAACCCCGAACGCCGGAGATGGACCGATCTCTTCGGTTTCTCTCCGAGAGCGTCACCGCCTTCGGTCGAGAACTACAGCCGGAGTTGGCCCAGCAGCGTGCCCTGGAGAGCCTCTCGCTGGTGATGCTCAACAGCAATGATTTCTGGTACCTCCGTTAGCGCGGCCCGTGCGGTACGCGCGGGGCAGAAAGGGTGTGGAGACCCGTCGTATGAAGAAACAGGCAATGAGTAGGAACAGCCCCTGTGGCCGCAGTCGCCGGGAGTTTCTCTGGGAGATGGGCGGGGGCTTTGCGGGCACCGCACTGACCTATCTGCTTGCTCAGGACGGTTTCTTCCCTCGACCCGTCGAGGCGGCGGCGGCCCCTCGGCTCCCACACTTTCGAGCCCCCGCGAAGGCCTGCATCTTCCTGTTCATGTACGGCGGGCCGAGTCAGGTGGATACGTTCGATCCCAAGCCGCTTCTCACCCGGTATCACGGCCAGCCGATGCCGAATCTGGAGAGTGACCCGCTCCTGAAGTCGCGCTCTCCGGGAACGCTGCTGGGTACCGCACGCACTTTTCATCGCTGCGGTCAATCCGGCATTGAGATATCGGACTTCTACCCGGAGTTAGGACGATGCGCCGATGACATCGCGATCATCCGGAGCACCTACGCCGACAGCTTCGCTCACGGCTCGGGCCTGCTCCAGATGAACACGGGCTTCCTGCGGCAGGGCTATCCGTCGCTGGGGTCCTGGGTGACCTATGGCCTTGGCTCCGCCAATGAGAACCTGCCCGGGTATGTCGTACTGTTGGACCATCGGGGTGGCCCGATCTCCGGGCCGCCCAACTGGGGCTCCGGTTTTATGCCGGCTTCGTATCAGGGGACGCAGTTCAGAACCGCCGGCGAGCCGATCCTCCATCTGAGTCAGCCTTCCGGCGTCAGCGATGATCAACGCCGCCGCGAACTCTCGCTGCTGAGGGACCTCCACACCCATTCGCCCGCCGGGGGCCCGGAGGCCCAGGAATTGGAGTCGCGGATCCAGAGCTACGAACTTGCGTTCCGCTTGCAGGCGACGGCGCCCGAGGCTGTGGATCTGAGTCAGGAGACGGAGGAAACCCGCAAACTCTACGGCCTGGACCGTCCCGAGACCGAGCGCTTCGGTCAACGCTGCCTCATGGCGCGCCGCCTGGTGGAACGCGGGGTGCGTTTTGTTCAGGTGTATTCGGGAGGCGGTCACAACGACGAGAACTGGGATGCCCATGGCGATGTGGAGAAGAACCATGCCCTCCACTGTAGTGAGACGGATCGACCGATGTATGCGCTGCTAACGGACTTGAAGCGGCTCGGGCTCCTGGAGAGCACGCTGGTGATGTGGGCCGGAGAATTCGGACGCACCCCCACCAATCAGGGCGGCAAGGGGCGAGATCACAGCCCGCGCGGCTTTTCGACCTGGATGGCGGGCGGCGGAGTCAAAGGTGGCCAGACCGTGGGCCGTACCGATGACTTCGGCTACGCCGCCATCGACAACAAGGTGCACGTGCACGACCTGCACGCAACGGCGCTCCACCTGATGGGCATGGACCACCGCCACCTGACCTACTTCCACGGCGGTCGCGACATGCGAATCACCGACGTCTCCGGCCGCGTCGTTCCCGAGATTGTGGGTTCTGCCTAGTTCTGCTGATCTACCGCGATTCGCTGGTTGCGATGGATGATCTGATGCAAGGGGGCGCCAGTACCTCACGGAACCCGATCATCCAGCGCATGGTGCGACTTTGCGGTCTGGCGGAGCAGGCTGGGCTGGGAGTGATCGCCATGCGGGAACGTTGGCGAGAGTTGACGGGCGAGGAGATCGTCGTGAGGAACGACGCGGCCATGAAGACGTACGAGATCGAGTTCCCCTGGCCTGACACCCGAGCGGCTGTGAGCGTGCACCCACCGGTCGCTGCCCGGACCCATCAAGCAACCCCGCAAGCCACCCATCAAGCAACCCCGCAAGCCACCCATCAAGCAACCCCGCAAGTTACCCCTCAAGTGCGTGCGCTGCTGCAAGCTGTCCGAGGGGAGAGCCCACGTTCCGCACTCATGGATGCCGTGGGACTGAGGAACCGCATGCACTTTGCTCAGACCTACCTCCAGCCCGCGCTCTCCGCCGGGCTCATCGAGATGACCCTTCCCGACAAGCCCCGGAGCCCCAGCACTCGATGACGCGAGCGGTGACTCCGAAGGAATGGACTCAAGCCACTGTTGCTGGGGTCCTGAATGGAGGCTGCGGGCTGGACAGCTCTGCCTGGAAGAGAGTGGAGGTTTGGGGGTGTCCGATCGTCTCCGGTGAGCTCTGCTTGGGCAAGATTTCAGCCCTGAACTCAGACTCGGCGCTCAATCGCTGTTACGGTCGATTTGCGGCTCTGTGCGACCCAGGAGATCGAAGCACTCGCGTGCGGTGCCGGGGAACTTGTCGATGAGTTCGCAAACCACATCACCTTCCCCGCTGAATACGGTCATCCAGATCGACCAATATCCTTTGGCGAGGGCGGTCTTGACGATTTGCCGCTTGAGAGCTGCGCCGGCGTTGGACTGACGCTGGAGATCTTGGAGAGACTCCACGGCCATATCCCATGCTTGATGCCGGTTCAACCACCTGCGATCCGAGAAAGTGGCTGTGTCGGCCGGGCTGCGGTTCAACTGAACCAACTCCAGCAGGTCCTCGGCGCGTGATCGATCGTACCCGGAGAGAAGCGGGTTCGAAGTTACCCGGGCCCCCGGCCCGTAGGTGAGAGCATAAAAGGTGTTGTTGCAGTCCGGCCAAATCGGTTCACTGACGGTCGCTAGCCGGTCCCCTTTACAAGAGTTGCAGTTGGGGCAAGCCAACAACAGGTTGGACCACTCATTCTGAAGCGTGGTGTCGGGTTCTCTCGATTTAGGGACCTTATGCTCGACTGCCAATCCAGCATCCAGGTGCATCTCGCAGTAGGAGCAGTACTCACCGATCGCAGCGATGAGGTCGCGCCTGGCGTTGAGATAGTTCCCGTACGGAGAGTCTGGGCCTGGTCCACCCTTTGAGACTGGTCTCACCCGAGCACCTCGACGTCCAGGCCGGCTGCGACCCGCTTCTGGCGGAGCCAGGCGACATACGCTTCGTCGTCAGAGAACGGTTCAATCAGTTCGTCCAGCTTGATCTTGAGGGATTCGAGTTCCCCTCTATTCTGGGATGCGGACACACTCTCGAGCAGTCGGTAGTACTCCTCCGCCGCTCGGATCATTCGCTTTGATCGCTCGCTTCGTTGCGGGAGCGATACTCCCATCACTTTTTCCAGAATGTCCTCGGGGCTGCCGGCAGGAGATGGCGTAGGCCCGGCGCCTGGATCGAGATTCAACACTTCAGCCGATCTGGCTGACTGGATGATGCTGGGTGAGTGAGATGTCGCGATGAACTGTAGCCGCGGAAACGCAGTTCTCAGGTCGTCGACGACTCGACGCTGCCAGCGAGGGTGGAGATGGAGATCGATCTCGTCGATCAGCACGACTCCGGGCGTTTCGGTGGAGGACGCGTTCTGAAGGTGGGGGTTTAGTGTAGCCGCACGTTGAGCGATATCGAGGACCATGAAGAGGCTGGTGCGCTGACCGTCACTCAAGAGGCGAACGGGCAGCTTCTCGCCCCCCTGCTTCTCTGCCACCAGTTCATCCAAGAGGACGTCGTGAAAGACGTGCGACCACTCGTCCATACAGACTGCGAGGCACTCCCGCACACCTTCGAGCGTGGGGCTCGGCTTTCCCCGTTGAAGCGCGCCAAGTTCCATCGTCTTAAACCACTTGAGGAGCAACTCGACGTTTGATGCGGCGGTGAGGCAGTCGGCGTAGCCTCTCGCTCGTTCCCCGGGCTTGAGAGTGGAGGTCTTCCAGGTAACTTTTTGTCGGTAGGCGCGCCAGGTTCCGTAGTAGGAGATCAGAGGGAGAATGACCTCCACTCCATTGCGCGAGTCCGCCAGCAACTTCTGCGCCAGCGCACGCACGTTGGCAGCTTCCCCATGCGTGGTGTGACGGCCCTCTCCTCGGAGTTCTCGCGCCCACCGCACTGATTGGCCGCCGACGGTTGCGTCGACTTCTACTCTTGCGGGGTAGTGCAGGCGGAGTTCCGGGGCCTCATGGTCCAATGACAGCGAGCGACGAATCTCATCCGGTTGGATCGTTCGGGTTGCGACCCGGTCGAAACCCAGGAAAAAGGAGCCGAGTGCGACCGAGACCGCATCCAGGAGGGCGGTTTTGCCGGCGCCGTTGTCGCCAATGACAATGTTGAACTGGGGCTGGAAGCGAAAATTTCGCTCTGTGAAGCACTTGAAGTTCTCGATCTTGAGCTCTTGGATGTTCATCGACGTAGGGATTCGGCGAGGAGTATCTCCGGATCGCCGCCGCAGGCATCTCGACCATCAGACTCGTTGACCTGGGCTCGGGCAGCGCACGAACGGTTCAGCCGGAGGAGTAGCGCTGAACTCACCCAGATTGGGTCGAGATCGCAAGAGGCCCCTCTGCCGCGGATCAATCCTTCTGAAGTCAGGCCACCATTTCCGAGATGAGACGTGCGGTCCCTTCCGGGCCGATCAGGCGCTGGTCGAGGCCGAGATAGGGGTAGGAGAACTTCCACGCGTCGAGGCCCAGGAGGTGGAGCACGGTGGCCTGGAGGTCGTGGACGCTCGTCTTGCCTTCGGAGATGAAGTAGCCGAGTTCATCCGTCGAGCCGTGGGTGACGCCGCCCTTGATGCCTGCTCCGGCCAACCAAATGGTGAAGCAGTGGGGGTGGTGGTCGCGGCCGAGGTACTTGGATCCGCCGCGAGCCTCGTTCATGGAGGTGCGGCCGAACTCGCCGCCCCAGATCACGAGCGTCTCGTCCAGCAGCCCTCGTTGATCCAGATCCGTGAGGAGCGCCGAGACGGGCCGGTCGATGTCGCGGCACTTCTTGGGGAGACCGGTGACGAGATCGTTGTCCGGCGCGGTGCCGTGCATATCCCAGCCCCAGTCGTAGAGCTGGACATAGCGGACGCCGCGCTCCACGAGTCGGCGTGCGAGCAGGCAGTTGTTGGCGAAGCTCGAGGCGCCGGGCTGAGCCCCGTAGGCCTCTTGCATGGGTTTCGGTTCACGGCCGATATCCATCGCTTCAGGGACGGCCATCTGCATGCGGAAGGCGAGTTCGTACTGCTCAATGCGTGTGCGGGTTTCCGGGTCACCCGATTGCTGCAGGTCGAGCTCGTTCAGGCGCTTGAGCGTGTCGAGACTCCGGCGCCGAACCGAGCGATCCATGCCCTTCGGATTGTTGACGTAGAGGACCGGCTCCCCCGTGGTGCGGCATTGGATTCCCTGGTAGACGGAGGGCAGGAAGCCGGTGCTCCAGAGCGCCTTCCCGCCGGTGGGATCGGTGCCGCCGCTGATGAGCACCACGAAGCCCGGGAGATCCTGGTTTTCCGACCCAAGGCCGTAGGTGATCCACGAACCCATGGCCGCGCTTCCGACCCGTGGCGCGCCCGTGTACAGGAGCATCTCCGCGGGAGCGTGGTTGAACTGGTCGGTGTACATCGACTTGATGAACGCCTGACGGTCCGCGTGTCGCGCCATCAGGGGGAGTTGGTCGGTGTACCAGGCGCCGGACTTCCCCATCTGGGCGAACTTGTGGGGCGTGCCCAGTAGCTTCGGGACGCCCTTGATGAAGGCGAAGCGCTGGTTCTTGAGGAGCTCTTCGGGACAGTCCCGCATATTGAGTTCGACAAGTTTCGGCTTGTAGTCGAACAGGTCGAGCTGGGGCGGCGCGCCGGACATGTGGAGGTAGATGACCGACTTCGCCTTTGCCGGGCGCGTGGGCGGCCGAACGGACAGCGGTCGATCCTCACCTCGCTCGGCGGCGTCAGCCGTCGCGTCGCCGGTCAACCCCGCAAGCGCCACCGCGCCGAGACTGAAGCCGGAGCGTCTCAGAAAGGTTCGTCGGGTGGCGGCAAGGGCCTGGGATTGCAGCGGGTCCATGGTTCCTCACGCGTTCCGGCTCAAACCGGAAATGCTGTCAAACTGGTTTTCGCGCACCGCGCTGAAGATCCCTCTTCAGGGCCGTTCGGTCTGTATGGCGCAGCACGTTGGCAAGGCTGAAACCATCGCTCGAAAAGGGTCGCTCCACCTCAGAGGACAACATCTTAGCTGGAATGCAACGACGGGAGCGAAGTGGTGTGAAGAGGGCCGGAACCATGCGAAAACATCGGGCAGGGCTGCTTAGATTGGCGTTATCCGGTCTGCTGATCACCGGAGTGATGGCGGCCCGGAGCGATGCACAGGCGGAGCGACCGAACATCGTCATTCTCTTCGCCGACGATCTCGGCTACGGGGATCTGACCTGCTATGGGCACCCGACGATCCGGACGCCCCACCTCGACCGGATGGCTCGAGAGGGAACGCGTTTCACGGACTTCTACTCCGCGGCGCCGGTTTGCACGCCGAGTCGAGCGGCGCTCCTGACGGGCAGGCTCCCGCTGCGCTCCGGTATGACGAGCGACACGCGCCGCGTGCTGTTTCCCAACTCCCGAGGCGGGCTTCCCGCCGAAGAGATCACGCTCGCCGAAGCGCTGAAGGGCGCGGGTTACCGGACGGCCTGCATCGGCAAGTGGCACCTGGGCCACAAGCCCGAGTTTCTGCCCACGAGAAACGGCTTCGACAGCTACTTCGGGATCCCGTACTCCAACGACATGGATCGGCTCCCAAACGCCGGCGGTCCCTCCGGCAGCCTGTCGCCGAAGGTCGGGTGGTTCAACGTCCCATTGATGCGCAACGAGACCGTGGTCGAGCGCCCGGCGGACCAGCACACTTTGACGCGGCGCTATTCTGAAGAAGCGTCGAAGTTCATCAGGGCCAACAGGCGAAACCCGTTTCTCCTCTACGTGCCCTTCACGATGCCGCACGTGCCCCTCTTCGCTTCCAGCGAGTTCGCCGGAAAGAGCCCGCGCGGACTCTACGGTGATGTGGTCGAGGAACTGGATGGGGCCGTTGGACGCGTGCTCGACACGCTTCGTGCCGAAGGACTCTCGCGAAAGACTCTCGTCGTTTTCACGAGTGACAACGGCCCCTGGCTCACACAACGGCTGGCAGGCGGCTCCGCCGGGCTGCTTCGCGACGGCAAGGGCTCTACCTGGGAGGGCGGCATGAGAGAGCCGGCGATCGCATGGTGGCCCGGAAAGGTCCGTGCCGGTCGTGTCTGCCGCGGCGTTGCCTCGACATTAGATCTGTTTCCGGCCTGCCTCGCGCTTGCCGGAGTTCAGCCGCCGGCCGATCGACCCATCGACGGCCACGACATCAGCGGCCTCCTCAAGGGCGATGAGCGCAGCCCCCGCAACACGTACTTCTTCTACCGGGACACCCAGCTTTACGCCGTACGCAAGGGCGCCTTCAAGGCCCACTACCTCACCCGCACGGGCTACGGACAGGCGCCTGCGGTCCGCCACGATCCACCCCTCCTCTTCAATCTGGATGTCGACCCCTCCGAAACGATGGATGTCGCCGCCGCGCACCCGGATGTGGTTCGCGACATCGCGGCGGTCACGGAGCGCCACCGCGCCGGCATGGTCGCAGGCCGAAACCAGCTCGACGACATCGACCCCCCCGCGCGGTAAGCCGTGGACCTGAGACCGGACCTGGGACCGACCCCCTGGGAGCGCCAACCCAACGCCACAGGTATGCCTTTCCGGTCAGCGATTATCCTCGTGGGCTGAACCTTTGATCGTCACTCCCGCAGGATCCGCACCGGGCGTTCGCCTCGCGCCGGGTGGCGCTCACTGCAACTGGGCCGGTAATCTCCGCCAGCGACGAAGCATCCTACCTACCGTTCCTCACCGTACTCCACAAGAGCGTCATCGTGAGGAGCAGCGCGACGCGGCAATTTAGAAAACCGGGCCGTTTGGCGTACGCCTTTGGGCTGGGCGTACTTACAACTCCTGGGACGGTACTCCGCGTCTATGCCGAAGCACTTCACCCACCGTTTCCCGCCTCACACCGCACAAGCGTCATTGCGATGAGCAGCGTGACGCGGCAATTTACGAGAAACCGGGCCGTTTGGCCTGAGCCTGCTGGTCTGGGCGTACTCACAGCTCCTGGGCCGGTGCTCCTGGCCAACGTCGAAGCACTTCACCCACCGTTTCACGCCCCACCGTGGAAAAGCGTCACTGCGAGGAGCAGCGCGACGCGGCAGTCTACGAGAAGCGGGCCGTTCGATCAAGGGGATCGGCCTGGGCGTACGCACAGCTCCTGGGCGGGATTCTGGAAAGGCCCGGTGCTCGTAGATTGCCGCGTCGTTCGGTCTTGCTCGTGCCGGTGCTGTGGCGCTTCGAGCCGGTGACGAGGCTCACGACAACGCGCTTTGCCTCGCCAACCACTCCTCTTAGGGACACAGGCGGTGGCTACTCGTAACATGCCCATGGTTCACGTCATATTGCGAAGATCTCACAACATCTTTCCTGGATACGGAATGAGCAGAGCCGGTTCGCTGCCGGTGGGGGCCCACGCAGTGGGTGTTGGGGGCTCGCAATGACGTGCCCGATGGTGGGGGTGCTGGGAAACCGATGTGTGGGCGCCGCCACAGAGTAGAGTACGGTGATCGACCAGAGTGTGCTCGTGGCGCGGGGGGCCGGCACTCCCGGTCAACGTCGAAGTGTCCCGCCCACCGTTCTCCGCCTCCGTCAGCAAGAGCGTCATTGCGATGGGCAGAGCGACACGGCAATCTACGAGGACCGGTCTGCCTGGCGTACGAATCTGGCTCAGGCGTACTCTCAACACGTGGGATGAAGTTCGGAAAGCTCGGATGCTTGATCCCGATCGGCGTTACATCAGGTCGTAGGGCTCCACATCGATGCTGAGGCCGCCGACACGGGACTGAACCAGAGGCCAGGCTTCGTCGAGGACGGCGCGGATGGCGGCGCGGGTGGAGGCTTTCAGGAGCAGATGCCAGCGATAGCGGTCCTGGATGCGGCCGAGGGGGCAGGCGGCGGGGCCGAGGATCCGGACATGCCGGCTGGAGGGGGAGCGGTGGATGATCTCGGCGGCGGTCTTCAGGCGGGCTTCGGCTTCGTCGGAGGTGGGCTGCTGGGATAGAAGTCGGGCCAGCGAGCCGAAGGGGGGGTAGCCCAACTCTTCTCGGGCCCGGATCTCGCGCTTGTAGAACTTCATGTAGTCGTGGGTGGAGGCGGCGACGATGCTGGGGTGCTCGGGGGAGAAGGTCTGGATCACGACCTCTCCGGGCCGGTCGCCCCGACCGGCGCGTCCCGCGACCTGAGTGAGGAGCTGGAAGGCGCGTTCGGAGGCGCGGAAGTCGGGGACATGTAGCGCCACATCGGCGGCGACCACTCCGACAAGGGTCACGTGGGGGAAGTCGAAGCCTTTGGTCACCATCTGGGTGCCGACGAGCACATCCACCTCGCGCTCTCGAACGGCGTCGAGAATGCGCGAGTGACCGTCCTTCCCGGAGACGGTGTCGCGATCCAGGCGGGCGACTCGAACCCCCGGAAGGAGTTCTCGGACGGCATCTTCCACGCGCTGGGTTCCGAGACCGAAGTGTCGAACCCGGCTTCCGAGGCAGTGCTCGCAGGTGGTGGGCGCTCGCCGGAGGTGCCCACAGTGGTGGCAGAGGAGGTAGCCGTCGCGGATCCGGTGCAGCGTGAGGCTGACGTCGCAAGAGGGGCACTTCGGAACGTGCCCGCAGTCGCGGCAGAGAAGGAAGCTGCTCCAACCTCGCCGGTTGAGGAAGAGAATGCTCTGTTCCCCGCGGGCCGCGCGTTCGAGCAGCGCCTCCGCAAGCCGATTGGTGAAGATCCCGCCGCCGGGCGCGCGAGGGCTGGACTCTCGCCGAAAGTCGACGACCTCGACCGTCGGCATCGGCTGCCGCTGGGCGCGTTCGGGCAGCGGGAGCAGGTGGCCCGGCTCCGAGCTCGCGGCATGGAAGCTCTCCAGGCTGGGCGTCGCGCTGCCGAGAACCACGCACCCGCCAGAGCGGCGGGCCAGCTCCACCGCCACCTCGCGAGCGTGATACCGGGGCTGCCGGTCCTGCTTGTAGCTGTTGTCGTGCTCCTCATCCAGAATCACGAGCGCCGGATCCCTCAAGGGGGCGAAGAGGGCGCTCCGGGGCCCAACCACCACGTCCGCCTCGCCGCGCCGCAGCCGCTCCCACTCGTCGAAGCGCTCCCCTTCGGAGAGGGCGCTGTGGAGGATCGCGACGCGTTCCCCCAGGCGCCGCCGAACGACGGCGGCGACCTGAGCCGTTAGAGAGATCTCCGGCACCAACAGGATGGCGGTGCGGCCTTCTTCCCGCGCTCGTTGGATGCAGTGGAGATAGACCTCCGTCTTGCCGCTACCGGTGACGCCCCAGAGCAGCAGACTCTCTCCCTTCCCGCGCGCGGCGGCTTCGTCGATGGCGGAGACGGCCTCGACCTGTCGCTGATTGAGAATCGGGGCGCCGCCGTCCCCATGCCCGGAGATTCGCGGCGCACGGCGGACCCCCTGATCGACCACCTCGACCCAACCTCGCCGGGCCAGGGCTTCGGCTGCGGCGCGCGCGCCGGGAATCTGTTCCTCGGCTTCCGCCAGCAGCAGCGTTCCCTCCGGCTCGGCGGCGAGACGCTCCAGTAGCTCCTTCTGCCGCGGTCCGAGACGGTCAGTGGGGTCCGGTGAGACCGCCCCCAGACGCACGGCACGAAGGGTGCGCGCCCGCACCTTCGGCGGTTTGAGCGCGCGTTCTTCAGTGACCCAGCCTTCTTTACGCGCCCGCCGGAGTGCGGCCGGCAGCATCGGCTCCTGGACCTTCGACTCGAGCTCCGCCCGCGTCATGGTGCCGCCCGCCGCCGTCAATGCGGCGAAGAGGGCGAGGAATGCCTGCTGGGAGTGCAGCCCCACGCGCTCGGGCGGGGCGCCGTCCCACGCGCCGAGGCTCACCGTCGGCATCAGCGTGGCGCCGTACCGCTCGGGGACCCAGAGCGGTACGGCGTCGGAGAGGTTGCAGCGGTACTCCGCCGCGAGATGGCGCGCGAGTTCCACCGTCACCGGACCGAAGCTCGGCTCCGGGCTCAAGACTTCGCGCAGATCCACCAGTCGATAGTCCGGCGTCGACGTGAGTGGCCCGACGGCCAGCACATAGCCGAGTTGATCCCGGCCGACCAGCGGGACCAGGACCGGGCTCCCGATCTGCACCTGCTCCCGGAGCCGGCCCGGTACGCGGTACGACAGCGATCCCCCAATGCCCGCGGGGGAGGGCAAGATCACGACTTCAGCCACGAGCTCGACTCGTGGCTCGGCTTTCGGCTCGATCGAACTCTCGGGGAAGGGTTGTTGGTTCACATCACTGATTATGAGAGCGTGAATGCGCTCGTGTCGGAGCTCTGCATCAACCCTCATGCCGCACCCCCTGATTTCCGAACGCGCCGCCGCGCTGCGACCCACCCTGATGAACCGGCTGCTCGCCGAGCTGCGAGAGACTCAGGCTGCGGGTGTGGACGTGATTTCGCTGTTGAGAGGCGAACCGGACTTTCCCACGCCGGCGGGAATCGTCGCTGCGGCGGAGCAGTCCCTCAGGGCGGGACGCACCCAGTACCCGAACAATCAGGGCGATCCCGAGCTGAGGCGCGCGGTGGCGGAGCGACTGTCGGTGGACCACGGGCTGCAGTACTCGCCCGAGCGCGAGGTCCTCATCACCGATGGCGCCACGTTGGGCTTCGCGGCGGCGGTTGCTGCGCTTCTGAATCCGGGCGACTCCGCGCTCGTGCCTGAGCCCTGCTACGATGCCTATCTGCCGGCGCTGCGCCTGATGGGGGTGGAGCCGATCGCGGTCCCCGGAGAGTATGTCGAGGGGCGGTTTCAACTGTCGCCGGCGCAGGTGGCAGGCCGGATCCGACCCGGAACCCGCGCGCTCGTGCTTAACAGTCCCTGGAATCCCGCGGGCACGGTCTTCACCCGCTCGGAGCTTGCCGGACTCGTTTCGGTTGCCGAGGCGGCGAACCTCTGGATCCTGAGTGATGAGATCTACGAAGCGGTGACCTACGGTGGAGAGGTCGTCTCGACGGCAGCCGTGTCACCGGCGGCGAGGGAGCGCACCGTCATTCTGAATAGCTTTTCGAAGACCTACGCCATGACTGGTTGGCGCCTGGGGTTCTGTGCGGGGCCGGAAGCGGCCATCCGAGCGATGCTGCTCAGCCTGCAGCAGTCCAGCCGGGGGCCGGCGCTCTTCGTGCAGGACGCCGGCACAGCCGCGCTCCGGGGACCTCGTACGGATGTGGATGCCATGCGGCAGGAGTACGCCCGACGGCGCGCCCGCGTTGTGGAGAGTCTGCAGGCGATTCCGGGCGTTCGGTGTCCGCCGCCGGAGGGCGGCTTCTTTGCGCTCGTGGATGTTCGCGGAATCTCGACGGATGACGAAGCGATTCGCCGAAGTCTGCTTCGGGAGGATGGGGTGGCGGTGGCGCCGGGCTCGGCGTACGGGCCGGCGGCCGCCGGGTTCCTCCGTGTGTCGTTCGCCGCGGGCGGGGATGCGCTGGACCGGGGTTTGGACCGGTTGGCGGCCGGTCTCACCCGGTTGGGGAGCGCACCAAGATGAGTGGACTCAGCGTGGCCGGTGAGCTTGAGCGGAGACTGAGTCAGGCGGGAATCGAGGCGCGGTTCGATCGCCTCTACCGGGGGCTCTACGCCACCGATGCCAGCGTCTATCAGATCATGCCGATGGGCGTGGCGTTTCCCCGGCACACTGGGGACGTGCAGGAGATCCTGGCGTCGTGTCGGGAGCTCGGAGTCTCGATCACGCCGCGCGGCGCCGGGACGTCGCAGGCGGGGCAGGCCATCGGCGAGGGTCTCCAGGTCGACTTCACGCGGCACATGAACCAGGTGCTTGAGGTGGATCCCGGTCATCGACGGGTCCGGGCCCAACCGGGGATCGTCCTCGACGACTTGAACGCCGCCCTGAAGCCGCATGGTCTCCATCTGCCGGTGGACATCTCCACCACGGATCGCGCGACGATCGGGGGCATGGTCGCCAACAACTCAGGCGGCACCCGCTCCGTGATCTACGGAAAGATGCTCGACTTCGTCGAGGAGCTGACCGTCTTGCTCGCGGACGGCGCGATCGTTCGGTTGGACGGGACCGATGCGGCCGGCCTGGCCGAGCGCTGCGCCCGACCCGGTTCTGAGGGCCGATGCTGGTCAACCGTGTCTCGGCTGGGCTCCGAACTCGCGGCTGAGATCGATGCGCGGTATCCCAAGATCTTGCGTCGAGTGGGCGGCTACAATCTCGACGAGTTCACGCCGGAGCGAGAGAGCTTCAACCTCTCCAGAATGATCGTTGGATCCGAAGGCACTCTTGGGATCGTGCTCGACGCGGTGCTCCGCGTGACGCCGATGCCTGCCTGTCGCGGCCTCCTGTCGGTGCAATTCGATGACTTGCTCGATGCCCTGGAGGCGGTGCCGCAGATCCTGGAGCACCGTCCGTCGGCCATCGAGTTGATCGACCGCTTCATCCTCGACAGCACGCGCGGCAAGACCGACTACGAGCCGCTGCGCTCCTTTATGCACGGCGACCCGGCGGCGCTGCTGGTGGTGGAACTGTTCGGCGAGAGCGATGCTGAGATTACCGAACGCTTGGCGGCGCTGGAGGCGGATCTGTTCCGTCGAACCCGAACGGTTCACGTCCACCGCGCGAAGGCTCCCGCAGATCAGGCAAAGATCTGGAAGCTCCGCCGCGCCGCGCTGGGTCTCTCGATGGCGGAGCGCGGCGACTCGAAGGCCATCTCGTTCGTCGAGGATACGGCCGTCGACCCGGCCCGTCTCAGGGATTACATCGAACGCTTTCAGGAGTTGCTCGCCCGACACGAAACGCGGGCGGGTTTCTATGCGCACGCGTCGGTGGGTTTACTGCACATTCGACCGGTCGTGAACCTGAAATCCGCCGACGGTGTTCGTCGCTTCGAGGCGATTGCGTCGGACGTGGCGGATCTGGTGCTGGAGTTCGGCGGCGCGCTCTCCGGCGAACACGGCGATGGGCTGGTCCGGGCGCCATTCCAGGAGCGGATGTTCGGACCGATGCTCTACGCGGCCTTTCGAGAGATCAAGCAGACCTTCGATCCCACGGGCATCCTGAACCCCGGCAAGATCGTGGACGCTCCGCCGCTCAGGGAGAGTCTGCGCTTCGGGACGGACTACCACGCCACGGAGCCGCTGACGGTCCTGAGCTTCGAGGATTACGGTGGCCTCGCGCGCGCCGCCGAGCAGTGCGGCGGGATCGGCGAGTGTCGCAAGCGGTCGGGGACGATGTGCCCCTCCTACATGGCCACCCGCGATGAACTCCACAGCACCCGGGGGCGCGCGAACACGCTGCGTCTGGCGCTGTCGGGCGAGCTGGGCGCCGCCGGCTTATCGGATCCCACGCTGCGCGAGGCATTCGATCTCTGTCTGGAGTGCAAGGCCTGCAAGTCCGAATGTCCGACCGGGGTGGACATGGCGCGGATGAAGGTGGAGTTCACGCACCAGCAGCATCAGACGCGTGGCATCCCGATGCGGGATCGAATTCTCGGGCGCGCGGCCGGCCTGGCGGAGTGGGGTCGCCTGGTGGCGCCGCTTGCCAATGCCGTGAACCGTTCTGCAGCCGGCAGGGCGCTCCTCTCCACGCTTCTCGGACTGGACGCACGCCGCACCCTTCCCGCCGTCGTGCGGCGGGGCTGCGTCGATGCGCTGGAGGCGAACGCCGCCGGCCCCGGGGCTCCATGGCTGTTTGTCGACACCTTCACCGAGTTCTTCGAGCCTGAGATCGGTTTCGCGGCGGATCGGGTCATCCGGGCGCTGGGTGGGCAGGCGAGTCCGATGGCGCGCGTTTGCTGCGGACGGCCGCTGCTCTCCCGGGGGCTCCTCACCCAGGCGCGAACTCAGGCTGAGCTGTTCCTGGCTTCGGCCCCGGCCGAAGGGGAGATCGTGTTTCTGGAGCCATCGTGTCACTCCGCGGTGGTCGACGACCTTCCGATGCTGGTTTCGGGGACGCTGCGCCAGCAGGCGGCAGCGCTGGCCGATCGGTGTCTCTCCCTGGAAGAGTGGATCGCCCGCCGTGGGACGAGCCCGACCCCGCCGGACGGTACGGAGGCGGTTCTCGCGCATCCCCACTGCCACCAACGGGCGCTCGGCGGCGTCCCGGATCTCATGGCGATGCTGAACGCCCTCGGCGCGCAGCCCCGGGATCCCGAGGCCGGCTGCTGCGGTCTGGCGGGACTGTTCGGCCACGAGGTGGGTCACTACGACATCTCCAACACCATGGGCGAGCAGCGGTTGGCGCCCGAGGTGCGGGCCGCGCCGGAGTCGATGCCCATCATCGCAGCGGGGTTCTCGTGCCGAAGCCAGATCCGGCATCTGACGGGCCGATCGGCGGTGCATCCGGCGGTCTACGCGGACCGCCGGCTCAAGAACTCGCCACGGGCTTAGCCGGCGGAACCGGCGGCGGCCAGCACTCGTTCTCCCGCCTCCACCACGCGAGCCTCGCTGTCGTCAGCGACCATCAGCGTGCCGTAGTAGCGGTACGCGCCATCGACCTCATAGCCTCCCCGGGGGTACTCGTCGCGAGGGGGCAGGTAGCCGAAACAACCGTTGGAGTAACCCAACGGCGCTGTCCACCGCGTCTTCGACCGCGCGATAAGCGCGAGGCCCGTAGCTACAAACGTCTCGGCACCAGTGGCCGCCACCGTGAAGTCGCCGAGGCGGAGCGCCTGCACTTCGATCGGAATCGGGTCTGCGGCGCCAGCCCGGGCGACCCGGAGGTGATCGTGAGCCCATCGCACGGCGGAGGACTCGACCCGTCGGAGCGACTCATCCCGAGTGAGGGGGCGGCCGAACGACTCCGTGAGGGCCTGTGCCTTCTCCTCGGCCAGCGCCAGCGCAGCATCGGCCTCCGCCACGGAGGGGATGCGCGGGGTGAGGCCAACGGTCTCCAGCGCCGCGCCCAGCGCCCGCCCCTCCCCGAGAGCCACCGGCTCGGCGCGCTCCCAGGCGACCCACGCGGAGCCGGCCAGTTCACGGCCGACGCGAACGACCTGATCGTAGCCGCCCCGTCGGATGGGGTTCACGTCGCCGCAGCAGCCCTGAGCGAACACCACCGGGCAGCCCAGCACCCGCGAAAGCTCCCGACAGGCCACGCCGGGCCATTCGCCTGAGATCCCCGTGTTGGAAGGGCCCATCACCACGGGGTGAGTCCCGTGCGACAGCCAGCAGGCAAAGGGGGCTCCGGTTGCGGCGTCGTCGAGCCTCAGCACCCGAACGGCGGAGTCGAACAGCCCGGTCGGATTCTCGCCGAGGACGATCTTGCCCGCGCGAAGTTCCCGTCGGTTCAGGCCGATCTCGGTGCTGCTCACTCCCGCCGAAAGGTGAACGGGCCGCATCGAGCCCAGCGCCGCCCGAACCACGGAGACCGTCTGGCGCACCACCATCCGGCAATAGTCCCAGTCTGGACTGCCCATCGCCCGAAGCGGATCGGTGGTGGGTCCGGCATGGGTGTGACTGTGATTCAACAGCAGACGCTCGGGGGCGATGTCGCCGGCCAGGGCGCCTCGGATGGAGGCGATCTGTTCGTTTCCCAGCCCCAACAGGTCGGCGCCCGTGAGCGCGATGGGGGGTTCGTCCCCGTGTTGAAGCACCAGGACCCGCACCGCCAGCCGGTCGAGCACGTGATCGGCCGGCCCGGGACGGTTGCCGTAACCGGTCATGTCCACGCCCAGCGGTGGGGTGATATCCGCCTCCGCAACCCCCGCGCGCCACTCGCTCATCGTCCCGTCGTCCCTTCCATCCGGTCCGGCCGCTGCCTTCCGAGAGGGTAGTTCCGAGTGCGCGTGCCGGCGCCCTTCGGCGACGCGGTTCGAGCGGACAAAGGCGCTTCTCGTTTGGATCGGGAACCCGGTAGAACATACTCGTTGGCACGCCGGCCGCGATCGGACGGCCTTCCGGGAGAGCGGGACATGGATCAGGAAGAATTCGGGGAGAGCGAGGCCACCGCGTGGGCCGTGGATCCGGAGCGCGTGGATCCCGACGACTACCCCCCCGGGGCCCCCCGCGTTCGGCTGATGACGTTCGGCCTCTGCGACTCGTGCGAGGTTGAGGTGCACGCCGAGGCGGCCCGGGCCCTCTATGACGGCGTAAAGTGTCCTCACTGTGGCGACCAGTTGCTGGCGCCGGTGGAAGAGCCCGAGGAGTGGCTCCGACGCCTGCTCCGACAGGAAGACGAACTTCAGGAGCAACTCTAGCTCTCAGCGCCCCGCCTTTTCGGGGCTGCCTTGAACCCACCATGCGTACCGAATACACCCGACAAACCCGATGGTCCCACCAGCCGGAGAGCCTCCAGGACTCGAGGCAGCCCGGCGCGCTGTACGTCAAGCAGTTGGTCTGGGTCGCGTGTCAGGCTTGCGACCTGCAGGTGCACGCGGCGATGACCACCACGATCGTCGCGGGGCTGTCCTGTCCCGAGTGCGGCGCCCGGCTCACCGCTCCGCGGGTTCTCGGCAACCCGGATGTCGCCGCTGCCCGTCTCGAGGAAGATGAACTCACGCTGGCGGAAACCCTGGGCCTGGAGACGCCGTTTGAACCGCCTACGGCTTAGGCCGCACGGTCCTGTCCCGAAGGATTGATGAGCCCACTCCCCGAGGACCTGAGGCGAGTTCGGCGACGAAGCGCCACGGAATCCCGGTGAGTCTGGCCCTCAGCGCCGGCGCTGAGTCGTGCGAGTCGGGTGGAACGGCGCGTCTCTGAAAGCACGCTGAGGATTCTATTTCAGCCGAAGAGATCGTCCACATCCTCCAACGCCCCGGCTCAGGAAACGCGCCCCAACCCCCGAGGATCCGTATTTGGTACTCCGTACCGATGCAAAAACGCTTCAATCGAGCAAAAAAACATTTGCGGCGTGGGGACTTCTTGCGATAGTGTGAAGTCAGCTTCTCAACCGTCGCAGTCGATCTCGCCGCCCCCGGAACTGCCGGAAAGCGGTCCGTCCAGAGTTCCTCTCCGATGGATGGGTTGACGTGCAGAGTTCGCCGGGCAACCGTCGGTTTCGCCTGCATGCCCGGTCCGATTAGATAGATCCCGAATGGGTGGATGAGGAAGATGATACTGCGAAACCGGCATCGAACAGGCTGGCCCAAGCACGCTTCCGTCGAGCGCGCGACGCTTGTTGGCGCGCTCCTGCTTTCGCTGTTCCTGGGAGCCCCGACCGCCGCGCAGGAGCCCCCGCACAGCCACAACTGGACTCCCGGGGCTGCTCCCTCATTCGCCGTGCTCATCACGCGAAACGGGGGCGCGGAGTGGGTGGAGCGTGTCCGGCGCTATGAGATCGTAGAGGTGACCCAATCCTCGACGTATGCACCAACCCCGGCTGCAGCTTTCCGGAAGGGATCACCCTGGACCAGGCCGTGCGAGGGATCTCCTATTCCGACAATGGTTTTGGGGGTGAGTTCGGCTACCTGATGAACGGCGTCTTTACGCCTTCCGCTACTTTCTCTCAGATCACCCACTATCGCTGCCCGCCAAACCAGTCCGGCACGGTGACGATCAGCCTGACCGCGGACGACCCGAACACGATCCTCGCCGACGACCCCCCGGCGACGGCGAGTCGACAGTTCACCTGTTGGGAGTTCCTGGTTACCCCCTGCTCGTCGTCGTGGGTTCCGACACCCACCGTTGAGAACGGATTGCTGACGATGCCGGACAGCCCCGGCTCCTTCACGGCCACCCTCACGCCCGCCGTGGACCACCTCGGCAACTCGATGGCCGATTACCACACGTGGCATTTGGATCCTGCGGACGAGCCGGGCTGGTGCCTCAACAGCACCCAACCGATGTATCGCACCTATCCGCTCCCAGACCCCTACGCCCCAGTCACGCTCCCCATCCTGGACGCCGAGTTCCGATTGGGCGGAGGCTTTTACGATCTGATTGGCCTCCAGAGGAAAACGGCAAGGTACTGGGTGGAGTCTCTGGTCACCACCATTGAGGTGGACAACTGGGACTTCGGGACCCACGGGGCCGTCTCGGTCGAAATCGGGTTGGGGACGGCGCGCCTGGAGGGCGAGTTGAACATCTACGTCTCGGAGTTTCCCATCGACGCGGATGGAAACTTCATCGCCGACGCGGCCCCGGAAAACAGTGGGCTCGGCGCCGAGGACGAGGAGGGCGGCCCGGGTTCTCCGGGCGACGGCCTCACCCGCTACGAGGAGTACCGCGGCCTTCAACTGGATGGGGTGCACCACCGTATGGACCCCAATTTGAGGGATGTCTTCGTCTACGACCAGAGCGGTATCTACGCACAGGGCAACTTCACTGCTGCCGCCGGCGCTCTCTCCATCACCGTGCACCAACTGAAGGCGGGGGACATCAACTACGCCACCGGTGGCCGCGCCGCTGTGAACCCGAACCATGGCACCCACCACAAAGTGCTGCAGCATTGCCTGTGGCTGGTTAATGGGGGTCTACCGGAAGGATTTTGGGGGCAGGCTTGGACCGTGGGGCCGCCGGGGGATCCCGGCCGGACCATAGCAATTACGGTGGATGTGGACAAGATCACTACCGAGATGGGAAGCAAGACACCGCAAGGAGCCTCGACGGATCACGTCGACGACGCCACCAACTGGGTGATCACGTACGAGCAGGGTCACGGCATCGCGCTGCACCACCACGGCAACTTTTCCGGCGCCACGGGGACGGATGACGAACGGCGCTACAGCGGCGACCTCAATTGCTATATGCGCTACATTGGCGACAAAATCAATGGCGCCTCCGCGTTAGGCCCGGCGGCATGGGACGCGCTGCAGTTCCCCACCCTGTTCTGCACGAGCCCGGACAACTGCCGGAGCCGCGCGCACGTCGACGACAGCGACCCGGCAGACCCGGTCCCGTCGCCCCCGGCCATCTGAGCTGGGGCGGTGGATGCCGATGCACAGAGGGTCCAGGGTAAGACTGACCCGGAAGAGAGGATTTGTGATGAATGCTCCAGTTTTGAGGCTGATCGTGGGCGGCGTGCTGCTGGGCGGCACGACTCTCGGCATGGCCGACGTATTCTCGAACCGTTCCGCTCCCGTGCAGTTCATCCTTGAGCAGCGAGTCCCTTTCGGCCAAGACCCATCCAACTACTGGCGGGGAGAGCCCGTGCCGCTGCAGATCACGCTGCGCTACCCGGAGGCGGCACGTGCCGCGCGGCGTGCACACAACGCACGCCAGGCCGAGGGTCACGTCCCCACCCTGCGGCTGTGCGGACCGGGACAGGCCTGGCCGGATCTGGTGACGGTGCGTCTCGAGCGGCAGATTCTCGCCTGGTGGAAGCCAGTGGGCGGGACGCTCACCTGGCGGGCCTGGGCCGGCGCCGTGCAGAAAGGCACGGATACGGCGTCGGTGATCGGGTCGCGGCCACTCTGGAATCCGTTTTCGCTGCCTCCCTCCATGACGGAGCAGCTCTCGCCGGGCAAGTACCGGGTTAACGCCGTACTGGACACCCGGAAGGCGGCCGGAGACGGCTGGCGCGGTCCGGTGGCGGCGACCACCGAGTTCACCCTTCGGCCGCTGCCGACAAACCCGGCGGATCTGAGCCGGGTCTACTTGAGTCGCGCCCGGTTCGCACGGGACATACAACGAGACCCGGCAGCGGAGCAGCAACTGGCGGCGAAGGCGACCCAATTGGACCCGGCGAACGCGGTTGCCTGGCACGCGCTGGCGGCGGCGGCGGACAGCAATCGCGACTGGAGTACGGTGGTGGCGGCCGGCCGGAAGTACCTGGCGCTGCCAAGCAAAGTGAGTCCGGGCGCCGACGAAGGGCGCGCCGATGTGCAGTCGCTGATGGGCTTTGCCGAGCGCATGCTGCGCGAGAAGAAGTAACCCGCCGCCGAACCAGGAAGGTCTCCGATGTACTCTGATCGAACCTCTGGCCGGGATGGGGCCGTCCCGGACGGACGGCGTCGCTCGCCCCGGCGGGTGGTTTTCTCCGGACTTCTGGGCGGACTCGGGCTCGCACTGGCTGCCCTGGCGCTGTGCCGGAGCGAGGCGCCCGCCTTCTCCCGGCCTCCGGCAGCCCCGCCGGTGTTGGCTCTGGAGCTTCCGGAGGCGGACGGGCAGCCGCCGACATGGCTCCAGGGAGCGCCTGTCGCGTTCCGGCTCTCCCTCCGCTACCCCGCTCGACCTCTCCAGACCGACCGGCCTCCGGTCAACCCGGCCAACTCCGGCCGGGTCTCCGATCGGCTCCCGGCTGCCTACCGAGGCTGGACCCATCTGGCGGAGGTGGAGCTGTTCGCCGTGCGTAACGGCGCCCGCAGTCGCATCCTGAAGAACTGGAGCTGGCGCGACGGTGTTTCGCGGTTCGAGGTGGCTCGCTGCGGCGTCGAGTCCGAACAGCCGGGGAGAGCCTCCATTTCTTTCCAGCTACCCACCAGCGACTCCGGCGCCGTGAAGGCCGGGACCTACGAAGCCGTGGCGGTGCTGGACACGAGAGCGACGCCAGGCCCGGAGCGATGGCGGGGACTCCTCCGCTCCGTGCCGCTTCCATTCGAGGTGGAGGAGGTCCGCACACCCGGGCAGCAGTCGGAAGTGCTCGCCCGTCAGGCACAGGACGCCTTCGAGGCCCAGGACTGGGCGCACGCCGGGTCGCTGGCGGCCGTGGCGACCCGGCAGAGTCCGGGGTCGGTGGACGCCTGGTACCAGCTTGGACTGGCGAGCGCCGCCCGTTCGCGCTGGCGGGAGGGGATTGCGGCGTACGAGCGGTACCTCGCCCTCGGTGGCCCGGACGATCGGGACGCGCCCCGCCGGCCCACCGTGCGCCAACGCATCGATCTCATGCGGCGACGCATGGAGATCGAAGGGCGGAACCGACGCGCCGGCTAGCCCAGGTTCCGTAGTTGATTTGAAAAAGGGGCGGGTTAAGGCGGTGGGTCTCGACGAGCGACCCGTAGGCGTAGGTGCGTGCGCCGCGAGTTCGAGAGTTGTGTCGGAGGAATACTCGCGCAGTCTACCTGAGGCCAACCCGGGGCGGTGTCTCCACTGCATCCGCAAATCCGGATTTCCCCCTCCAAAATCCCGAAAACACCGGGTGAAACAGACCAAATCGAGAGTCAGAAAAAACTCTGGGTACCCCCAACTGCGGAACCTGGGTTAATCGCTGCCGCCCTCCAGCGCCGCCAACAACATCCGCCGCGTCGAGCCCATGCCGTATCGGTCACTCTCCGATGCAGCCTCGGCGGCGGCTCGAAGCAGCGGCGACAGGTCCACGCCCGCAGCCCGCGCCTCCCGGCAAATCTGCTCCAGCTCCAACAGTGCGTCCCGACCGTCGCGGCCCTGATCGAGCAGTGCGAATCGAACGAGCGCCAGTCGCGACCGCTCTTCCGGGGCGTGGGAGGCGGGCACGCCGACGGCCCAGAGGATCGAAGGGTGGCGGGCGAAGAGTCGGCGCGCCTCGGCCTGCTCCGGCAGCGCCAGTTCGGGATAGGTTTGCAGCAGCTCCATCAGGAACGCCTCCGCCTCGGCCCGGACGCCGGCCTCATCCAGCGCGTGCGGCCCACGAGTGAGGCGCAGAAGCGAATCGGGGTCGCTCACGTCGATGACGCGAGAGGCCAGGGGCCGAAGGTAGGCTTCCAGGATTGCAGCGGTTGCTGCCCAGTCTTGCGAGCGGCTGATCCGGGGTGGCATTGGTTCAGATCGGAGTGGCCCTGAGCCGTTCAGGCGGCCTGTGTCGCTACTCGACGGCAAACTGATGAGCGCGGGTGAAGCACCCCCGTTCGCAGAGGAGCACGGTCAGCGCGGCGGTGATGCCGGCAGCGGACGTGGTCATGTACATCACCACGATCTGGTAGCGAACTGCCTGTGTCGGGTCCGCCCCCGCGAGAAGCTGGCCGGTCATCATGCCCGGGAGCTGTACCACCCCCACCACCATCATCGAGCTGATCGAGGGGGTAAGCGCGGCCTGGATGGCCCCCCGAAAGATGGACGCCGCAGCCTGCCGGACCGGCAGCCCTAGTGAGAGGGCGGCTTCCACTTCTCCACGGCGAGCTTTCAGGTCGGCTCCGTAGCGCTCCATGGCCAGGGACGCGGCAATCATGGAGTTGCCGAGGATCATTCCGAAGATCGGAACGGTCTCGCGGGCGGAGAACCACGGATCGGGTTGCAGGATGGCAAAGATCACGATGAGGAGTACGAGCAGGCTTCCGACGCCCATGGCAAGCGCCAGCCGCCCGATCGAGCCGGGGACCGAGTGTGCGGTTCGACTGCCCGCAGTGTGAACGCCGGCCGCCAGCATCCCACCGAGCAGCAGCGGAGTCCAGTACCACACGCTCGCCTGAAACACCCATCCCAGCAGGTATCCGACCAGGCTCAACTGCAGCAAGGTGCGGGCCGCGCCCACGAGGAGCTGCCGTTCCAGTCCCAGTCCCAGGCCGCGACTGATGGCGATCACCACCGAGACGAGCAGAAACGCGACACCCAGGGCTTCAAACCCGATCGGCTGCGCGCCCATCAGGTGAGAGCTCCGGTCGCAACCGCTGGCACGACGGGGGTCAGGGCCCCGCCTTCGAGGAGCCAGACCGGCCCTCCCACGGCGGCAGGTTCCGTGGTCTGGTGCGTCACCCAGACGGCGCTCAAGCCGTTCTCGTCTCGACGGCGCTGCATCGCCGTCCGGAGCGCTTCGGCGGATGCCACATCGAGCGACGACGTCGGCTCGTCCAGCAGGAGCGCCTCCGGCTCCAGCATGAGAGCCCGCGCCACGCAGACCCGCTGGAGTTGTCCGACCGAGAGCTCTCCCGCAGACCGGGGGAGCAGTTCCGTGGGCAGCGCCATCTCGCCGAGGAGTGCGGTGGCGCGCGCTTCGGACTCCCGGCGAGGGTGTCCCAGCAGGAGAGGGACGTGAAGCAGATTGTCGAGCACGGTGCCGGGGAAGGGCGTCGGCTGCTGCCGCACGAGCACCAGCCTCCGACGCAGCTCCAGCACGGGGTACTCGGTGAGGGGACGATCTCGAAAGTGGATGACGCCGGACTGCGGATCTTCTAGGCGGTTCAAGAGCCGGAGCAGCGAACTCTTGCCGCAGCCGGAGGGGCCGGTGAGAAAGGTGATCTCTCCCGCGCGAAACTCCGCGTTCAGCCCCTCAAAGAGAGGGACTTCCTGGAAGACTCCGTTCGGGTTCCGCTGCCGGCGGCGTCGAGCCACCGAGTTCAAACGGAGAAACGCCACCACGCACCTCCGAAGCCGGGCGGTCCCAAAGCCTGAAGGGGAGGGGCCGCGGGTTTCCGGGGCCCCTCCAGGAATCACGCCGGATCGTCGGCAGCCGGGAGCACGACGTCGAGGTGCAGTTCTTTCAACTGTGCCGCGTCCAGCTCCGACGGGCAGTCGAGCATGAGGTCGATGCCGCTCGCCGTCTTCGGGAAGGCGATGACGTCGCGAATGGTCTGCTCTCCCGCAAGCATCTGCACGATTCGATCCACGCCGAGCGCGATCCCACCGTGCGGCGGCGCTCCGTAAGACAGGGCATGCAGGAGGAAGCCGAAGCGCTCCCATGCCTTCTCCTCGGAGATGCCGATCAGTTCCAGGATTTTGAGCTGCAGTCGCGGGTCGTGAACACGGATGCTTCCGCTGCCCATCTCGACGCCGTTCACCGCCAGGTCGTAAACCGAACCGATCACCTCGGTGGGCGCCGTCTCGAGCAGCTCCACATCTCGAGGGTTTTTGGGGTGGCTGAACGGATGGTGGGAGGGCGAAAGGGCCCCGCTGTCATCCGCCTCGAAGAGCGGAAAGTCCAGGATCCAGGCGAACTTCCAGCTCGTCGAGTCGATCAATCCCAGCGCTTGGCCGAGATGCAGCCGCAGCCGGTTGAGCGCCTCCGAGACGACCGAGGCCCTGTCGGCGACGATCAGAATCAGATCCCCTGGTCCGGCCGACAGTCGCTCGCAGATGCGGTCGACCTGCTCCTGAGTCAGGTAGCGCTGGATGCTGGAGCGATATCCGCTAGATTCCACCAGGATGGAGACCAGCCCACCCGCGCCGAAGCGCCGGGCCAACTGGGTGAGATCGTCGATTTGCTTCCGGCTGTAGCCGGCGCAGCCGGGGGCCGCGATGCCGCGGATCCGTCCGCCCGAGGCAAGCGCGTTCTGGAACACCCGGAGTTCACTGTCTGCGAAGATATCGCCAAGGTCTTTCAGCTCCATCCCGAAGCGCATGTCCGGCTTGTCGCTCCCGAAGCGATCCAGCGCCTCATGGTGGCTCAAGCGGGGGAACGGCGTTTCGAGTTCCACGCCGGCAGCGGCCCACATGGCCGAGATCACTCGCTCGACCACCGCGAAGACGTCTTCCTGCTCGACGAACGACATCTCCAGGTCGATCTGGGTGAACTCGGGCTGCCGGTCCGCCCGGGCATCCTCATCCCGGAAGCAGCGAGCGATCTGGAAGTAGCGCTCCACACCGCTGACCTGCAGCATCTGCTTGAAGAGCTGCGGGCTTTGCGGCAGGGCATAGAACTTGCCCGCGTAGAGGCGGGACGGCACCACGTAGTCCCGAGCCCCCTCGGGGGTGCTTCGGATGAGGCAGGGGGTTTCCACCTCCCAGAAGCCGAGCGAGTCCAGCGTGTCGCGGCAGGCCTTCACCACCTGGTGCCGCAGCTTCAGGTTGGCCTGCATCTGTGGCCGTCGGAGGTCGATGTACCGATGCTCCAGGCGAATCTCTTCGGAGATCCGCTCGTCGGTGAGTTGGAACGGGGGAGTCTTCGACGGGTTCAGGATTTCTGCGGAGATAGCTCGGACTTCCACGGCGCCGGTGTCCAGCTTGTCGTTCTGAGTTCCCGCAGGTCGAAGGCGGACGAGCCCCTGAACGGCCAGCACAAACTCGCCGCGGCATTGATCCGCGACGGCGTGGGCAGCGGGGCATTCGCTGGAGTCGAAGACCGTCTGCACCAGACCGCTCCGGTCCCAGAGGTCGATGAAGATGACGCCGCCCTGATCGCGGCGCTTGCGGACCCAGCCGGAGAGGGTGACGGTTTGACCTTCGTGTTCGGCGCGCAGCGTGCCGGCGCCGTGGGTGCGTTTCAACAGCATGGGGGATGACTCTCAATTCGAAGTGGGATGCCTTCGGCGATCGGGGCGTTGGGCCCGAGCGCCGGTTCGCGGCGATCCTTGCGGGGAAGTTTCGACGACGGGAATGCGGCGTTCGCCCGGCGCGGCCCCACGCGACTCCAGGGGGAGTCGGGGGTCGCCCCGCCGGGCTAGAGGTTGACGTCCTTCGCGGAGCGCGGCGCATTCGGCCGCATACGCGGAGGGCGCCTCTGCGAATCTCTGGACTTCGGCCGGAAGGTCTCAGACATCGCCGTGTCGCCTTTAGAAAGTGGTAGGGTCGCCCGAGACCGCCGGAAGCGCCGCTGGAGACCCCGGGAGGGTTTGAGCCGCTTGCGGAGGGGCGAACAACCGCTATGTTAGCCGATATCCGACGGTTTGGGAACGACCGAGCCCGTCCGGGCGAGACGTCGACGGCGGGAGAAGGCGAGCAGCATCAACGTCGGCGCTCCCGCGAAACCGATGTTGTAACTCATGTTGTGCGCGAACCCGGCTGCCAGGAACCCCGGCAACTTTCCAGGGCTGTCGATCTCGGGATAATCCCGTGGAACCCACTGGAGCCACAGCGGGAGGGGGTGGCTGCCGAGGGAGTAGCCCACGCAGCCGGCGATGAAGGCGCCGGTCCCCATCACGACCAGCAGTACTGCGATCCAGCCTCGAACATCGATCCACGTGAGCTGGGGTTGCCGGCCCGCTCGGCAGCCGATGGCCAGCAGTCCGCCGGAGAAGGCGCCGGCCCACCACGTCGCGACGACTCCCCAGAAGAGACCGAGGAGAGTCGGCGAAGTGGTGTGCAAATAGTCCGGGTGTGCGACGGTGAAGTACTCGACGCAAAGGCGCGCGGTGATCTGGTCGTGGAGGATCCCGTAGACGACGGCGGCGACCGTTCCCAGACCGATGATCTTCGCTGCTTCCACGGATTTGTCTCCCTCCGGCGGCCCCACGCGACGGATCACGTGAAGGAGGTGCTCGTGAGTCCCCGATTTCAAATGCGCCGGGCGCTCCTGATCCTGGCGTTGGCATCCGCTCCGGTCTTCTGCCGTGCTGCGGCCGGACGAAACCCGGTCAACTCCGTGGCAGCCCGCCCCAACGTCGTCTTTATCATGGCGGATGACCTGGGGTGGGGAGAGTTGGGGTGCTACGGCCAGCGCAAGATCCGGACTCCAAACATCGACCGCCTGGCATCGCAGGGGATGCGATTCACTCAGTATTACTCGGGAGCTCCCGTGTGTGCGCCCTCGCGCAATGTGCTGATGACGGGCCTGCACACGGGGCACACGCCCATCCGCGGCAATCTGCCGGTGCGGAATCCCGACGGAACGGTCGGCGAAGGGCAGCATCCGATCCCCGATGAGTCGCTCACGATCGCAGAGGTTTTCAAGGAAGCGGGGTACGCCACCGGCGCCATCGGCAAGTGGGGTTTGGGTCCTGTGGGCAGCACCGGAGACCCGAACCGTCAGGGCTTCGATCTCTTCTTCGGCTACAACTGCCAATCCGTGGCCCACAGCTACTATCCGCCGCATCTCTGGCGAAACAACCAGAAGATCCCCATCAATTCCCATCCCATCCCCGGCAATGAGCGCCTGCCCACCGGAGAGGTCCGGCTTGAAGACTTTCAGGCGGACACCTACTCGTCGGACGTGATGGAAGCCGAAGCAGTCCGCTTCATCGAGCAGAACGCGAAGCGTCCGTTCTTCCTCTACCTGCCCTTCATCGAGCCGCACGTGGCCATGCACCCGCCGAAGCGTCTCGTGGACTCCTATCCTGCGAGCTGGGACGACCAGCCCTATCGGGGACAGTCCGGCTACCTGCCCCACCCCCGCCCGAGAGCCGCCTACGCGGCAATGATCACGAACCTGGACGAGCATGTGGGAAAGGTGATGCACGCGCTCAAGAAGCAGGGAATTGAGAAGAACACGCTGGTGGTCTTCACCAGCGACAACGGCACGACCCACATGGCGAAGGATCCGGTGTACGGGATCGGCGGGGTCGACGCCCGGTTCTTCAACAGCACGCGGGAGCTGCGGGCTTACAAAGGCAGCGTTTACGAGGGCGGGATCCGGGTGCCGTTCATCGTCCGTTGGCCCGGTCGGGTTCCGGCGAAGTCGACGTCTCTGACGCCTGCCTACGCCCCGGATCACTTCGCAACGCTCTGTGAAGTGATCGGGAAGCGGCCGGCGGGCGAGCGGGACGGGGTCAGTTTGTTACCTTTGCTCACCCGGAAGTCGGAGTCGGTTCGGCGAAAGCCGATGGTCTGGGTGTTTCCGGAATACGGCGGTCAGGTCGCCGTTCGGCTTGGCGACTTTAAGGTCGTGCGGCAGCAGCTCAAGACGCAGCAGCCGGGACCGTGGGAGGTTTACGATCTCTCCCGGGACCCGGGTGAGACCGAGGACCTGAGTTCCACTCGCCGGGACCTGATCGAGCAGGCGAAGACCACGCTCCGCGCCGAGATGAGCGCCAACCCCCGGTTCCCGGTGACGGTACCGGACTTGTAGTCGATACCGGATGGCCCGAAGCTCCGAGTGAGCGCGACGGCCGCAAGGCGGCGTGGCGTAATCGCGACGCCTGGGCCGGCATTCTCCACCACCGTCGAAGTGTTCCGCCAACCGTTCTCCGGCCCCGTCAGCAAGAGCGTGATTGCGAGGAGCACAGCGACGCGGCAATCTACGAGAACCGAGGTTCTCGCTCACGGGGATCGGCCCGAGAGTACTCACAGCTCAGAAGCCAAGTTTTGGAAGCTCGGATCTCGTAGATTGCCGCGTCGTTCGGTGATATCCGCCCCGGCGCTTGGGCGCTTCGAGCCAGCGACGAGGCTCGCGACAATGCGCCTTCCGGCGTCAACCACTCCTCGCAATGACGTGCACGGTTGCTGGGTGGTGGGGACGAGGGGTGTTCTCGCGCCAACGCAATGACGTGTTTGTTGGCTGGGTGGTGGGAAACAGATGTGGGTGGGC
>SYKE01000146.1 GCA_005798285.1 Actinomycetota bacterium
ACAAGGACGAGGCCGACGCCCTCAAGAAGAAGCTCGAGGACGTCGGCGCTGCCGTCGAAATCAAGCCCGCTTAGTCGGCGGACGGATCCAAGATCCGAAGCAGGGCCCGGGACGCACGTCTCGGGCCCTGTTTTTTTTCGGCGCTGGAGTTCGCCGTTACACTCAGGAGACTCACGGGTAACCTATTAATGTCGGACACAGTTTCGACCCGTTATTGCTCCCTCGGGAGCGGAGGCGCCACTGATGACTCCACCGGACTGTTCGGGGCGGGGTCCCTGTAGCAGGGGACAGGTTGCCAGCGTCGACAAATCCACTCTCGGAGCCTCCACGAGTCGCGAACCGCAGCGCGGAGCGCACGCCGACGGCGCGTAGCCGACGCCAGAACCGGTGGATGACCGGGGTGGATGAATTCGACGAACAGGGCCGCGGAGCGGAGCGCGTTCCAAGCCTCCTTAAAGAAGTGGCGGGGAATGCCTGCTGGTGAAATCCGGCAAGACTCGAGTTAGCGCGAACTGAAGTGGGGCGGCGGATCCGGAGGGTCCGCCGCCCCGTTTGACGTACCGGTCAGCGGAACAGCTCTTCGATCCGGACGGCGCGGCCCTCCTCGGCACTCTTCACCGCGGCAAACACAATCGCCATCGACTGGAGGTTGTCGCGCCCACCGCACTCCGGCTCCCGACCTTCCCTCAAGGCCGCCACGAACTCCTGCAGGCAGGCATCCTGGCCGGGCGGAACCTCAAGCAACTCCACTTCTTCACGAGTAGGAGCCTCTCCGGTGAGGGTCCCGGTCAGGAAGATGTGGTCTTCCTCCCAGGTCAGGCTCCCGAGCGCTCCTTCGAGCCGCAGGTCGCCGTTCCACGGGCTCTGCTTCCCCACGCTGGATCCGAAGGCGTGATGCACGACCTTCAACCCGCCCTCGAACGTGATCTCGATCACGTGCGACGCGTCCCCAGCGTGCCAGCCCCAGCTCGGATTCCAGGTGGTGGCGCGAACCTCGACCGGCTCCTTCCCCAGGACATACCGCAGCAAGTCAAAGTGATGGATTCCCATGTCCTTGATGAGCGGGTACGACATGGTCGTGTAATGGGTGCCCGGCCGCGTCGCCCAAGCCTTGTAAAAGCCCATGGAACCCTGCTCGACCGGTCCGATTCGACCGTCAACAACCAGAGGACGAGTGCTTCTCGGCACCGCGCCGAACCGATAGTTCTGCGAAATCATGTACCGCCGCCCACACCGCTCCGATGCCGCCACGGTACGGAGCGCGGCTTCCCAGGTGTCTGAGAGCGGCTTCTCCTGAATCACGTGCAGCCCGGCCTCGAAGCACGCGGTCGCCACTGCTTCGTGAGCTGCGGGCGGGGTGACGTCCACCGAGAAGTCGGCCTTCACGCTTGTGAGTGCTTCCGCCACAGTGCGGAAGAGCTGAGACTCCGGGATCTCCAGTTGGGACTTCGCCGCATCGCGATTCTCTTCCATCGGCTCGACATAGCCGACCAGTTCCACACCAGGGGTGCGCCGGCACACATGCACCCAACTGCGGGCTCGAGCTCCGAGCCCAATCACGATTCCTCTCAACGCTGCTCCTCCTGCTCCCCCGGAAGCACCGAGAGAATCCGTTCGTCGGGCCGGCCGGCCCGCACTTCCGGTTCAACGTAGCACGTTCGAATTCGGATCCCCTCTTTACGCCACTCGATGGGGCACTCGTTTCGGGGGGAACAGGTGGCCGTGAGTGACGGCTCTCGGAACGGCCGCGAGAGCCAGTCGGAAAGATTCCTCTGCGGGTGGTACGTTACATCAGCCAGAATGATGCAGGGAGTCCGCGACCAGTGGCTTTCAGCTTCCGGACAAACCGGGAACCTGAAGACTGAGCAGCTCGATCGGGCTTTCTCCGCGTGGCATGGTGGAGGCAAAACGCCGGTGAGTCGTGAGTCAGAAAAGCAGCCCGGATTCATGGATCGCTTCCGGTCGCCTCGGCCGGCGGCGACGCCCACGCCTGGCACGGCGCCGCCGACCCCTGCCAAAAGTTCGACGTCGATCGGAACCGGGCTGCCCGCGCGGCCCGTGCTGGATCTGGTTCGCGAAATTCTGGTGGCGGTGGCGCAGTTCACCATCCCGAGCCCCGATCTGAACTCTCGGGGGTTTGTCGAGCGAATCTTGTTGGCCTCTGCGTCGCTCGGCGAGGACTTGACACAAATCCAGAAGACGCGGACCTGGGCGCTTTCGGCGCTCCCCGCGTATGCCAATCTCCAGCGAGGCTACCTCGCGGCGCGCGAGGAGGAGATCCGCCACCTGCTCCAACTCTACAACGGCGCCAGCGCTACAGCGCACGGTAAGACCAGGGAGCTATCGGAGGCCGTGCTGGAGTCGCACTCCCGAATGCGCGAGGTCGTCCGCATTGAGGACATCCGCGCGGTTCGCACTCAACTGGAGGAAGAGATCAAGGGGGTTCGCGACCTGGTGGAGGCGAAGTCTCGTGATGACAAGGAGCGCGCAGCCCGGTTGTCCGCCCAGGTAAAAGTGCTGGAGCAGGCGTTGGAAGAGGTCCGGGGTCTCGCCGACTTTGACACTCTTACCGGACTGGTCCACCGCGGCGGGCTGGAGCGCCGGCTAAAGACGATGATGGCGGACCCCCGCGGGTGCTCCCTCGCGTTCATCGATCTCGATAATTTCAAGACCATCAACGACACGCTCGGTCATCTCGTGGGGGATCGGCTGCTGAAGTACGTGGCGCAGCAGCTCCAGAAGGTGTCTCGGTCAGCCGACGTAGCCGCTCGCTATGGCGGGGACGAATTCTGCCTCGCCGTGGTGGGGATCACGCCGGAGATGCTGGCTCAACGGCTGGGACCGCTCATCTCCCGTCGCCACATCAATCTGGAACAGGATGGGAAAGTCTGCTCGGTCTTGCTCTCAGCCACGGTGGGGATCGCCCAATCCGTACCGGGGGAGAGCGTGTCGTCCATCCTCGAGCGCGCCGATCGCGCCCTGCTCAACGCTAAGGCACAGGACAAGGGGGAGATCGTACTGGCCGCTCCCCCCCGCCCCAAACCGGCTTAATCGGCGGCGGGCGCCGGGTAGAGTTCCAGCATCCGTGCCAAGACTGCGGAGAGTTGCGATCGCTGCCCCGGGCTGAGATCCACCAACGGTGGACGGACGGGACCGGCGCCTTCCGGGCCCAGCGAGCCCAGAAGATTCACGGCGGCTTTGACGTAGGACACCGCGAAGCCCTTCCCCTGATCACGAACCTGACAGATCGGCTCGATCACGTCCTTCAAGATGGAAGTCTGGGTTACGGTGTCTCCCGCCACCACGGCCTGGTGGAACCGGATCGTGACGTGAGGCGCAAAGTTCGAGAGCGCCGAAGAGTACCCCCGACATCCGAGCGCGTAGTAGCCCGGAAAGGTCATTTCGGCGGTGGGCATTCCATTCATGTAGCTCAGGCGGTCTCCCATTTCGAGCACCATCCGGCCAAAGTACTCGATGGGACCCTGTCCATCTTTGAATCCGACCACCTGCGGCAGCTCGGCCAGACGCTTCACGGTGTTCACACTGTAAAGCGCGTTGTCTCGAGGGTATAGGATGAGCGAGAGCGGACTGCTGTCCGCGACGGCTCGGACATGTCGATACAATCCCTCCTGCTCCGGCGGCACGTGATTGGGCGGCAGCAGCAGCAAGCCGTCCTCGCCGGCCTCGGACGCGGCGCGGGCGAAGCGGCTGGCAATCACGGTGCTGTATCCGCATCCGGCGAGGACCGGGAGCGAGCCGCCCACCTCCTCAACGGCCGCCGCCACCGCCTCGCGATACTCTTCAACGTCCAGATTGAAGTATTCACCGGTCCCCGCGCACACGAAGATCGCCTGGAGTCCAACCCCCTTCATCCATCGCACATGGCGACGAAAGGCGTCCAGATTCAGCGAACCATCGGGGTGGAACGGAGTTACGGGAAACCCGAATACGCCCTCCAGGTGGGGGCGAAGCTGTTCCGGCGTCAAGTGACCTCTCCTCTGCTGCAAGAAACTGCGGTTCGGTGGGAACCGGATCTAAATCTCTGGCTGTTATAACTACGGCGCCGGCTGGATGGCCAATCGATCAGCCAGTAAAGCCGATGCGGAGGCGGCATTCCATGGCCCTTAGAGAAATCACTGAAGAACAGTTTCGGACGGAAGTACTCGGATCGGAAACCCCGGTGCTGGTGGACTTTTACGCCACGTGGTGCGGGCCCTGCCGGGCAATCGCTCCGCTCCTGGAGCGGTTTGCGGCCGAAAACGCCGATCGGCTGACGTTCGTGAAGCTCGACACCGACAGGTTTGAAGCGCTCACCGAAGAGTACGGGGTGCGAACTATCCCCACCGTCATCGCCTTCCAGGGAGGCCGGGAGTTGTCGCGGGTGGTCTATCCCCGAACCATGGCGGCGCTGAGTGAGCTAATCCACACCCCGGAATAGAGGCCCCGGTTTCGTCGCGGAGGCGCCCGGCAATAATGGTCTCGATGGGCGGTTGCATCCCGTGATCTGCCCGAGAGAAGGTGTCTCCCGAAATGAACAACCGGTTGCTGCTGAACAAGTCTGCGATCCGTTTTGCTTGTCTGGTCCTGGTTTTTGCGGTGCGAGTGCCCGGCGGCATTCGCGCCGCAGCCGCCGCGTCGGCTCCCGCCGCCGTTCGTCCCGTGCCGGTCGATGCCTTCGGGCAACCCACGCACTCCGGCGTCAACGCCTTCAGGGATGGCGAAGACGATGGAGACGGGGGCGACCCCAAGGACGGAGGGGACCCCAAGGAGGACGACAGTCCCGACGAGGATGAAGACGACGACGGCAAGGATGATGACGCCGACGAGGACGACGACAACGACGGTGAGCGCGATGATCGCGACTGTGACGACGATGACGACGGCATCTCGGATCGAGAGGACGACGACGATGACAACGACGGCATCGCCGACGTAGACGACGATGCCGGCGTTGATGATGATGACCTCGACAACGACGGCGCCGACAACCTTCACGATTCCGATGACGACGGCGATCGCGTCAAAGACGGCAAGGACTCGGACGACGACAACGACGGCGTGCCGGACAACCGTGACGTGGATGACGACAACGACGGCGTGCCGGACGACGAGGACGAAGAGTCGCTCGACGACGACGACCAGGATAACGACCAGGTCTACGACGAATTCGACGGCGACGATGACAACGACGACGTGAACGACATCGCCGACCTCGATGACGACAACGACGGCATCTCGGACAAGCGCGACCCGGACGATGACAACGACGGCCTGCCTGACGCGATCGACGACGACGAGGATGCCGACCGCAAGTCGGACGATGTCGATGGCGACCAGGACAACGACGGCGTCCTCGACGCGCGAGATACGGATGACGACAACGACGGCACTCCGGACCGCAGCGATGACGACGACGATGACGACAGCATCGTCGACGGCGAGGACGACGACAAAGACAACGACGGAATCGAATCGGTAGACGACACCGATGACGACAACGACGGCAAACTGGATCGCGCTGATCCGGATGACGACAACGACGGCATTCCGGACCGAACCGACCGAGACTGAGGCCGCTTGAAGCGCTCGGGGGCGGGGTCTTTCGGGACCCCGCCCCTTTTCCTTTTGTCGGGCAACTGCGGCGTCTGGAGGGCCTGGGAGGTTTCGGCGCCTCGGGCTTCAAACTGGTGGTCACGTAGCCGGTGCTCTCCGGGAGATCTCACCTGCCTTGAGCGAATCTTGCGGCGATCCACTCGTCGAACTTCTCGAACTTATCCTGGTCACCCACTCTCCCGGTGGTGACGAGGAGGAAATTGACCGTTTGATCCTGCCCCATTTCGAGCGGTCCTGTGTCGATGTGCGACAAGACGCCGCCGGAAACATCATCGGTAGGATCCCGGGAGCCAGTTCGGACAACCCCCTGCTCATCGCAGCTCACAAGGATGAGTTGGGATTGATTGTGAAGCGGGTGGAACCCGACGGGTGTCTTCGGGTGCAGGAGTTGGGGGGCATCACGCCGTGGAAGTACGGCGAAGGACCGGTTGACATCCTGACTCCGCAGGACACGATTCCCGGCGTCCTGAGCATTGGCAGCATGCACTCCACGGAGGAAACGGCCCGAGTACACTATTGCAGGGAGAATCCGGTAGACTGGGCGTCCACCCGGGTGCAGACTCGGCGAACCCGGGATGAGCTTCGGGCGCTCAGGGTCCACACGGGAAGTCGTGTCGTCGTGGCTCGGAGCCGGAAGCCGCCCCTCTGGGTGGGCGACTGCATCTGCGGTTACGCGCTCGATGACAAGGCCGCGGTCGCTGTGATGCTTCTCGTCATGGCTGAGCTGGCGAGCGCGTTTAGTCCCCCGCCACGGGACATCTACTTTGCGGCCACGAGCATTGAAGAGCAGATGTCTGGAGCGGCGGCATTCGCGGCCTCCGAGCTCCCCGTTCGGTCGATGCTGGCGCTTGAGATCGGGCCGGTGGAACCGGAGTACGATTTGGAACTCAATGACTCCCCGATCGTTTGGTACAAGGATCGCCTCGGAGCGTATTCCAAACCGATGTGTGATCGGCTTGTGAGGCTCGGCGAGGCAATTGGTACCGGCTGTCAGCGGGCAGTTTACAGCCGCGCGGCGACTGACGCCTCGGGGGCGCGCCTTGCCGGCGCGGTGGGTGAAGTTTCCGTTCTCTCGTTCCCAGCCCTCAACAGCCACGGCTAAGAGATGGCGCCGATCGGTGGTTTGAGGAACATGCAGCGGCTTTTGCTCGCGTCCGTTTTGGATCGGGCCTCGCCATGACCGAGCCTCGTAAGCCCCGACCGGACTCTGACAGATCGCCGGAATCCCCTCCGGTGGAACTCCTGACCACGTTTCCCTCCGAGCCGCGAGCCACCAAACCGGTTAAGGAGGGTCGACTCCCCCCCCTCACCAGCGTTCGAGGCAAGGTCCTCCTCTTGGTGGCGTCGGTGACGGTGCTGTTCATGCTGGGCTTGGGCGCCTGGCTGGCCGTGGACATCTGGCGCGGCGAACGCATGGAACGAGATGAGGTGGTTGAGACAAAGGCCCACTTCAAGCAGTTGGACGAGCTGTACTCATCTACGATGGACGCGCTGGTGCGCGACTATACGTTTTGGGATGAAATGGTCACGGCCGTCGCCAGGCGAGACCGACGGTGGGCCGCCACCCACGTTCCCGAAGCCCTCGACATCTACCAGGTTTCGGCGGCCTGGATGTACAACATTGACGCTGACCTGGTCTACGGCGCAGATCGTCACCTGGGCGGGAGGCTCGCGCGCTTCACCTTTCCATCCCAGGTGATCCGGGCCAAGCTGACCCGGGAACGGTTCTGTCAGTTTGCCTACGAGACGCCGGCGGGGATTATCCTGGTGCGTGGCGCAACCATTCACGCAAGCGCCGATGCCGCACGCAAGGGAAAAGTACATGGCTACTTTTTCGCCGCGAGACTCATTGACGACGCCTATCTTGACCGCCTGGAGGAAGTGACCAAGTACGGGATCTCGCTCGTGGCGCGGGGCGCCGAGTCACCAAAACTCTCGCCGTCGATGGCGAAACACACCATTGCTTCCGAGATCCCGATCCTCGGGTGGGACGGGATTCCGCTCGGACGGTTTAGAGTTCAGCGAGAGAGCGCCGCGCTCAAGACCTTGCAAAGCGCCTCAGTCGGGATGTTTCAGATCCTCGTCGCGTTCGCGTTCTCTATGGCGAGTTTTCTGGCCTACTTCATGTACCGATGGGTGGCGGCGCCGCTTCGGGCCGTCACCGCCGCCATTCGAAGCGAGTCCCCTGAGCCGATTGCAGGGATGCTCGACGAGCAAACGGAGTTTGGGGAACTGGCGCGGGTGGTGGATCGCTTCTTCGAGCAGCGCGGCCGGCTCACCCACGAGATGCGGGAACGGAAACGCGCAGAAGAGGAGCTCTGGGAATACGCTCACGGGTTGGAGGAGACCCGCCGGGAGCTCGAAGTGAAGACGGTGGAACTGGCCCGCGCTCGAGACGGCGCCGTGTCCTCAACCGCGGCCAAGAGCGACTTTCTGGCCCACATGAGTCATGAGCTTCGCACGCCCATGAATGGGGTGATGGGAACACTTGAGCTCCTCCAGGACACGCACTTGGACGAGGAGCAACTGGAGTACGTGGTCACCGCCAGACGCTCCGCCGACACCCTGATCAGCATTCTGAACGACGTGCTCGACTTCTCCAAGATCGAAGCCGGCAAGCTTCAGATCGAGAAGGTAGAGATGGCGCTGCGCGAGGCCCTCGATGAAGCGGTCGATCTCCTCGCCCCCAGAGCCAAGCAGAAGGGCGTGGAACTGATCGTACAGTACTCGCCGGACCTTCCGACCACCATCCTGGGAGATGCGCTCCGGATCCGCCAGATTGTGATGAATCTGCTTTCCAATGCGATCAAGTTTACCAGTCGCGGGCACGTGATGCTCCGCGCCGAAATCAAGCGGCGCAGTCAGACCGAGGTGACCATCATCTTGAAGGTCGAGGACACCGGCATCGGCATCCCGCCCGAACGGCTGAGCGCGATCTTCCAGAGCTACGACCAGGCCGACGCATCAACCGCCCGACGATTCGGCGGCACGGGACTGGGGCTCTCCATCTGCAAACGCCTGGCCGAGTTGATGGGTGGCGACATCGGCGCGACCAGTGAAGTCGGCAAAGGCTCCTGTTTTTCCGTCTCCTTTCCAGCCATCGCACCCTTACAGGCCACCGACGCGGATGTGACCGGTGATCCGGCGCTGGAGGACATGCTCGTCCTGATTGCGCATGAGAACCAGACCAGCCGCAGAGTCATCCTGGAGATGCTGACCGGCTGGAGCATGTGCCCGTCATCGGCCGCCAATCTGGAGGATGCGCTCAAGTCGCTCGAACGCTCCTCGGCTGCCGGCCGCCCGTTCGAGGTGGCGCTGATCGATGAACATCTCATTCGAACGGATCATGGCGAGCGGTTTCTTTCTGCGATCCGGCTAGACTCGGCCCACCGAAAGACTACCTTCGTACTGCTCACCGCGACCGCCCGCTCAGGCGAGATCGAACGGTGGTGCTCGCAGGGATTTGCCGTCCACCTCGCCAGGCCCATTCGACCGCACTCCCTGCTGCGGCTCCTGGGTCAGATTCGAGCCGGGGAAGTCGTCACGCGGATTGCCGAAGCCGAGAAGGCTAGCCGTCAGGTCCAGGTCATCGGGATGGGTCCGGCGTCCGACGACATCAATCTGAACCTTGAAAGCTCCTCCCCGCTGATCACTCCGGCGGTCCCCGAAGAGCCAGAGAGGTCAGAAGCGCGCGAAACCGCTGACGCGTCGCCGAAGAGCGGTGGACCTGCGGCGCCGGCGCTGGATCCTGCGGTTGCCCCACGAGTGATGGTGGCTGAAGACAACTCGGTGAACCAGGTGCTGGCTCGAATGCTGCTGGAACGGATGGGCTGTCTGGTGACGCTCGTAGAAAACGGGCAGGCGGCTCTGGATGCCAGACCAAACGCCGGCTATGACATGATCCTGATGGACTGCCAGATGCCGATCATGGACGGGTATGAGGCAACGGCGGCCATTCGAAAGTGGGAAGCGGAAAACAACAGCACGCGAATGCCGATTGTTGCGATGACTGCCCACGCGATGCCCGGTGATCGAGAGAAGTGCGAGGCATCCGGCATGGACGATTACCTCACCAAACCCATCCTGGCGCCGAGTCTTCGTGAGGCTGTCGCAAAATGGACCGGCAAGCCGGTTCAGGATGCCCCTCGGAAACGGCGCGCACGACCCGGAGTTTAGGGGAGAATTCTCCGACGCCGAACCAACCATTGGGGCCGGCCGTCGTAGGAGGGATCCGAAACCATCCGGATCCATTCGTGGCCGAGTGTTGGGGAGGTAGGAATGCCGGAGTCGGTTCGGGCCGGGCTTCTCATCAGCCTGGGGGCATGCCTGGGAGCGAACGCTCGATACTGGCTGGGCGCCTGGATCCAACTTCGTCTCCCCGCCGGATTTCCATGGGGAACGGTGGTGATCAACCTGTCCGGATCTCTCGCCATCGGGGTCATCGTGACACTTCTGGCCCACCGCGATGAGGCGGCGTCCTTACCCCTGAGACTGCTCCTTGTCACCGGCTTCCTCGGCGCCTACACCACGTTTTCGACCTTCTCGTTCGAGACCCTGGAGTTGGTGCGTTCGGGCCTGCTCCTGAGAGCCGCCGCGAACATCGTGGGCAGCGTGTTCGGAGGACTTGCCGGCGCATGGTTCGGCGTGGTGGCGACTGAGTGGTTCCTGAAGTCTCGAGTTTGATCGTTCGCGATCCGTACGGGGTGGGTTCCGAATATGCCTCAAATCAGTGAATGGGGATACGGCATTCTGGCCGCGTCACTTGTTGTCGCCGTTCTGGTGGATGGCCTGATCTTTCGAACCGTCCTGGAGTTGCTGAGGCCGGCGTCGCGTTGGACGTTTCTGGCAGCTCGAGTCGGCAAGTTGGCCTCGCTCGGGTTCTGGCTCTATTTCATCCAATCGTTCTGGTATCCCCAGTATGCCGCTGACGGAGGCCGAGCGGCCGAGGCGCTGAAGATCTCCACCATGGCGATACTCGGGGGCGCGGCTCTGGTGGCGCTCGTCTCTCACCCCCGAATGCCGAGACCGAAGGATGGATCCCATGTCTGACACTCTGGTTGTTGGACTGGGCGGAGTTGGAGTCGCCACGTGTCGGCGGCTCATCGAGCGCCTACAGGGCCTGGGCGGTCGCGACTTCGGTGGGGAGATCGATCTCCTGCTGCTGGACACGGACCGGACGGTTCTGGGAGCGGAAGGTGATCGTGCCCTCTTCCTCACCGCGTCCGCGGCGGTCCTCGATGCCGCCTACCGGAATCCGGAACGCTTCCAATCCGAGTGGCTCAACCCCGAGGTCTTGAGGGGCCGACGCTCCATTGAGAGCGGCACCCAGTGCTCACGGGGTCTGGGCCGATTTCTGCTGCTCCTCCCCGAAAACCGAGAACTGGTCCGGGACAAGCTGGCATCCTGGTTCCGGGCCCGGCGAGGCAGTCCGGGACAGACCGCCGGGTGCGTTTACGTCGTCTCCTCGTGCGCGGGCGGCACCGGCGGCGGTCAGATTTGCGATCTGGGATACCTGATCCAGGACGTCGCGGCGACCTGCGGCGCCTCGGTGGACTTGCGTGCGCTTCTGATCACGCCATCCCACCATCGTGGAGCACAATCCGTCGCCGCGTTCAGCACGCTGACGGAGCTGCACTACTTCTGTGATCCCCACACCCGGTACCGCGCAGCCCTCTCGAGTGACTCTTCCCTGGTCGAGACCCGGATCCCGCCGTACCGTCGAATTCTGCTCCAGACGTCGCTCACGACGGATGGGACCGAGATCCCGCTTCCGGAGCTCCAGGAGCAGGCCGGCGTCTACTTGCTAGCCGTCACCGAGGGCGACACCGGTGTCTGGGGAGGGGAGCGAGCTCGGCGGGAAGCGGAAACGCACTGGCTCGACTCCGACGCCAACCCTCAGCCTTTCTCCACGATGGGAATCTCGTGGCTGGAGTTCCCCGAAGAGCGACTCGCCAGCGCGGTCTATCGAAACCTCGTTCGACGATCGGTCTACCCGTGGCTTCAGGGCGATGTGCCGATCTCCGCTTCGGAGCTGACCGCCGGAGCTCCGATGGCGGACTCCGAAGCGATGGCAACCATGATGGTCGACGCCGTTGGAGGTCCCCAGGCACAGGAGGAGTACCTCCGGCCCGTACGGACGCGACTTCCGTGGCTTCCCCGAGGCACCGCCGGGCAGTGGAAGGCGATGGACCAGGAGATCGAGCTGTCGCTTCGACAAACGGTAGGACGCGCGCCTACTCAGGGCCAGACGGGGCAGGGGCCGATGGCCGAGCGATTCGACACGGTCCGAGGCGAGCTGGTGGCAGGATTGAGACGGCAATGCGAAGTCTGGCTCCGCCGGGATGGGGTGAGTCTGGAACGGGTTGCCCGCGTCCTGAACGAGCTGGCGACCGAGCTCCGCACACGCACCGATCCCGTTGCGGCCTGGGGCGAAGCATGGGAAGCGTCCGATCTGAGCCGCAAACGAATCCTCTGGGCGGTGGATGCCGCCGGACGGGATCCGTTCCTGCTGTTCTTTCGTCGGCCCGCAAAGCGCCGCCTCGCGATGGAGTATGAGCGCACCATCGCACAGCACATTCGAAACCAGTTTCGCTCGCAGTCGACTCCGTATCTTCGCGAGCTGCGCGCTCAGGTGCTGGAGGTCGTGCGGACGTGGGCCGGCCGCATCGGCGAGTTGGGCGGCCTTCTCGCTCGGCTCTCCCGATCGATGGCCGACTACGAGTCCGCGCTCCTGGAGAAGCTGCGCCGCGAGGAAGAAGATCGCCGGCTCATTCTGGGCGCCCTGCACCTGCCCGGCGCTGAAACACCGTACGTGGCAAACTCGGGTTGGCACCTGCCCTACTGCACCGCCGAAGAGGAAATGCCGCGATTCAGGATCTGAAGTCGGGCTGGCTTCAAGTCATGGTGGAGCGACCGGACGGCCTCCTCGCCGAGCCGGGCCTCTCCATGGTCGACAGCGCGGTGGACGATCTGCGGGAGGAACGCCTGCCCTGGTTGATCCCGCCCACCTTCACGCCCACGCTGGAGGGCACCGAGGGACGCGTCCGCGACGTGGTGATGGCGGTAGATCGGCAACTCCGGATGCGCGTCGACGCACGGCTGCGGCAGTGGATCGCGGCCGGCGCCTACCAGCGTCTCCTGGAGCAATATCGCGATCCCGTAGAGCAGGAGTTCCAGATCCGCCGGCTGCTTGGTCTGGCGCTGGATCTTCCGGCGATCGAGCCGATGCATGCGCGCCCATCGGGCTTCCCGCAGGAGCACGTGTTTGTGCTGCTCGGCGAGCCCGCATCGGCGGGAGTACCCCCGGTGCTGCAGATGGTGGTCGGGGCAGCCGGTCGCGATCGGCCCGTGATGGTCGCGCCTTCGAATCTCTCGCGCTACCTGCTGGCGGTGAGCGAACACCCGGGATTCTCTCTTCCCCGGTGTCCGAGCTATTTCGCTCTGGCCGAAACGTTTCGACAAGCACGTGAAAAGGGCATGGACCCCACGCTCCACGCCTACTCTCGCCTCGATGTGCCGTGGGTGTCCGCCGGATTGACGACGCACACAGCCATCCGCGATGCTTCCAACATCCTGATCCTGGCGGTGGCGTTCGGAATCGTCCGACCCCTCCCCTCCGGCGAGATCCCGATCCCGGCCGGCATTCTCCAACTCGGAGACGGATCGCCCCGCTTCCCCTTACCCGCCGAGTTCGATCTGGGTGTACGGCAACTTGCCGGCGACGCAATCACCCTCAAGTCCCTCGGGACCGCAGTGGATCGCACCCTGCAGTCGAGGGGCGCCGCGTGGTGCTGCCTGCAATTGGAACGGCTATTGGGCCAGGTGGGCGCTGTGCCGGCGTTTGGCGGCGATGGATTGGCTCAACGCAGAGCCCGCCGGCTGGCCGGACTCCGGGCTGCCGCGCGCTATGAAGACCTCTTCGACGAGGTCGCTCGCACGCCGCTCAGTCGGGACACCGAATGGCTGTGGGTGGGATCCCGTCACCACTGCCCGGCGTGCGCAACCGATCTGGGCGTCGATCCGAAAACGCTGCCGGGGCTCTGCCCCCGGTGCCGCGAACCGCTGCTGCCCCACCTGCTCCGTGAGGTTCAGGCATCCGATGGCTTCCGGCGCATCCCGAATCCGTATGTCGTGGGAACGCCGCTGGAATCTGGGGCCAGTGTCTTCGTCGGAAGAGAAGACATCATCTCCCAGGTTCGAGATCGACTGATTCGGCCCGCCCAACGGACCATTCTGATTCTGATCGGCGAGAGGCGCTCCGGCAAGACCTCGGCGCTGAAGCAACTTCAGTACCGATTGGAAGGCGACCTCACGCCGCTCTTCATCGACATGCAGGGCCTCACGGCAAGCGATCTGGGCGGCTTCATCTGGTGGCTCTCATGGCGGATGAAGGAGGCGCTCGACGAACGAGGGATCTCGGTGACGCTGCCGAGCTTCGAGCAGTTCAACTCCGGGCCGCCCGACTTCCAGTTCGAGACGGTGATTCTTCCCGAGATCCGCCGAAAGCTCCACGGCGGGCGAATTCTGCTGATGCTCGACGAATTCGAAGTACTGGCGCAGCGGGTGATGAAGGGCTCGTTCGACTCTCGCGCGTTCGACTACTTGAGACACCTGATGCAGCATGGCGACGGCGTGGAGTTCCTGTTCGCCGGGACTCACGTGCTGCGGCAGTTCGCGGCGAACTACGTCACGTTTCTGTTCAACATCGGCGTCTTTCTCCACGTCGACTTCCTCACGCGAGACGCCGCCACTCGGCTTGCGACCGATCCCATCGCAAACGCCGGCGTAAGCTACCAGCCCGACGCGATCGATTCGCTCCTCGAACTCGGTGGATGCCACGCCTACTTCACGCAGATGTTCTGTTTTCATCTGGTAGAGCGCCTTAACCGCCTGCGGAAGCGGGAAATCACCCGCCAGGATGTGGAAATGGAGGCCGGCCCGGTTATCCAGGCCGCCGGAGCTCACCTGGATCACGTCTGGAGTCAGCTCGAGTCGCCCGATCGGCTGCTCATCGCCTTTTTCGCTGTGAACTGTCCCCGAGGAGTCTGGCTCTCCGAAGCCGAGCTCTTGAACCGAGCCATCGCCGACGATTCCTCGCTTCGGCCCTTCGTCTTCCGGACTTCCGTGGAGAAACTGATCGCGGTGGGTCTGCTTCAGGCCCGGGCGACGGTCGACCCCGACGGTCGCGCAGGACGAGAACTCGCTCTCACCGCGGAGGTTTATCGTCAATGGCTGGAAACTCAGCACTCGTTCTCACGGCTTCGTGAGGAAGGCGTGGCCTGGAATTGAGCGAGCGAATAGACGGGTGAAGGCGTACGGAGTACCAGGTACGGATGCATCGGATGTGATTCGTCACCGCTGCGGCGTGGCGCACGACGTAGTTCCCGCGATACAAGGCCCTGGCCACTCGGGGCTTCCACGCAAACGGTGCATTCGCTCGTCAACGTGGGACAACTCGGGGGGCAACGGGTCTGAAATTGGAGCCCTCCGTGTCCAAGTTCCCCCTGCTGCTCCGGTGGAGCCTCACCGGCGTTGTCTTGCTCTGCACTACCCTTCCGGTCTCCGCCCAGGAAGGCTGTCCCTGCCCTGATCCTGACCCCATCCCTCCCCCAATGGGTGGGTCGGATGACCGAACCTACACCGGCGGCGGCGGCGGCCTCCTGAACAGCAACTTGCGCGAGGTTCAGGAAGTTCTTCCCGGACTCGTGGCCTCGGTTCGGGGGCGCTATCTGGCCGAGCCCGGCAACCGACGATCCCTCGAGCGCGAACTCGCGGGCAAACTCCTCGAGCTTTTCAGGGCTCGCGGGCTGTTGGCGACCCCGAACGGCAACCAGCTCGTGGTCAACTCCATCTCGGCAAACGCGTACCTCTCCCGACGGGAGCCGGTCTACTCTCCGTCGCTCACTCGGTACTGGCTGCGCCCCGGCTTCACGCTGAATCTGGAGGGCTACCTGGGAGGAGTCTATGGCGCCGGCATCACCGTTCAGCAGGATCTGACACCGGGCCGAAAGCCCATTGTCAACGCGCTGCTGGCGTACGGCGACAAGCCGGAGGACCTGCAGCCGTTGGCGCGTCTCTTGCTGACGACGGACGGCGAAGACCACGCGAAAGAAGCCATGCAGGAGTGGAGTCGCTTTCTGATGAGCGTGCGGGTGGGCGCCGCCGGCTATTACAAGCGCTTTGCCGGCGCGGATGCGACGTTTCTCGGCGCAACGCTGAGCAAGATCGTCCCGCTCGGAGCAAAGTCCAAGGATCACCGCACCCCCGGCCTCTTTCTGGGCGCCACGGTGGGGCCGAGTCACTTCGAGAATTCCGATGTGAGCCAGTTGACCGGTCGGGTCGGTCTCACGCTGGCGCTGCAGGACGCGGTCCCCGCGTGGCGCCCCACCAGTGCCGGCGGGGCAACCGGTTACACCGTATGGCGCTGGGCCTGGCGGTTGGGGCTGGAAGCGCAGCCCAGACTCTCCGATGCGGCTGGCAGTGCGTTCGGCGGCTTCCTCGCCTATCGGATTCTCCCGGCGAATCTCTACGACAACAAGCAAGCGCTCGAAACTGTGGGCGACATCACGGAGTTTCGGGTCTCAGGCGGGCACCGCACGCTCGGCGGTGCTTTCGTGTTCCTGAGCCTCACGCGCAACTTCAAGTAGACTGCCGGCGCCGGAGGTGTGCGTTTTTCGCACACCTCCGCCATCCCCCGAAGCAACGATGCAGGAGATTCTCAGGAGCGGGAGAAACGTCTTGACGGCGTAACGCACGATCCCATTTCCCCTGGGTTGCCGCACGCCGCTTCGCACTCCCCGTGGAAGTGAAAAAACTTCCAGCCACATCCGAACGACCCCGTTCGTCTCCTCAACATTCCGGTCGACTGCGGCGCCGCTCCCTGCGGGCGCCCAAATGTTTCAGATGGAGTCCTCCGTGACCACTCGATACCCCCTCCTCCGCAGCATCCTCTCCGGACTTCTCATACTGGCGCTCGCCTCGCCCTCCTGGGCCGACGACTTTGGCGACCCGGAACCCGATCCCGAACCCATCCCCCCACCCACCGGCGGCACCGACGACAAGACCTATGTCGGCGGCGGCTCGGGATCTGGTTTCCGGGCCGTCCCCCAAGCCTTCGAGATCTTGAACAGTAGTCCCTTGAAGAACTTTGACGGGTATTACAGCGCGGAGCAGTGGGCTAAGGTGATCGATAGGCTCACGAATAAGAGCTCACGCAGCTCCCACGTTTGGATCTTCAGCCGCACTGAGTTCTTGAGCCGGCTGAAGCCGCTGCGCTCGGAGGAGTTGGGATACTCCTTTCTTCGGGAGGGGCTGACGCTAAGCGCGCAGGGCATTCACGGCGCATCCAGCGGATTCGGCGTGCGCGTGTCGCAGGACATCACCGAGGGCCGGCGCGAGTTTGCGGAGGCCGTGTTCCCACGGATGCACCACTCCGGAGACTCTTCCTGGAAGAACTGGCTCCCGTTGGGGAGAATTCTGGAACGACAGTGCTTCGAATCCGGGGGTGATGTCGACAAGTTCCTGGCGACCCGGCTCTCCAACATCCTGTTTCGGACCCGAGGGTCGCTGATTGGATCGTATCGACGTGTCGGAGCTGCCGACTCGGCCTTCCTGGGGGTAGGCCTCAGCCGATTGCTCCCCCTGGGCAGCACCTTCAACTACTCTCCGCGGCCCGGCATTCTGTTTGGCGCTACCGCGGGCCAAGGGTTGTTCAGTTTCAGTTCGAGCGATCGCGTCAGAACACGGACGAACTTTTCGGTGGCATTTCAAGATGTGGTTCCGGATGTTCGTCTTGCAGACGGCGAGACAGGATTCACGGTGCATCGCTGGCGGTGGCGGTTGGGTGTGGAGGGCGAACCATGGCTCTCCGACTCGGTTGGCGCCGCGTTTGGCGGATTCCTCGCCGTGAGATTCCTCCCGAGAAGCATCAACAACAACAACCTTTCCGCCACCGCCATCCGAGACATCACGGAACTCCGAGTTTCGGCCGGGCATCGACACGAACTGGGGCGCTACCTGTTCTTGAGCGTTTCGCGCTCGTTCTGAGCGTTGCCGTGCAAGACTCCACCGAGGAAGATTGTCATGGGGTGAACAACTCTCAAGCGATCGCTGTCACTCGGAGACATACCTTTGATCGAGATCGGTGGGCGGCCGTTTCGGAACTGTCAGCGGGTCGGCCGGCGCGCGCTGCTTCAGGCAGGCGGGCTGGCCGGACTCGGCTTGACGCTGCCCGACCTGCTGCAGGCTCAAGCGGCATCTGCGGCGCTACCGGCGTCGGCGAAGTCGGTCGTGCTGATCTGGCTCTTCGGCGGACCCAGTCACATCGACTTGTGGGACCCCAAACCCGACGCTCCCCTCGAAATTCGGGGAGCCTTTCGACCGATCCGGACCGCATCCCCCGACATCCAGCTCACCGAACTGCTGCCCCGTCTGGCGCGTCGAGCCCGTGACTTCTCCCTCATCCGCTCGTTCCACCACGAAAACTCGGATCACAATGTGGGGGGCACCATCGCACTGACCGGAGTGCCGGCCGGAGGTAAGCTCGGCGGCGGCGCGCCGCTTCCGGGCACGCGCCGGCCGACTCTGGGCTCCCTCGTTGCACGGCTTCGAGGGTTTCATCCCGGGCAGCCGCCTCCATACACCTGCCTCGGAAAGCCGGCTCGAGTTTCGGGCGGCGCCAGCGGGCAGGACGCCGCGGGCCTGGGCGCTCTCTATGAAGCGTTCCGCCTGGAGTACTCGCTGGAGGGCGGCGTTGCGCTGCCGCCGGAGTTCACGCCATCCGACGGCATCTCGGCAAGCCGGCTGCGGGAACGCGAGCGACTTCTGACCGCCGTGGATCGGTTGGAAGAGCGCATTCAGCACTCCAGCGAGCTTCTGAAGGCGACCCAATATCACTCCCAGGCGTTTGCGATGCTGACACGCGCCGAGGCCCGGCGCGCGTTCCACCTCGACAGCGAGTCGGAGGCCGTCCGAGATCGCTACGGCCGAACGCGGTTCGGGCAGTCCTGTCTCCTCGCCCGGCGTATGGTCGAGGCGGGCATCCCATTCGTTCAGGTCAACTGGTCCGATCACGGCGAGGATCAGCAAACTTCCGGTGGCGACGGCGGTTGGGATCACCACTACCGCCTGTTCGAGTTCATCCAGGATGGTGGCTTCGCCTGGAACCTGGATCAGGGACTCTCCACCTTCCTCGACGATCTCCGCGAACGCGGTCTCCTGGACAGCACGCTCGTTATCGTGATGGGTGAGTTTGGACGAACCCCGAAGATCAACAGTGTCGGCGGACGCGACCACTGGGCCGATGTCTACACCGTGCTGTTTGCCGGCGGAGGCGTGGTGGGCGGCCGGGCGCTCGGTTCCAGCGACGAACAGGGCGGCTATCCCGCGGCCATGCCCGTGCATCCGCTGAACCTGCACGCCACGGTACTCCATGCCCTCGGACTGGACCGCACCGCGCTCACACCGCTCGGCGTTGGGATCGACGCAGATCCGATTCTGGAACTGTTCGCATGATTGCGCTTCCCATCCCTCGAAAGCTCACCCAGACGCGGCATCAGAAGCAAACCCCGGTCTCCTGCCCGGGGGGAGAAGTCATCTACGCCGAGATCAAAGGCGCCCACATCCGGCTCCGCGTGATTGCTGCCGACGGCAGCGGCGATCGGCTTCTGCTGCCCGAACGCGACGACTGGATCCAACAGCATCCCGCGTGGAGTCCCGACGGCCGTCGTCTCGCGTTTACCGGCAACGAAGGCTTTCGGAATGGACAGATCAGCGTCTACATCTGCGAGGTCGACGGACTCCGCTGCACCGGCGTCCGACCTCTGATTACGCCGGGACAGAACTGTTGGCCCGCGTGGTCGCCCGATGGGAAGCGTCTGGCCTACATTGGAGTGAGTCACCAACTGATGCTCGCGGACGCGGACGGCGGAAACCGGCGCAGGCCCACGAGTCTGGCCGGTATTCAGTTCCACCCGAATTGGACCCCCGACGGTGAGTGGATCGTCTTCGCCTCCAGTCACGCCGGCTACTTCCAGGTCTACAAGATTCGTCCCGACGGCCGCGAGCTCACCCGGCTTTCCCGAGGGGATGGCTACGAAAGTCGTCCCGCAGTGTCTCCGGATGGCCGCTGGGTCGCCTACTCCACTCGCGGACTCGACGGCTCGGGCGTCGTGGCGGCGCCCATCGGCGGAGGCGAGCCGATCCGGATCACGGCTACCGACGCGCTCGACGACTATCCGTCGTGGTCCCGCGACGGCTCCCGACTTCACTTCGTGTCCACCCGAGACGGCGGCTTCGAACTGTATGCCGTGGATCCGAGGGAGCTGCTCCAGCGTTGATGGGTCGGAGGGTCGAGGTACTGACCGACGTTGCCTGGCATCGTCGGTCAGGAAGCGACCTGGCCTGTGCCCTGGAGGCGACAGTCGTGGGACCTATCGCACATCCCGCCAGAGCCATCTGAGGGAGTCCGGGAAGATGGCCGCGCCGTGCGCCTTGCTGTGGAACCCTTCTCCCATCACGAAGTGATAGTCGTAGCCTCGGTACGAGAGCGTCGCGGCGAGGGTCTGGTTGGCAAGTGGCCAGTTGCCGTTTTCGTTATCGAGGTCGTTGCTGCCGTCTTGCAGGAACACCCGGAGCGGCTTCTTCTCCGCCTTGCGGAGGAGCGCGGCGTAGTTGTGACCACCCTCCTTCAGGCTCTTTCCGGCCGCGATGTTCACAAAGCTGCCCACCTGGCTGAGCACCTTGCGAAACTGATCCGGCATTTCCCATGCCGCCGTGAAGGCGCAGATGCCCCCCGACGAGATACCGCAGACGGCGCGCCGCTCGGGATCATCTGAGAAGCGGGCCACTTTGCGCGTCTCCGGGAGCACTTCGTCGCGAAGGAAGCGGGCGTACTGGTCGCTGAGGGTGTCGTACTCGAAGCTCCGGTTGCTGCGACCGTCGCGGTAGACCCCCGGGTTGATGAAAACGCCGATCGTTACAGGCATGTCGCCCTTGTGGATCAGGTTGTCGAAGACGGTCGCCGTCTGGGACGCGTCGTTGAGGTAACCCTGCCCGTCCTGAAACACCATCAGGCAGGCGGGCTGATCTTCTCGATACTGCGCCGGAACGTAGATCCACCAGTCGCGGCTGGTTCCGGGAAAGATCTTGCTCTCCAGCTTCGGCATCTGGCGGACCGTCCCTTTCGGCGTTCCCGCCCGCGGAAGACTGTCCGGATGCGGTGGGAAGTACTCGACCCTCACCGCGCCGCTATTCAGGGACTTGCCGCCGGCCTCGTAGCGCCACCGAACGACACGGAAGTTCGGCACGACTCCGACGGTCACCCACATGTTGCTGTCGCCGAGACGGGTCAGATTCCAACCGCGCAGATTGGTGTCGTCTCTCACCTGCGGATTGGTTTGTGCAGTCTCGATCGCGAACAGAACCTTTGTCTTATCCAGCTTCGGCGTGAGACCGTTCACCAGATTGGCGGCCCCCAGTTGCTCCCGGAGCCGGTCCGCCAACACCTGCGCTTCTTCCGCCTCCAGCTTCCTGGAGATCGCCTGCTCGATATCCGCCAGTGTCATCGTGTTCTGCTGTGCTCCCGCTCGGGAAACGCCGGCGAGGGCAAACGCGCCGAGAATCGCGGCGCACGCCCAGATCTTGCCCGGATGCATGGTGTTTCTTTACCTCGCCACCACTCGCAGCGTTGGGAGCGGTCTGGTCCGACGCCCCTGCTTCGGCGGCGTCGGTAACCACTTTCCCTCCGACGTCGCAAGATCCCCTGCGCCATCCGTCGCTTCCCCCATGGAAAAGAGAACGATGCGCATCCAGGCGCCCGGGTAATCCAAATCTGGGGCTCTGCGGAGGTTTCGCGGGCTGCCGATCCGAACGGGGCTGAGGGCAGCCCGATTCATCTCCACCCGCCCCACCCACCCGAACATCCTGGAAGCGTCTCCGATGAAAGTCCTCTCCACCCATCCCCTGCCGGATGATCTCTGTCTTGCGATCCCCGCGCTCCGGGTCGTGGTCGCCCGTGACGAACCGTCGCAGCTCGCGGAGATCGGCGACGCCGAGGTGCTGATCGGCGGCTTCGGCGGGGACGACGGCGGCCGCTTCTCCCGGCTGATGGCTGCCGCCCGGAAACTCGTGTGGATCCACACCTCCAGCGCCGGTGTCGACGCGCTGCTCGGCGATCCGCTCCGACAATCGGGCGCCACACTCACCTGCGCCAAGGGGCCTGTTGTCGGAAGCCTGCTCGCGGAGCACGCCTTCGCGCTGCTGCTCGGCCTCACGCGAGGCGTCTGCTGGTCCGCCCGGCAAAACCGGTGGGATCGTCCCGGCTACGGCGGCCGCACCGCCTTCGAGCTCGCGGGCAAGACGGTGGGGCTCGTAGGTTACGGGGGCACGGGCCGGGCGCTGGCCGAACGGGCCGCTGCTTTTGGGATGTCGGTGCGCGCCGTCAACCGATCGGGACTGGGACAGCCGGTCCCCCCGACGCTCTCGCTGTGGGGGCTGGATCGGCTGGATGATCTTCTGGCCGCGTCGGACATCGTGATCTCGTCGATCCCCGGCACTGCAGCATCCAAACGCCTCTTCGATGCGGACCGCTTCGCCGCCATGCGTCGCGGCGCTTACTTCATCAATGTGGGGCGCGGAGAGACCGTTGTGACGGAGGGCCTCGTCGGCGCGCTCGAGTCGGGCCATCTCGGTGGCGCCGGACTCGATGTGCTCGATCCCGAGCCCTTCCCTTCGGAGAGCCCGCTCTGGAGAATGGACAACGTGGTGATCTCGCCCCACATCGCGGGAAACTCTCCTGAACGAGGCGCCCGGAACCTCGATCTCATTCGCGTAAACCTGCTGCGCCTCTCGCGCGGCGAAGCGCTGGTGAACCAGGTAGATCTCGACGCAGGCTATTAACGGAGCTTGGTATGGCAGCAGCACTCGAATACGGAAAGCGACACGCTTCCCTCGAAACCGTTCTGGATACGGCATCCGGCCTGGAGCGAGTATGCACGGGCTTTGTCTTCACCGAAGGCCCGCTCTGGGATCCGGTGGACCAGTCCCTTCTGTTCAGCGACATTCCCGCCAATCGCATCTGGCGCTGGAAGGAGGGCGGGCCCGCACGAATCTTTCGGGAGCCGAGTGGAAAGTCGAACGGTCTCACGTGGGATCTCGACGGCAACCTCACGGCCTGTGAGCATCTCAATAGACGGGTCTCTCGAACGCGCCCGGACGGAGTCGTGGAGACACTGGTCTCCACCCACGACGGGAGTCGCCTCAACTCTCCCAACGACCTGATCTATCGGTCCGACGGCTTGCTGCTCTTCACCGATCCCCCCTACGGGATCCAACTTCCCGACTTTGGAGCGCTGGCGGACTCGGAGCAGCCGGTGAACGGGCTTTATGCCGTCCGCCCCGGAGCGGACGAAACCGAACTGATCTGTGGAGACTTCGACCGCCCCAACGGCCTCGCCCTGAGCCCCGATGAGCAGGTGTTATATGTCGCCGATACGCCTCGCTACCACGTGAGGCGCTTCAACATGCAGCCGGACGGCACGCTCACTGGGGGCGAGGTCTTCCTTCAACTCTCGGAGGAGCAGGGCGTGGGTCGTCCGGACGGAATGAAGACCGACGTCGCGGGACACCTCTACACCACGGGTCCGGGAGGGCTCTGGATCGTCGCTCCCGACGGAACGGTGCTGGCTCAGATCCTCTTTCCTGAGCGCACTGCCAATTGCGGCTGGGGCGACGATGGGCACAGCCTGTTCGTCACCGCCAGCAATTCGGTCTACCGGCTGCGAACCCGAGCCCGGGGGTGCGAGCTACCGCGCCGCGCCTGACAAACGCCGCCGGGTCGACGGGCTGCTCCGAACAGCGCAGGTGAGGGCCGGCATGCTGCCAGCCCTCACCGTTCAGAGCGTGTAGGAACGCCACGAGAGCCTTCTTGTCGGCACGACTCCGGTGGAGCTTGTACGGCCGAAGGTCGAAGTACGAGTTCTTCACCGAACCCGGGTGCGGGTGGGGCGGAGTTTCACGGGTCGCAGGTTCATCCCGTCTGTTCTTCCAGGTCAGCGTGGTTCCTCGGAGAAGATCTCCGCCGCCCGGATCAAGGGCCGAACCGACTCATCCCGATAGACCGAGGCGCGGGAGACCAGTTGGCGGTAGCGGACACGCGACTCGGCCTCGGAACCGAAGAGTTGTTCCCATCGGGCTTCCACGAACTCGCGAGCAATGCGCCGCCGCACCGGAGTCGGACAGTCGGCAACCGGCTTGACGTCTGGAGCCGCGCCCGCAATTCCAGGTTCCGCCGCCGTACGCAATCGCGTCGGATGGGTCATTCGGTTCATCCAGAACTGCGCCAGGGTGGGAGGGTAAGTCGCCAACACCCAGCCGCTGCCTGTGGCTTCATACAGGCGAACGACAATCGCATCGATCTCGGAGGACACTCGCGTTGTGCGAACGGTGCGCCGCGACCAGAGCACCTGGGGAGTTCCGTCCCCACCGAGCGTGAACACCGCTGGAGTGTCGGCCCAGGCATCAAAGTAGAGCCACTTCCCGTCGGCCGCCACCCGTCCAACGGTGTGCCCATCGCCGGACGGCAGGTTCATACAGTAGGTCTGTGCGCTGCTGAACTGCGGCGCCAGCAGGATGGCGCCGAGCCGGTTGAGTTGATCGCAGAATCCCACACCCGATATCAGCGTGGACCACATCCGCGCGGTGTGTGGCACGTCGAGCTGGTTCAGGCCGGCAAGCCGAAGCTGAACCAGCCGCTCCCCCATTTCTGGCGGGGAGATCGAGAGCGGACCGGCCCGGCGCCGAAGGTGTGCCAGCCCGTGATACTCCACAACGTTCACCCAGATGGTTTTCACGAGCCCATCCAGGCGAGCTGCGAAACCGGAACTCGCGGGTTCGACATCCAGCGTTCGTGCAGAGGTGGCCACCACGGCGGTTCGTAGAAGCCTAAGCGGCATGGGGACCCAAAAACCTGGAAGGAGCGGGGCCATCAGGCACAGTAGCGCCGCCGGACCTGCCTTTCTCCTCGGCAGCCGGCGAAGCAGATCCCCGGCCGGAATCAGCACCAGCGCCATCAAGAACCACCAAACCCACTCCGGAAATCCGGACCGATCGTAGGTGACCCAGCCCAAGACCCAGAGGATCCAGAACAGCCCGTGGAGGAGTTGGACCCGACCAGAGCGATCCCGGCTAGACGGGGCCGCGGCGCTAATCACGTGTCGGCGCCGGGTTCCTTGGCGGGGGCATCCGGAACGGCGGGATCGGGGGCAGCAGGAGTCGTGGGCGCAGGAGGCGGCTCGGCGTCGACCGGTGGGGAGTTATGCCCGCCCGGACAAACCTCGCTGGGTCCTCGACCCCTGCGGAACCGTCTTCGGCTGGTCTTGCAATCCGGTCCCGGCAGCAAACCGGTAGCCGTACAAACCCGAATTCGAACTCGTTCCGGCGCCTGAGGTTGTTGGCCTTCCAGTTGGCGCTTCTGCTCTGCTTCCGCCTGCTGGGCGCTTAGAGACTTCTTGGCCGGATTCAACTCGATGGCTCGCAGCATGAAACGCGACCAGATCGGCACGCACACATCGCCGCCGAACACATGGCCCATCGGGGAGTTATCGCGGTTGCCCGCCCACACTGCCGTCACCAGGTCTGGGGTGTACCCGACAAACCACGCATCAGCGTGGTTCTCGGTGGTCCCTGTCTTACCGTGGGCGTTCGGCACCACCGAGGCGGCAGACCCCGTGCCGCTTGTGACGACCGCGCGGGTGAGCACCTCCATCGAGTCCAGTGTCGACTGCTTCAGCCCCGTATCCACGGGTCGAGAAGAGAAGTCCTCGATCGGCTGGTCGTACTGATCCTTCACCGTTTGAATCGGGGTGGGCGGCAGCAGCTTGCCGTTCGCGGCGAACACCCCGTAGGCCGACGCCATCTCCAGGACCGTTGTGGCTGAGGTCCCCAGCGCGAGGGACGGGTAAGCGAGCAGCTTGCTCTTGATTCCCAGCCGATGGGCCAACTCAACCACCCGGCGCGGGCGCACTTCAGCACAGACGTTGACGGCAGCGCCGTTCACCGAGCCGGCGAATGCGCTTCGATAGTTCACCCAACCGCGATAGCGGCCGTGGTTCTGAGGTCGGTACCAGGATCCATCCCCCAACTGAATGGCTCTCGCTCCCGCGGAGACGGACGAGTAGGGCGTCTTCCCGGCCTCAAAGGCCGTGGCATAAACAAACGCCTTGAAAGTCGATCCCGGCTGTCGTCGCGCCATCGTGGCGCAGTCGAACTGGTACTTCTCCCATGGTTCGTTGACCCCGCCCACCAGCGCCCGAATCGCGCCCGTATGCGGGTCCAGACAGACGAGCGCACCTTCGGAGATACGACGACTCCGGAGTCTGCGGATCTGTTCGCGGGCGGCCTGTTCCGCGGCCTGCTGCATCCGCCAATCCAGAGTGGTGATGACGGTCAAACCAACGCGGCTCAGCGTGTCCTCATCGTAGCCGAGCCGTTCACGCAGGTGATCCACCACGAACTGAACAAAGTGGCGGGCCTTGAAGTAGCCGACAGCGCGGGGCCGCTTCTTGGCCACCTGCACGGGGGCAGCCCGCGCCGCGTCCGCTTCTTTTCGGCTGACGAGGCCCTGCTCGGCCATAAACTGCAGCACGGTGTTGCGTCGCTGTTTGGCGCGTGTCCGGGCCTCTTCGTGGGCACTGTAGGGCGACATGCGGCTCGGCTGTTGCACCAGACCGGCAAGGAGCGCTGCCTCGCCCAGCGAGATGTCCTTGAGATCCTTCTCGAAGTAGATACGAGCGGCCGACTTCACGCCATAGGCGCCTGCCCCGAAGTACACCTGGTTGAGGTACGCCTCTAGAATTCGGGTTTTGGGCCAGTTTCGCTCAATGTGGACCGCCAGCAGCGCCTCTTGCACCTTGCGGCGAATCTCTCGGCGCTGGTTCAGGAACATCAGGCGCGCCAATTGCTGCGTGATGGTGCTGGCGCCCTGCGACATATCTCGCCCCACCACGTTCTGGTAGACCGCTCGCGAGATGCCGTAGAGATCGATCCCCTGGTGCTGCCAGAATCGCTTGTCCTCGATCGCCACGATTGCCTTGCGCATGACGTCGGGGATCTCTTCCAGATTGGCGGGCTCCCGGTTCTCGATGGCAAGAGTCGCCAGGAGCACTCCATCGGACGACAGGATCTTTGTCCCAACGGGAGCACGATAGCTGTCCAACGCGGATCCCAGAGGAAGCATCTTGTTCATCTGGTAGACCGCGCCGAGGCCTACGCCCACGACAACAACCAGTACCAGAATCAGTGCGATCTCGGTCCAGAGGACGAAGCGCTTCAACCACCGCTTCACGGTTGTGGTGTCCATGTGTGCATCACGTTGGAGAACTCGGTGCCCTTAGAGGCGCGGTCCCGACTACACGTCGGATCAACCGCTTTGTAGATGCCGTCGACCCGGTAGGATGCACAGGCAGATGAGTTCGGAAAGGCCCTTTTGAGATCCACTTTCCTATCATATACCTGTTCCGCCGAGGACCAAGAATGATTCGCGCACCCCGAACCCTGTTTGCCGCTCAAGCGCTCGCGGCCGCGTTGCTCGCGGCAGTCTCCGCGGGCGCGCAGCAGCCTGACCGAAGCGAGAGATCCATCGGTCCCGGAGTCCGCCTGTTGGAGTGGGCGGCCCCGTCTGGTCCCCATCGTCTCGCCGCGGTGGAGGTGGATCCCGCATCCCCGTACATCCAGCTTGGTGTCACCGCGGGCGCCGGAAGTTCACTCTCGCTCGAACCACTCTCCAGGCAGGCCGAGCAGTCGTCACGACCCGATCGGTACGCCATCGCGGCCATCAACGGCGATTTCTTCCTGTATCCCGCCAGGAACCACAGCGGCATCCCCACCAATTCAACCGTCATTGACGGGGAGTTGGTTCGCACGCCGTTCCCCCGCTCTTCGCTGATCATCCGTCCAAACGGGGCGCCGCAGATCGCCGTGCTGAGCGCCAGAGGCACGGTGAAGACCCCGACCGGCGTTGAAATCCCGCTTCAGGGCTTGAATCAACCTCGCGCGGCCGGACAAACGGTGCTCTACACGGGTTGGTTTGGGGCCGGCACTCGGACCGACGCAGCGGGGATCGAACTGGTACTTCTGCCGGAGAGTCCCAGGCTGACGTCGGGGCGAGAGGTAAAGGCGCAGATTGAAGCCGTTCGAAAGGCGATGACCGGCGCCGAGATCGGCCCAAATCGCTGGGTCCTCTCCTCATCGAGCCCCGCTGCCGCCGCTCTGAGTGAACTCGCAGTCGGCTCAACGCTTTCTCTCAGATTTGACCTCACCCCGGAGATCGGGCCCCGCGACCACGTGCTAGGCGGAGGACCGCGGATTCTGCGCGACGGCCGGATCGCCGTGGAGCGGGAGGGCGGCAGCACAAACAGCACGTTTGCCAGCACTCGTCATCCCCGTACTGCCGTCGGCTTCAACGGTTCGCGCCTCTATCTGCTCGTCGTGGATGGTCGCCAGCCGTTCTACAGTGTCGGGATGAGCCTGCCCGAGCTGGCTGCGGCGATGCAATCGTTGGGCTGCACCGACGCCCTGAATCTGGACGGCGGCGGATCCACCACGCTGTGGGTGCGGGGGAAGCTCGCAAATCGCCCCTCCGATGGTAAGGAACGACCGGTCGCCAATGGACTCGTGGTCTACAGCACCGCGCCGATCGGAGAGGCGACCCGCTTGATTCCGTCTCCCGGCGAGGTCCTGGCGCTGCCGGGCGCGGAGGTCGACATCAAGGTTTCAGCGGAGGACCGCTTCAACAACCCCGTACCGGCTCCCGGTGATCGCGTGACCCTGGAGGCGCCGGAGGGCATGGGATTGGTGGTAAACGGCCGATATGTCGCGCCGGACCGGCTGCCGCCGGGCATCGGCGAGCTCAAGGGCAAGATCTACGCCTCTGCCGGCGCACTCCGAGCCGAAATTCCGGTAACCGTGATGGCTCGGCCCGCGAAAGTCGAGATCCTGCCCTTCAAGCTGCGCCTTCCGGAGATCGGCGTGGCGCAGCTCAAGGCGCGCGCATCCGATGCGTTCGGCCGATTGCTCGCTCTTCCCAGTCGGCTGAACTGGAAGTTTCGCGGGCTTCCCGGCCAGGTGGCTGCCGACGGATCTCTGAAGGCGGGCAGCCAGAGCGGGAAGGGCGCCGTGGAGTTGGAGTTGGGTGGGGTGGTCGCTTCGGCCGACGTCCAGGTCGGCGCGGGAGCCCCAAAACCACTTGAGGACTTCGAAGGCGCTGGTGGGTGGAAGCCACAGTTAACTCCTCCGAGTCTGACGGGCAAGGCCGAACTCTCGGAATCACGAGCCCGAGGCGGCCGCCGCTCGCTTCAACTCGAGTACGACTTCAACTCTGAGACCCCCACTCGAGCCCTCTATGCGCTTTCCGTCAAGGATCTTGGACGCGCACTCTCCTTGAAGATGTGGGTGTACGGCGATGGGCAGGGCGCCTGGCTTCGCGCGAGGGTTCGGGATGCAGGGGGAGAGCTTCGCTACCTCACTCTGGCGCGAAACGTCGATTGGAAGGGGGAATGGCGCGAAGTCCGAGCCGCCTTCTCGGATGACTGGCCAACTCCCCTCAAACTGGAGGCCATCTACGTCATCGAAACTGATCCATCTCGAAAGCCGAAAGGCGTCCTCTGGATCGATGATCTCGAGGTGGAGCAGTGAAGCGCTCCTCGCTGCCAGGCTTTGCTGCCGCTCTCCTGTTCGTATCGATGCTCTCGGGTCGCATCTCGGCGGCTCGGGTTGGGCAGAACCCGAAGAAGCCAGACGTCGTCCAGATCGGAGATGAGCGCTTCCGAGTTGGTTCCATCGTGGTGGACCTGAAGAAGGGCGTCGCCACCTGTCCCGGACGCATCAACATGCAGCGGGGAACGATCGAGTACCTCGCGGTGGGTCCCGGCGGAAAGCTGCACGAGAGCGCACTCAGACTGGAAACCGAAGCCGTTCAGCTACAGGTGGCGCTCATCTTGCTCGGATTGGAGCCGGGAGGGGGCCTGCGCTTTCAGGGAGACACCCACTCCCCAAAAGGCTCCCCGATCGTCATTCGCGTTTCGTGGACCAGAAACGGCAGATCGGTGACCGTACCGGCCGGCGAACTGGTGTGGGACATCCGCAAGCGGCGAGCCGTGGGAGCCTCACCGTGGGTCTTCACCGGATGGGGCGAGAACGATCGATACGAGGGTGAAGACGCTCATTCTCTGGTTGCAACGTATCGAGATCCCGCTGCGGTCGCGAACATCTCCACCCCGGAGGGCGTGGACGATACCGTTTACAAGGTCAACGAACGAGTGGCGCCCCCTCGCAGCACCCCGGTCACGGTGACGCTCTCCCGGCGGTGAACGCAGACGAGCCGTGATGAGAGCCCCACGAGACACCTTCCCCGCACGGCGGCTCCTCGGGAGAGGGGTCGTTCCGATGGCTGCGGGCTGCCTCTTCCTCTCTGCGCTGCTTGCGGCGCTCCTCCAGCGGCACTGGCAATCGCTCGATTGGTACGTTCTCGCGAGGCGCGGCGTAACCGCGCGGAGCGCTTCTGCTTTCTGGATTGCGGAGACGTGGGTCCTCCTCGCATGGGCCGGGCTGCGCGGTGCGGCGTTAGGTCGGCGGGCCAGGACGAGCGGCCAGCTCTCCGAGTACCTGACCACGACGCTCAGCGCCATGCGAATCGTACTGATGCTCACGCGGTCCGCCGCCGGTGCTCCAGTCGTGCTCTCCCTGTTCTCACTGTTGATTTCCTGGGGAATTACCGCTGTCTCTCCCGAATTCCGGGAGTTCGGCTTCAAGGAATTGGCGAATGTACACATGTTGATGGTCTCCGGTTCCGTGGGTTTCGCCGCAGTTGGACTTGCGGCGTCGCGGGGACAGTGGCTCGCGGAGTTCACCCCGGCCGCGGTTCTGCTGGCAGCCTGCGGCGCCGTTCTGACCCTGAACCCGGTGCTCGGACGGTGGGGAGAAGCGACGACATGGCTCTGGTGGGCGCTGCTTCCCAACCCCATCACGGCCGTCGGCGCCGCCCTGGGAGACGATGTGCTGCGCTTTACCTGGATCTATCCGCTCACACGGGCGCCGGAGTTCTTCTATGTGTACCCCCAACCCGAACAAACTGCCCTGTCGTACGGCATCCTCGCCGTGGCCAGCAGCCTGTTGAGCTGGACTTCGCTTCGGCGTTCTCCGGAAACGGCGACCGATTGAACCAGCGGCGCCGCGGGATCGTCTTGCTACCAACCCCTGCTGATCAAACGTCTTCGAGCGCATCGCCCGAACCATCCAACTTTGAACCGTCGAACCCAGGCTCGCTTCCTGGAACAGCGAGAGGTGGACCGAAATGAAGTTGCATACCCTGCTATCCGGATTGGCGCTGGCCGTGGCGCTCCTGCCGGCAGGAGCCCAAGAGCCGGCCGCGCCCGGTATTGTGGCCACCGTGAACGGAGTCTCGTTGACCGAGGTCGACTTCTGGCGTCGATGTGAACGGTACGTCGGAGGTCAAACCGACACGGCCGTGGGGTGGGTGGTCCTCAAGGACTGGATTCAGCAGACCCTGGCCGAAGCCGAAGCGGAGAGCAAGAAGCTGCTTCCCACCGATCAAGACGTGGAACGTCGCTTTCAGGCGCTCAGGAAGCAGTTTGAGTTCCGGAACGCCAACTTCATCAACTGGCTCACTGAACACGGACAAACCGTGACGAGCCTGCGCGTCGGGTTGCGTCATCAATTGATCGCCGAACGACTGCTCACCGAGGGAATCAACGTCGCCGAGTCTGAGGCCGCGCTCTACTATTCCAGCAACAAGCAGGCATTCGGCTTGCCGGAGCAGGTCAAAGTCTCCCGCATTACGGTCACCGCGCCGGACCTGCGCCAGAAGGTGGAGGCTGGTTTGAAGAAGGGCACGCCGTTCGACATTCTGGCGCGGGAGTTCAGTGAGGATGACTTCGCGCTCAGCGGCGGGCTGATCCCGGAGCCAGTGGAAGCAGACCCGCGAGCGCCGGGACCCATTGAACCCGAGGTCATGACGGCGCTCTTGAAATCTACTCCCGCCAAAGTCCTGGGGCCGGTCAAGATTCGTGATTACTGGGTGTGGGCGCGACTGGAGGAGCGTCAGGCTGCGCGAGCGCCCGCTCTCGGCGACATTCAGGATCTGGTGCTGGCGAACCTCCGGGTGCAAAAGGTCGGTCCCGAGAAACTGAAAGCCGCGCAGGAACGGCTGGCAGCGATCCAGAAGTCGGCAAAGATCGAAATTCTCCGACCCGAGTTCAAGAGCCTGTTGGATCTCCTTCAACCGAAAGAGAGCAAGTGATGAAACAGGGTGATCGCTCCTCGCGACGGGAGGTCGTGCGCGTCGCGGCTCTCACCGCAGGCGTGGCGCTGCTTCCGGGCGCTGCCGAAGCCCAGGCTTCCGTGGTATCCCGAGCCGATGCCGCCATCCGCCGCGCGGCCGCATTTCTGCGGAGCCGCCAGCAGCCCGACGGTTCCTGGGGCAGCTATCCGGGGGTCACGTCCGTGTGTGTGATCGGACTGGTCCGCGCGGGAATTCCGGGTTCAGATTCGTCGGTCGTGAAGGCGTGCCGCTCCCTGGCGTCACTGGCGCAGCCGGACGGCGGGATCTACACCGATAAGTTTGGGCCTGGCCAGAAGCTGCCGAACTACAACACCGCATTGGGCCTTACAGCGCTCCACCTTGCCAACCGGGCCGGCTACACGGACCAGATCCGAAAGGCGCAGAGTTACCTGGTCGGCTCCCAATATGACGAGGCCGAAGGCTTCTCTCCGAAGGACGCCCAGTACGGGGGCATCGGGTACGGCTCCAAGCAAGACAATCCGGATCTCTCCAACCTGCAGAACGCGCTGGAGGCGCTCGTGGAATCCGGCCACTCCAGGAACTCCGAAGTCTTCAAGAAGGCTCTGATCTTTGTCCAGCGCTGCCAGAACCGCAAGGAGAGCAACGATCAGCGGTGGGCCGGGGTGGACGGCGGGTTTGTCTACGCCGCGTCCGGCGAGAGCAAGGCCGAAGCGGTCACGCGAAAAGCCAACTCATCCTACGGTTCCATGACCTATGCGGGGCTGAAATCGTACCTCTACTGCGGAGTCAGCCGCACGGACCCCCGCGTGGTGGCCGCGATGGATTGGCTCAAGAGTCACTACGATGTGGAGTCCAACCCCGCCATGGGTTCGGACGGCCTCTACTACTACTACCACACGATGTCGAAAACGCTGGCGACCTGGGGATCTCGGGACTTCACCGATGTCGACGGCAAGAAGCATCGCTGGGCATCCGATCTCACGCTCGCCGTGCTGAAGCGGCAGAGCGCAGACGGATCCTGGAAAAACGAGAACCCGCGCTGGTGGGAAGATCGACCTGAACTAGCGACAGGCTATGCCTTGATGTCGCTGGCGTACGCTCGAAAGAGTCTGTAATCGTGAGCACTCACCTCAATCCGTTCAACATCCTATGAGCCAAACCCTGACGCCCCGTACCCCGGAGCAGGACCGAGAGGCGCTCCAGCGGCTGCGCGATGCGCACGCTACGCTGCGGACCGAGCTTTCCAAGGTCATCGTTGGTCAATCCGATGTGGTCGATCAACTTTTGATGGCGATTTTTTCACGAGGTCACTGCCTTCTGGTGGGTGTGCCGGGGGTGGCAAAAACCCTCCTCGTCAGTACGCTGGCCCGCATTCTCTCACTCGAGTTTAAGCGGATCCAGTTCACGCCGGATCTGATGCCTGCGGACATCACTGGAACCGAGATCATTCAGGAAGATCCCATCACCCGTCAGCGGGCCTTTCGCTTCATTCCCGGCCCCATCTTCGCCAACGTGATCCTGGCGGATGAGATCAACCGAACGCCTCCCAAAACTCAGGCCGCGCTGCTGGAAGCGATGCAGGAACACCGCGTCACCGCCGCGGGAAACACCTATCCGCTCCATCCGCCGTTCTTTGTGCTGGCTACGCAGAACCCCATCGAACAGGAGGGCACCTACCCCCTCCCGGAAGCACAGCTCGACCGCTTCATGTTCATGGTCCAGGTGGACTATCCGTCTCTGGAAGAAGAGCTGGAAATCATGCGGCGCACCACCTCCAGCCTCAAGGCTGAAGTCGGCGCGCTGATGAGTGCCGAAGAAATCATGTGGCTCCAGGAGTTCATTCGCGACTTTCCCGTGCCGCCACATGTCTTCGATTACGTGTTGTCCCTCGTTCGAGCGACAAGAACGACCGAGAAACCGGATGACAAGCTCAATCCGCAGCTCCGACAGTTCGTCAAGGACTACGTGACCTGGGGCGCCGGCCCCCGCGCGGGCCAGTACCTGATCCTGGGAGCCAAGGCCCGTGCGGCGCTTCAGGGCCGCAACTTCGCGGACTGCTCCGATGTTGCCGCAATCGCCACACCGGTGCTGCGCCATCGCATCATCACCAACTATCGAGCCGAGGCCGCCGGCATCACACCCGATGATGTGGTCAACCGCCTGCTCGAACTGACCCCCAAGCCGACGGCCCCCAGATAAGCGGCTTGGACAATTGGAGACCTTCAAGAAGGAGGACCGACCCACTGGTTCTCCTTCTTGGAGGCTGCGTGCTACAATGGCGTTTCACGGGGTGTAGCTCAGTTTGGTAGAGTGCACGCTTTGGGAGCGTGAAGTCGCCGGTTCAAGTCCGGCCACCCCGATCCGGCAACAACCCACCCAGCCTGTCGCCTGGGACGACTGGCTGGGGCTACCTCAACACGGTCGCGATTCGACGCAAGGAATCTTCCCACCGGTTAGAGAATGGTTGGCTCCGGGACCGCACGTTCGGTCGTTCTCCTGTTTGCGAAGATGGACGAAACGACACGCATCCAAATCCGGCAGATCGGCTCGGGCAAGGTCCTTTTCGAGGTAGAAGGCGACAGTCTTTCTCGCCTGGACTTTCGCAGCGCGAACCTCGAGGAGGCTGACCTCTCCGACGAGTCCCTGGAGGGTGCAAACCTCCAGAAGGTCAACTTGCGCCGCGCCAACTTGAGCCTGGCCTCCCTGGCAAACGCCGATCTGCGTGGCGCCGACCTGCGCGGCGCCAATCTCACCAAGGCGGACCTTCGGTGCGCGGACTTAAGAGGGGCCAATTTTCGGGGCGCTCGACTCCACCGTGCAAGCCTTCGGTGTATTCGGTGGGACAAGACCACGCTCTGGCCGTGGTTCTTCAATCCCACCGACCACGGCGGTTAGCGAGCCACCAGCACCGAGCAGGGAGCGTGGCGCAGCACATTGGCAGAGACGCTCCCAAGCAGGAATCGATCCAGGCCCGTCAGCCCCTTGGATCCAACCACCACGAGATCGCATCCCTCATCTTCCGCGGTTCCCACGATTCCGGAACCGGGATCGCCGCTTCGGATCTCAACGGAGCAGCGGCGACCACTCGCTTCGATTTCCGCGCACAGCGCGTCCAGCGGCGCCCTCAGGCGCACCCGCTGCCAGTCACCGAGGCTGGTCGGGTGATCCACCAACGGCGGCATCACCATCAGGTGTTCGGCCGCGATTTCCCGGTGATTGGGGGCCATCCCGAGGATGCGAATCTCGGCACTGGGGTCCAACGGCAGCGCCGCAATCCAGCGCGCCGCTCGAATCGAGTCCTTCGAGCCATCGACCCCCACAAGAATGCGGCGGAGCCCTCCCGTGTCGGGCCGCACCACCAAAACCGGACAGGGCGCGTGCATCGCGAGTCGTTCCGCCACGCTGCCCAGCAGTAATCGCGCAACGCCGGAATGCCCCGTCGCCCCAACCACCAGGAGATCCGCGGGATGCTGCTGGAGCCCGTTCAAGAGCGTCTCCACCGCATGACCGTGGCGAACGGATGACGTGAGCGTGGCGGTGGAATGCGATAGCAGTTCAAGGCTCTCGTTCAACAATCGGCTCACCGAATTGGGATCCGTGCCGTCGGCAGCGACGTGAACCACTTCTAGCGAGCAATCCCCCTCAAGGGGAAGATCCGCAAGTACGCCAGCCGCCGCACGCGCACCCTTGCTTCCGTCCGTGGCCAATACGATTCGCATTTAGTCGTCTCCTCCGATCTGCCATTAGCATACCCCGCCGGTCTAAACTGGACCGTGCCGGCTCACTTCTCTGGGTGTCGTTGGCCCGTACGCGTTCGCTTCCCTCGTGCGTCATACAGGAACCGTTGCACTCTGACGAGAAAGCAATCCTGGTCTCCCACACCCGAACACCCCAGGTCGCCCCACTCAAGCCTTTGAAGACGCGCGTACTCAGCACCCTCGTCGTGGCCCCCATCTTCCTGGGAGCGCTCTTCTGGAACGGCGGCGGCTTGTTGTTCTCCGGATGGCCCTTCGCGCTGCTGGTGCTGGCGATGGTCGTTCTCGCCCTGGGCGAATTCTACTCGGGCTGCCGACACGCAGGCCATCGACCCCTGGGTCCGGCAGGTTTGCTGGCGGGCGCGCTGGCCTGGATGCTCGCGCTTCCGCCTGTGGTTGGCCAAGCCCAGGATCTCGGATTCGCGGCGCTCACAGCCGTGCTGATTGCCAGCCTGATCGTAGAGGCCCTCCGGGGGACACGGGCGCCTCTGAAGAACCTGGCTCCGACATGGCTGGGGACAGTCTACGTCGCCGGGCTGATGCCGTATGCGGTCCGACTTCGTACCGGGCCCCTCGCAGCTCACCACCCCGAGTGGAGCCCCGCCGCTGAGTGGATGCAGACGGTCGATGCCGGCGCCTGGGCGGTACTTTTCGTCATCCTCACTACGGCTGCCGGGGCTACGGGAGCTTACTTCGTGGGGCGTGCGTGGGGTCGCCGCAAGTTGGCTCCTGAGGTGAGCCCGGGAAAGACCTGGGAAGGTGCGGTGGGAGGCTACGTGATTGCGATCACCCTCGGGACTTTCGTGGGGCTCCGCATCGGGTTGCCGGCCCACGTCGCCATACTGCTGACAATGGCGCTCGGCATCCTGGGGCCGCTTGGCGACCTCTCGAAGAGCGCGATGAAGCGAGAACTCGGCATCAAAGACTTCGGCTCACTGATCCCCGGGCACGGCGGCGTGCTGGATCGCTTCGACAGCCTTCTTTTCACCGCTCCCGCGGCCTATTGGATCCTCCGCTACTGGCCCTGACCCGCACTATCCCCATCCATGGCATCGGCTGGCTCGTGCCAGCTTTCCGGAGACTTCCGCACTCATGAACGGCGCCTCTCGATTCCCCCATCTCGAGTCCGACAGCCCCATCGAAGCAATGACCGACGAGCAGAAGTTCGTCTTCGATCTCAAAGGCTGGCTGCTCGTCCCGTCCGTCTTGAACGCGGCGCAGGTCGAGGAGATTCGGGAGTTCATCCTCCAACTCCATCGAGACCGGACAACCCTCCCCGACGTGGATCGCTACTCGCTCAGCGGTCCGGCTCAGATCCTGCTCGACCACCCTGCCATCACCGGCATTCTGGAGGAAATCCTCGGGCACAATGGCACGCCCGACAGCTACGGGTTTCGGTGTGAGAACAGCTTCACCGCCATCCGGCACGCCGGACAACCGATGGAGCAAAAGGCCCACGGCGGCGGTAACAACGTCAGCCCCCTGTTCTCCTATCAGTGCAAGAACGGCTCGATCTACAGCGGACTCACGCGGGTGGTGTGGGAGCTGAACCCGGTTCGTCGAGGAATGGGGGGCACCGTGTTCCTCTCGGGCAGCCACAAGATGAACTTCCCGCGACCGGATCACATTGACCGCTTCCACCCCCTATTCGAGTCGTACGAATGTCCCGCAGGCTCGGTGGTGTTCTTCTCCGAGGCGATCGTGCATTCGGGCGTACCGTGGATCGATCCGAGCCACCCCCGCGTCGCGGTGCTCAATTGCTACAGCAGGATCGACACGCAGTTCCATCGTCTGAACCTCCCGCGCGAGGTGATCGAGGCGATGCCGCCCCGACGACGGACCCTCTTCCGCGGGGTGTGGGCTCACGATTTCCAACACAACGTAGCCAACACGTTCTTCAGCCCGGATAATCTCTCGTTGTAGCCGGAACGACAGATCCGGTGAGATTGCGGGCGGAGCCCCCACTCTCTGGAGCCCTTATGAGCGGACACACTCACGATCACGGCCCTAGTTGTAACCACACCCACGGCGGCGAGGCGCTTCGGCCCTCACGCCCCAAACCTCCGGTTGGACTCAACCCACGAGACGCGCAGACGGGCGCCCCTCAGCCGGAGGAGGCGGAAGACCCCAACGCGGTTCGCACCATCGGTCGACTCGGCAAGAAGAAGGGGTAATCCCTCCGGACTCCCCTGTCCCACCAGGCCCGGACTGCGAGCGGGCCGGGTGAAGTCTTGCTGCTGTGATCCCTCGGCCCACCCCAGGGGATCGCGGCAGCAGCCCAACTTCCCGACTTCACGCGCATCCCGACGGCAGAAATCCGCGATGTGAGGAAATCTCCTGCCCGAACCGGAACAATCCGGCGGGGAGGGATCCTTCGAATGGCACCGGCCAGGAACATCAGGCCCACAGCGCGTCACAAGTTGGAAAAGGCGCAGGAGCGCGAGATCGTTGTCGTAAGCGACACGGCACGAGGTCTCGTCGCCGGAAGCACCCTGCTCATCCCGACCCCGCTCGATGTAGATGCGATCATTCGCGAGATCCCCCACGGCGCCGTCACCACCTCTGCAGAGATTCGCAAGGCCCTGGCCGCGAGGCATGGCGCGGACGCCGCCTGTCCGCTTTGCACCGGAATCTTCGTTCGAATCTCCGCCGAGGCCGCGATGGAGGATGAAGCCGGAGGACGCCCGGACATCACTCCGTTCTGGCGCGTGCTTGCGGAGCGGGGCAGGTTGAATCCAAAGCTGCCGGGCGGTGTTGAGGAGCAGGCCAGACGCCTTCGGGGAGAGGGCTTCACCATACTGCCCGGAACGGGCAAGCAACCGCCACAGGTGGCCAACTTCCAGGCCACCCTTTTCTCGCCGACGAAGGTGGGAGCCTGATCGATGAGCCATGACTTCAAGAGCCTGACCCGTTTTCTGGTCGAGTTGGGCACCGACGAGATCCCGCACAGCAACACCCCATTCCTCTCGCACTTGATCGGTGTCTATCGTGACCTGAAGACGTGGGGCGCTCCCGAACACCTGGTTCTGGCGGGCCTGTTCCACTCGATCTACGGCACCTCGGCCTTTCAGGGCTTCACGCTGCCTCTGGACCGTCGCGAGGAAGTCCGAGCGCTGATCGGCGCCGACGCTGAGCGCATCGCCTACCTCAACTGCGCCCTCACCCGAGACTCGATGGACGACACCGTGGAGAGCGGCGGCGAGCCGCAGTTGTGGGATCGGTTCCGCAACGAACCGCTCCCGGTGTCGGCGACGGAGTTCGAGGAACTGGTGACCCTGCACCTGTGTGACCGTCTGGAGCAAGTCGGGCGGGTGGGGAACTGGGACCTGAGACGATCGGCGTGGGAAGCGATGGCGCGCCGGCTGGGTGGCGTTGCGCTTCGGGAGTGGGAGCGCGTTCACACCGGGGCGCCGGCGGCGCCGGATGCAACCGCCTGCTGGCTAAGTCAGCCCGACGAGTGGAGTCCCCTCTTTGCACGATGGGCAGACCAGCACGGCGCCCACGCCCGACTGCACGAATGGGAGCAGTGGGGGGGCCGCCGCGTCACCGCTCTCACGCTCGGAGATGATGGCAAGAGCCGCCCGGTTCGGATCCTGATGGCCGTGCCTCACGCCCACGAACCCGCGCCCACCGCCGCGCTCGTCAATCTTGCATCCCGCCTGCTGAACGGCTGCCACATCGACGGCGCCCCGAGCCCGACGCTGGGTCCAAACCTGCTGGAGCGAGCCCTGATCACCCTCCTGCCCGATACGAATCCCCAGGGCCGCGCTCGTGCGGTACGCCGCGTGTGGGACGGTGAACTGGACAACGACGCCTTCTTGATACAGGCGTTCGGAGAGAGTTCCGACGGCAGCCGCTTAGGGCGCTATCCTGAGTGGACCCGAGCAGATCACCAGCCGCGAAAGGTCGGGTTGATCTACGAAGAGATCGCGGCGGGGCACTACGTCGAGCCAAACACCTCTCGCAAGTCCACTCACACCCGAGCCGTCGATGAGCTGTTCGATCGCTATGCCTTCACCCATTACCTCGATATGCACCAGCACGAGGGGGATGAAGCGGCGCTGCTTCCGGCAGGGTTCGACGATCTCTCACCCGAACAGCAGGGCGCGGAGAGCGCATGGGCCGCCGCGCTCCTGGACATGTGGGATCGCAACGCCATCCGTCACAAGGGGAGCTACAGTCCCTACCTCGGACTGCCGCGCCAGGAGTTCTTCCGCGAGTACTGGCGCGGACGCTGTCCCGGGATGCTTCAGTTGACGTCCGAGGCGCGCAACAACCGACACGCCGTCAGCGGCGCCCCTACCCCGCTCGCGAGGCAACTCCGTTCAGCGACTCTCGCGATCGAGGCGACGCTGAAGCACCTGGCCGCGCCGTAACAAAGTTGTCGGAACGACGTGGACGGCCCGCTCAGCCCTTCGGCGCCGCGGGCCTGCGTGTGCGAATTCGGAATGGAAAGAGCTTCAGCGCTACGCCGATGCGCCAACGGAGAAAAACGGCGCAGCTCACCAGAATTGCAATCTGGAGCGCGCGGGCGACTCCGGTGGTGATCTCCAATCCGGCGCTAAACGTCACCAGATTGAACAGCCCATGCGCCAGGATCGCCAGGGCCAGACCGACCCCAACCTCAAGGCCCTTTCGCCATCGGAGTTTGAGGTGACCGGAGAAGCCCAGCGCTCCGCCCACCAGTGCGGTGAAGAGGACGTGAACGCCCGTCCCGATCGGTCCACGCGCCAGGACGACGGCCGGCTGGTCTCTCATGAACTCCAGATTCTCAACCAGTGCGAAACCCGCTCCGGCGGCGGCGCCGTAAACGATCCCGTCCACCGTCTCATCGAAGTGAGTCCACGGCCAGATGAAGATCAGGATCCCCAACAGCTTGAGCGTCTCCTCGGTGGGGGCGGAGATCAGGAACGCCAACTTGAGTCGGACCCAGATGCTCCCGTAGAGGTCCTGGAAGCCGGGAACCAGAAGTTGCTGGAGACGATCGGCCGCGTAGAAGGCGCCGACGCCGGAGAGCGTGGCCAGAACCACCATCCAGACCGGTTCCGGGTTTCGACGATCCTCTCGATAGACCGCATACGTCCAGACCACGGCAAACGCAAGCGCAAGCACTGTCCAGATCGCCGCCATCGTTTCCCGCCTTCTCTACCGCCATTCGGCCCCGTTTCAGAGGATCAAAAAGGAGCCCATCAATGGCCGAGCGCCTGAATACCGCCGTCCCGGTCGCCGGGGTTCACATTGCCGCCAGACGACACGGAACCCTTCGCCGCCTGCTCTCGGACCCGGAAAACCCGTGGTGGGAGCGATTCCTCACGGAACACGGTCCCGACTCACGGAAAAAGCTTCAGGGTTGGAAGTCCCCGATCGGAGCCTGGCTGGCGCTCACCCTCTCCGAACGGGTTTACCCTGGAGCCGCCGCCTACCTGCTGCTCCGCAAGCGACGAGTGGCGGAGTGGGCCGAGCGCGCGATCGCGAATGGGGTCACGCAGGTGGTCTGCGTGGGGATCGGCCTCGACCCGTTGTCGATCCGGATCGCCCAGGCGCACCCCGGCGTGAAGTGCTTCGATGTGGACCTGCAGGAAGTGATTGAGTGTCGCACGCGCGCCATCGTGAGTTCCGGGGAGCGACTAGAGCGACTCGCGCTCGGCATGGTAGACCTGACGCAGGAGCCGCTCGACCGCGCCCTGAAGCGAATCCACGGCTTTGCATCCAATCGCCGAACCCTGTTCATCCTGGAGGGCCTGCTGATGTACCTCCCCGCAGAGGCGGCGGAGCGCGTTCTGTCGAGCCTCAAACGGTGCGGCGCCGCGGAGAGCGAGGCCATCTTCACCGTGATCGACGCTGCGCTCCTCGCGGATCCGAAGAGCGGAATCTCCCGCTCCGCTCGGCTCGTCGCCGCGACGGGTAACAGCTATCGCTCATCCTACAGCCGGGATGCCCTGGACACCCTGGCGCGGCAACTGTCGTGGCGCGACCTCGACATGATCGACGGCGCGGGGCTGGCCGAACGCTACCTTCCCGAGCTCGGAGTGCGATGCGGCGTGGCGTTGGGAGAGATTCTGGTACACACCACCATCCGCTAAAAAAAAGTTTCTGGAGCACTATCCGTTCCGGGCTTAGGGGTCTCTGAGTTATTGAAAGCGACTTCACCCACCGGAATGACCTCCAGCAGACCCCCGAAAGTAAGCGACACCGAACTGGTGTTGGCGGCCCTCGTTGGAGACCTCTCGGCGTTCGACGAACTGGTTCGCCGCTATCGGGGAGCGGTTCTAACCGTGGCGCGTCAGATCGGGGGATCCTCTACCGCAGAAGACATCGCTCAAGACGCGTTTCTTCTGGCGTACGAGGCCCTCCCGGACCTGGATGACCCGGAGCGATTTGGAGCCTGGTTGGGCGCCATCACCCGCTATCGGGCCTGCCGAGTGGCGAGGGGAGTCGTTCGACGACAGGCGGACTCGCTGGACGACGCGGTGGAGCAGTCCGACCCGGGGATTCGTCCCGAGGACGCGGTGCTCGCCGTAGAGGGCCGAACCGAGGTCCGATCCATCCTGATGACGCTGCCGGAGGAATTTCGCACCGTCATCCTGCTTCGCTATTACGAAGAAATGCCGGTGGTGCGGATGGCCGAGTTCCTCGGTCTACCGCTCACCACGGTGAAATGGCGGCTGCATCGCGGCAGGAGCTTGATGAAGGCTCTGCTGCTGGAAGCGGCCTGCAGAGACTCGGCCGCTGAAACCGGCCCCGATGAGAGAGAGACTGGAGACACCCATGAAGAGGCAAGACGGCTGCGGCGAGACCGAGGAGAGCGCCAGCGACCTTCGACGACTCGCGAGATCCCTTCAGGGCATCAGCAAAGCGGCACGGGACGCATCTCTGACCGGACAGTTCTCGGGCAGCCGGGCTCTCGCGGTCCGGCAGTACAACAGCATCTTGCGGCGATTGCTCTCCGAGAGTCGCGTGGAGGAAGATCTCTTCGAGCCGCTTCCGGACTCCGCTACGTTTGACGAAGTGGGGTTTGCCGCGCAGCAACTCTCCGAGTTCATCCGCAGCGACGACGATGACGAGCCGCGCCGCCGCTTTCGCCATGGAGGAATCTTTGAGGCTTCACCCAGCCATGTGAAGATCGTCGGTTTCCCCGGCAACATCGGCGAACTGGGCGACGTGCTGCGGGAGTACCTGCCGGACTCCATCCGACAGCGCGTGGCGACGACCATTCGGGAAGCTGTCGGCAAGGACCGTGCGGAGCGCGGGGGCCCCGAACCGCCCCATCCGCCCCATCCCCCGCACGCGCCTGAGGCCGGCTCACCGCCTCGGCCGCCTTCGGATCCGTTCGGAATGGCAGATGAAGGCACCGCCGAGCGCACACGGATGCAGCGGGAATTGGCAGCCATCGGCTCGCGCATCGCCGCCGTGGCGGGGCAGTTGGCGCTGCCGGATCTACCGCCCGGCGAAAGCGCCCGCATGGTGGAGGAACTGGGCGCCCTGACCCGGGCTCAGGCAGAACTCACGGCCCGACTGGCGGCAACCCATTGAGCCCGAACTCCCCGACCGATTTCACCGCACTCTCGACACACCAAGATCCCGAATCGGCATCCCTGAGGAGCCTGAACGACGATGAAACGAAACACCTTCACCCTGCGACCATCGGCTTTCGAGCCAGACACGTTCTAAACGTCTCGTTCCCGCGCACAGAGTCGGTGGAGCCACTCTGTGCGCGGCGCGCTCCCGCTCAGGCGAGGAGGAACGGAAGCACCTCTCCCGCGACATCCGTCAGCCGGTAATCCCGGCCCTGGAAGCGGAATGTGAGCCGAGTGTGCTCCATTCCCAGCAAGTGCATCAGCGTGGCATGGAAGTCGTGTACGTGCACTTTGTTCTCCACCACGCTGTAGCCGAGCTCATCCGTCTTACCGACGGTAGCGCCGGCCTTGAAGCCTCCACCGGCGGCCCACATCGTGAATGCCTCAATGTGATGATCGCGGCCGGTCGTCTCCCGAGGCTCGCCCATCGGTGTGCGACCGAACTCGCCGCCCCAGATGACGATGGTGTCCTCCAGGAGACCGCGATTCTTCAGGTCCCGAACGAGGGCCGCGGCAGGACGGTCGGTTTCACGGCAAACCTGCTCCAGCGGCTTGCCCAGGTCGGCGCCGGCGCCACCGTGGTGGTCCCAGTCGGTGTGCCAGAGTTGCACGAAACGTACGCCCCGCTCGACGAGGCGTCGCGCCAGCAGGCAGTTCAGACCGAACGACGGGGTGCGGGGATCGGCGCCATACATCTCCAGAGTGGCGGCGCTCTCCTGGCCGAAATCCATCAACTCCGGGGCGCTCGTCTGCATCCGCGCGGCGATCTCGTAGGCGGAGATTCGAGTGGCGATCTCGGGGTCTCCCACCACCCCCAACCGCCCCTGATTGAGATCGCGAACGGTCTCGAAGAACTCCCGCTGTCGGGCACCGTTGTAGCCGTTAGGGCTTGAGAGATTCACGATCGGTTGGGCGCCGGGCAGAAACGGCACGCCCTGGTAGGTGGTGGGCAGAAACCCCGACCCCCAGAGCGGAGTCCCGCCGCGCGGTCCGCGGGGGCCCGACTGAAGCACCACAAACCCGGGCAGGTCCTGGGCCTCGCTGCCAAGCCCGTAGGTCACCCACGCGCCAATGGAGGGCCGGCCAAACTGTGCCGAGCCGCTCTGCATGAACATCTTCGCAGGGCCGTGGTTGAACACGTCGGTGGACATCGATCGGATCAGACAAATGTCGTCGGCAATCGCACCCAGATGCGGCAGCAGATCGGAAATCTCGGCGCCCGACCGACCGTGCCGCACGAACTCGCGCGCTCCGCCCAACAGCCGCGCATCCGGTTTCAAGAATGCGAAGCGCTTGCCCTCGACGAACGCGTTCGGCGGCGCCTGACCGTGCAGATCGCGGAGCTTCGGCTTGTTGTCGAAGAGCTCGAGCTGGCTCGGGCCGCCCGCCATGTGCATGTAGATGACTCGCTTCGCCCTCGCCGGCTTATGAGTCGGCTTTGGAGCCATCGGATTCGTGAGCAGATCGTCGCCGCCTCGCGCGACAGCCGGCGCGTCCTCCGCCAGAAGCCCGGCGAGAGCCACTCGCCCCAATCCGACGCCGCAATCTTTGAAGAAATGGCGTCGAGTGCGGATCAGCGCGTTTTCGAGTTCGGGGTGCATAGTCGCCTCCAGGCCAGGATGCCGAGACTCACTCACGGGTGATGAATTCGTCGAGATTGATCAAGACGCGGGCAACGGACGTCCAGGCAGCGCCGGTTGCTCGGTCCACACCCGCAGGCAGATCGCGCGGGCTGACGGCCGCCGCGCCGGCAGCGTCATTGCGGAAGGCGGCTTCTTGCCCCTTCAGGTAGTTCAACAGCCGTCCCGCCTCATGCGATTCGGGTGAGCGGGAGAGCGCCCGGCGGAAGGCATACCGAATTCGCTGCTCGTCATCGGTTCCGCCCTCCTTCAAAGTCTTGTCCGCAAGCGCCTGCGCCATCTCCACAAAGGTCTGATCGTTCGCGAGCATCAATGCGCCGAGGGGAGTATTGGACCGACTGCGCCGGGTGCAGGCCGCCAGGGCGTTCGGAGCGTCGAACGTCGCGAACATCACGTACGGGTTGGACCGCCAGTGGAAGGTGTACATTCCCCGCCGGAAGCGATCCTCACCCTGGCTGGGGACCCAGTTCTTCTTGGTCTGGGAGAACAGGTCCAGATTGGCGGGCTGCGGCGGGTAGACGCTCGGACCACCCACCTTGCGGGAGAGCAGGCCGCAGGCCGCCAGACCCGTGTCCCGAATCGCTTCGGCCTCAAGACGGAATCGCGATTGGCGCGCCAGGAGTCTGTTGTTCGGATCGATCTGCTTGAGTTCGGGCCGATGCTGCGACGACTGCCGGTACGTCGCCGATGTCACGATCAATCGAAGCAGTTTCTTCTGCGACCAGCCGCAGGCATGCCGGTTCGAGGATTGTCCCGACTCCCGGAACGTGGCCGCGAGCCAGTCGAGGAGTGCGGGGTGCGACGGCGGCGTGCCCTGGGTCCCGAAGTCGTTCTCGGTTTCAACCAGTCCCGTGCCGAAGAGCGCCTGCCAGATGCGGTTGACGGTAACGCGGGGGGTCAGCGGATTCTCGGGCGAAACCAGCCAGCGCGCCAGATCCAGGCGGGTCGGCGCTGCGGGAGCGCCGCGGAGCGCCGGGAGCGCCGCCGGCACATCGGGATAGACCCGCACACCCTTGCGGAGGAAGTCGCCCCGAATCATCAGGTGCGTCTCGCGCGGGGCGGGAAGTTCCTTCAGCACGAGAGTGCTTGGAATACTCTTTTCGATCTCCTTGTCTCGGGCATCGAGCCGCGCCACCTCCGCAGCCAACATCCCTCGCTGGGGGTCGGTGCGCGAGAATTCGGCGACAAGGAGTTTCTTCTGAGCCGCCGTCCGGCGATTCTCGGGAAGCTTGAGAGCGGCAACCGCATCCGGCTTCAGGAGCACCGCCGCTTCCCGCGCCGGCACGTCTCCCAGGCTCAGTCGAAACCGGCCCAACTGGTAGCGTCGGTTGACATGCCGATGGATGAGACGGACTTCCAACGACGAGCCGGCCGGGAGATCGACGGGGGTTTTGAAGTTGAAGATCGCTGTTCGTGCCGTATTGAGACTGCCCTGGCCCGGCTCCACGTTGATCGCCCAGCCGGTTTTGGGGTCGCCGTCCACAGCCATCCCGACGCCAAAATCGGTCTGCGAGTGGTCGGCCGAGGCGGCCGCCAGTTCCAGGCGACGCGAGCGCGTCTGTCCGGGGATACGGGCGCTGACTTCAACTTCGGTGAGCAAGAAGTTGCCGCGGGCGAAGCCGGGGCCGGAGCGAGGCAAGGAAGGGTCGGTGAGCGCCTCCAGGCGGAGCGCGGAGACGCGGCCCGTCGCCTCACCCACCACGAGATAGTCATCGTTATCGGGAACGGGTTCGGCCGCCAGAAGCGACCCGTCATCCATCGCCCGGAGCGAAGTCCCCTCCGCCGAAGAGAACTCTCGGGGCTTGAGAACGCTCCAGCTCCAGCCGGCCTGCCGGCGGGCCAACTCTTCCCACGCCTTCCGGCCCGCCTCGGGGTCCTTCTCCAGCGCGGCCAGCCGCGCGCGCGCCGCCTTCAACTCGCCGGCCAGCGCGGCCCGCTGCTTGGCCTGCTCGGGTTCCGGAAAGCTCAGGGTGGGCTCGTCCTGATTGTTCAGAAAGGCGAAGAACTGATAGTACTCCTTCTGCGTGATCGGATCGTACTTGTGCGTGTGGCACTGCGCGCAGCCGAGGGTCAGCCCCAACCAGGTGGCGCCCGTCGTGTTCACTCGATCCACGACAGACTCAACTCGGAACTGCTCCTTATCCGTGCCGCCCTCCTCGTTGATCTGCGTGTTCCGATGGAATCCGGTGGCGATCACCTGATCGGGGGTCGCGGAAGGCAGCATGTCGCCGGCAAGTTGCTCGATCGTAAACTGGTCGAACGGCAGATCCCGATTGAGGGCGCCGATGACCCAATCGCGATATCGCCACACCGAGCGAGCGCTGTCGATGGTGAAGCCGTTCGAATCGGCGTATCTCGCCAGGTCCAACCAGCGGCGGGCCCACCGCTCGCCGTAATGCGGGGACGAAAGCAACCGGTCCACCAGCCGCTCGTTCGCCCCCGGTCGCCGGTCGGCTAGAAACGCATCCACATCCTCGGGCGTGGGCGGCAGGCCGGTGAGATCGAGTGAAAGGCGCCGAATCAACGTCACCCGGTCCGCCGGCGGCGACGGTCGGATGCCGCGCTTTTCCAGTTCCGCGAGAACGAAGGAGTCGATGGGATTCTGCGGCCAGGTCTTCAGCCGGACCGACGGCGGTTGTGCGAGCCTGATGGGCTGGAAGGACCAGTGTGAAACCGTCTTCCGAATCGCGGGAACCCGATCTTCCGGGCCGGAGGCGCCCTGATCCACCCAACGTCGGAGCAGGTCCACCTCGGGCTCGGTGAGGGCGGCGCCGCTGGGCGGCATTCGCTTCTTGGGGTCCTTCGAGACCACGCGGTCGATGAGCGGGCTGTGGGCGCTGTCCCCGGGATGGACGGCGGCTCCCGCGTCTCCGCCGTCGAGGAGCGCCGTGCGGAGATCCGCCCGGAAGCCGTTGCGCTGAAGCTTCTCTCCGTGGCACGCGGCGCATCGAGCCAGAAGAAGCGGCCGAACCTGCTTCTCGAAGGACACGGGCTCCGTCTGGGGAGCGGCAGCGCTCGAAGCCCATGCCGCAGTCATCGCCCCGGCGAGCCCGGAGAGACTCAGCAGTCCGAGCCCCACAGCGCGAGGAACCCGCCGAACCGTTCGACCCATCATCCAGCCGTTTTTCACCACGCTGCTGCCTCTTCGTTCCCAGTCGCCCCGAGGTCGTCCGATCTCGAGGCGTACAGATTCTGCGACACAAAAACCCGACGGGGGTTTCTTGCCGCCGCTACGGACTTGCGGGCGCGGTTACCTCGAACCGTCCAGTGCTCACCGCAATCAGCCCGGCGAGGATCACGGCCGCCATCCCTGCCAGCAGCGGAAGGGAGACGCGCTTTACCAGCACCGCTGCCGAGGTGCCCGTCAGAGATCCGGACATCAACGCCACCGCTGCAACCGGAGACATGGTTCGGCCGGCCGCAGCGCCCAGACTCACCAGTACCCCGACGAATTCGGGAGCCACTCCGATGTGACCGGCAGGCTCGCCGAAGAACCGAAACAGGCTCTGCGTCGCCGCAATCCCTGAACCGGACACAAAAGCAAACCCCATCGAGACCAGCACCGAGGACGGCACCAGGAGTCCCGGCGCCCCTCGAACCACACCGTGGATCGCCTGGTCCAGACCAATCTGCTTGATCCCCTCCCCGAAGCAGGTCGCGACCACGATCAGCGACACGATGTTCGCATAGGCGTACCCGGCGCCTTCGAAAAACGAGCCGGCCACCTTGCCGATCTTTCGGAAATCGGTGAGCGCCGCCACCACAACGCCCACGATCATCGCAGCGCCGATCAACCGGCTGCTGAAGGCCTCCTGCGCCGCCCGGGCAAACGTGGGCTGTTTCAAAGTCTCGCTGGCATCCTGAAGGATTGAAACCGCCTCTTTGGGGCCGACCAGCCACTCTCTCGGAATCTCAAGCACTCGAAACGGTTCGGCAACCAGAAACAGCAGCGCCAGTGGAAGCAGCGGGACCGCCGCCTTGATGAGGCTGATGGGGAGCTCCACTCCCGCGCTCGCCGGAACCGGTTCTTCGCGCTCCGCGCCGACGGCGGCACGCTCGAACTTCCGGCTGAGCCCCCAGAAAACGAGCGTGGCAATCCCCAGATGAAGCAAGTTGAACGGGAGCATGATCCCAACGAGCCGGGCCCCACTCGGCGCCGGGTAGCCCAGCGCCGATGTTCCCTGGATGATGGTGCGAAACTCGGGAGCCCCCTGGTTGAGGAGTTCGCCGCCGATAGACGCCCCCAGCAGCAACGCCGCCCCTGCGGTCTCCGGAGTAACCCGGGCAGCCAGGAGGAGCGGGATCAGTACGGAGCCGATGGAGACGGCTGTGCTGGTTTGACTGACCACTGGAATGTTGACCAGGAACCCCACCGCCACCGCGCCCGGGATCAGCAGCGAGCGCACCCGCCGAAGCGGCCGAACCAGCAGCCGTACCAGGTGCTGATCGCATTCGGTGAGCCGCAAGACGTGGGCAAACCCCATGGCGCTGCAGAGCGGAATCACGTACTCGCCGTTCGTCATGCCGCTGAAGAACTTCTGAACCACCGCGGCAGCCTGACCGGAAATCGCACCGAGAAGCAGGCCCGCACAGAGGAGCGCCAGCCGTACGTCGACCTTTCGCAGCACCGCGTAGATCGCGGCGGCAATTATCGCTACCCCCAGAACCAGCAGCATCGCGCCCTCCCCGCTTGTGTTGGACCGATCTAGAAGCCGACCCTGCCGTGACTCTGGAATCTTTCCGTCAGTCGGAGACTCTCAATGGCTTCGAACGCAGCGCGGTTGGGTATAACTCATCGTACGCTCACCGAGAGGAGCCCTTGTGTCGAGTCAGGTAGAGAGGGAAGCCGACAACGTCGTAGCCAACGAAGTTGAAACGGCCGCAGAGGTTGTTGAAGTAGCCGAGGCTGTCACAGCAGACGCCTCTGAAGCTGATAGCACGGCGAAGGCGCGGTACGATCGGGAGCACATGTCCCGTATCGGCAAGCTGGGGTCGCAAGCTGTGGTGAAGAAGTACGGTCTCAGATTCTACTCCGAGATCGCCCGCAGGAATCGGGGACGCGCCAAAAAGCGCGCCTCGACGACAGAGCCGGAACAGGCCTGATCCGTTTGAACGGCCGGGGACACCCGGCCGTTGCTTTCTCCCACGAGCCCATCTCGGATAGACCGCCGGACGGAGCGCCTGTGCCCGCGTTGGTGAAGAAACTCCTTGCAATCGTCGCCGCCGTTCTGGTGGTGGGAATCGGCTTGGAGTTCGTTCGTGCGGCCCTGCAGTCGGGTCGAGTGCGTCCCTTTACCGCGACCGAGTTGAACGGGCAGCCCTTCAGCATCGAGAGCGCGTACGGCAAGGGACCGATTCTTCTCTGCTTCTTCGCCACCTGGTGCAGCCCGTGCCGAATGGAGATCCCCGAGATCCTCCGGTTGGACGAGCAGTATCGGCCGGACGGGCTGCAGGTGATCTACCTCACGCAGGAGGATGCCGCCACCATCAAGGCGGATGCCCAGATCTCAGCGCTTCCTTTCCGGATGCTCGTGAACGCTACAGACGCCTTCGAGAAACATCGTGTGGAGAGCCTGCCCCGAACCATGCTGGTGTCGCCCACTGGAGATATCCAACTGGAATTGTCCGGCGTGAGCGAGTCCGGTTTGAGACAGCTCCGAGAAAAGGTCTCGGAACTCATCCCAACCGAGGGAAGCGCGCGGCGATCGGATTAGCCGCAGCTCAGGCGCTTGCTGTGCTGCCCCAATCGAGCGCGAAGTCCATGGCCCGCACCGAGTGAGTAAGCGCGCCGATGGAGATCAGGTCCACGCCGCACTCAGCGACTGCCCGAATCGTCTCTTCCCGAATGCCGCCCGACGCCTCGGTTAAGGCGCGGCCCCGAGCCAGATCCACGGCGCGAGTTAGCGTCTCCGGTGACATATTGTCCAGCAGCAGCAGGTCCGCGCGGGCATCGAGCGCCTCGGCGACCTGATTCAGGTCCTCCACCTCGACCTCAACCTTCAGTAGATGGGGCGCCCCTCGGCGGGCTGCCGACACGGCGGCGCTGATCCCTCCCGCTGCGGCAATG
>SYKE01000147.1 GCA_005798285.1 Actinomycetota bacterium
AACTGGACAAAGAGGTCAGCGCTTGGAAAGCCGAACGCAACCAAGCGCTGTGCCCAATGAGATGGCGCTTCACAACTGCCAAGGCGCGAAATCGCCTCGCTCGCCTCTACCCCTCATTAGATGCCTGACAGACCACTAGACTGTAGTGGTAGGTTCTTGCACCCCAGAGGTTGCCATGACTCTCGCCGGAGAAACCCTAGCGCTGGCCCTCGACGAAGCATCGTGCCCGCCGTTGCGAGAAGGCGATCGGCTGAGCAGTAGTGATTTTGAGGCTCGCTATACCGCCATGCCGGAGGTGCACAAGGCGGAACTGATTGACGGAGTCGTATTCATGCCTTCGCCGGTCCGGGCCCGGAGCCACTCCGAACCCCACCAAAAGCTCATTGTGTGGGCAGGACTGTACGCCCAGCGGACTCCGGGCCTGTTCTGTGGGCCGGACGTCACGCTTCGGCTCGATGATGCGAATCAGTTTCAGCCGGATGTCTGCCTCATGCGGGTTCCGGAGGTGGGCGGGCAGGCACGCTTCTCCCCGGACGACTACATCGAAGGGGCGCCGGAGTGGGTGGCTGAGGTTTCCGCCAGCACGTCTCCTCGCGACACGCACCTGAAGCAGCGAACCTACCTGCGGTGCGGCGTTCGAGAGTACGTCATCTGGCGAGTCGACGACGCGGAACCGGACTGGTTCGTGCGGACCGACGGACGGTACGTGCGGCTGTCGCCGGATCCTGCCGGCGTCCTTCGGAGCACCCAGTTCCCCGGTTTATGGCTCCATCTCCCGGCCATCCTCGGCGGAGACTTTGAGGGCGTCTTGAAGACTCTGGACGAAGGGCTGCATTCCGCCGCCTACCGGGAGTTCGCCGCGGGCCTTGCCCAGCGCGGGGCCTGATTGGCCGGCGCCCGCAGCTCGGGAGCCGGCGCGGCGCATCGGGTTTTCGCGGCGCCGGATGCCCGGATCTAAGTATCGGCCGGAAGTTTGGGGCGGTTCTTCCAGGTCCACTCGGGGCGACCGCCTTCGTACAGTTTGAGCGCGCCCTCCAGGAGTCGGTGCTCCCGGATCTGGTCCGGCGTGAGCGTCGCCGCGTTGAGGGGCGCCTGCTCGTCCGGGTCGGCCTCCACATCGAAGAGGCGACCGCCTCGATAAAGCTTCAGCCGGTCCCCTCGAACGAACTCGGAGCCCTTCTCCCCACCGTCCCGCGCGTACCAGGAGTAGATGAACTCCCGGCCCGCGGTCGAGGCGCCGGTGAGCTGCGGCCAGAGGCTCTTGCCGTCGAGTGTCCACCCCTGAGGCCGAGGCAAACCGGCGGCGTCCAACAGGGTGGGCGCATGGTCGGTGGAGTCGACGAGGGCCCGCGTCACGCGACCGGCCGGAATTCGACCGGGCCAACTCACGACCAGGGGGACCCGCATGCCGGACTCCTGATGGAGTCCCTTTCCGCCGCGGTAGGGCTTCCCGCTCAGCCGGGAGGTGATGGGGCGCCCGGTGCCGTTGTCGCCGGTGAACACCACCAGCGTCTTCTCACGCAGACCCAGCGCGTCGAGTTTCGCGAGCACACGCCCGACGCATCGGTCGGCGTAGCGCACCATGTCTTTGAAGTAGCGGGGGTTGGCCTTTCGAGACGGGTCCTTCTCCGGCGCGAGGGCGGACCGGGGATAGTCGGGCGAGTCCGGAGTCGGTTCGAACGGGTCGTGAGTGAGCACCATCGGATAGTAGGCGAGGAACGGCCGATCCTTGTTGCGATCCACGAAGTTGCAGAGCTCATCCGTCAGCAGGTCTTCCCCGAACTCGCCGGCGCGGTAGTCACGCTCCTTGCCATTGAACTCCAGGCCCGGGTTGGCATAGCGGGGTGGGCGTCGGGTGTGCTGCCACAGCACCGACTCGTCGAAACCGAAGTGCTGAGGCAGGTCGGGGCGACGTCCCAACTGCCACTTGCCAAAGATCCCCGTACGATAGCCGGCTGCCCGAAACCACTGCGCGAAGCACTGAAGGCGCGGATCGAGTTCACCGAACTGGGTGTAGTTCCGGAGGTTGTACTGTCCGGTCATCAATTGCGCTCGGGTTGGCGTGCAGAGCGGCTGGGCAAACGCCCGCTCGAAGCGAATGCCGCTCTTCGCGAGAGCATCCACGTTGGGGGTTTCGTAACCCCCGCCGTTCGCCGCCACGCACTCGTAGCCGAAGTCGTCGACCATGATGAAGACGACGTTCGGGCGGCTCGGCGTCTGCGCCCTCGCCGCCGCTCGCGCCGAAGCGCACAGGGCGACGAACGCCGCCGCCAGTACGGTCACCGCTGTTGCGCCTCGCCTGATCATCGTGTTCCCCTCCGCCAACCCGGCTCGCGATCTACACCAGCCGGCGGGTGGCGCTTCCCCAGACAGATTCCGTGACGCCGAACGACTTCCTGCGCCGGGCACGGGATCGCCCCCCGGATCGTCGTCATCGGTAGTCCGGAACCTCAATGGGAGAGCTGCCCCGGCGGATGGACTCCAGGGCGCAAAGGCCGGGAAGCGTCATTTCCAGGCCCGTGAACACATCCAGCGGCGATGGAACGCCCTCGTCCAGCGCATCCAGCAGTGCCCGCGCCATCGCCCATTCCGCCGTGCCGTGCCCGCCGGCCGAAGCGGAGCCGGGCGCATCGGGGTGGCGGATCCCGATCGGATGGCGCTCCATCTCGCGGGACGGGGAAGCCCCGGTGAAATAGGCGCGCGTCTCGTCTTCGCCCCGAGGGCGCTCCAGCGTTCCCCGAGAGCCATAGATCGTGTACGTGTGAAACGACGGCTCGCGGGCCACGCCGAACGCGCAGAGGATCTTGATCGGAACCCCACGATCCGTGCGGAACAGGGCGACCTGGATATCCTCGAATCCCAGCTCGGGATCCATCCGCGAACCGGAGGAATGCGCGACGGCAGTGACGCAGCGGCCGCCGATCACCTTGAGGAGCGGGCCCAGACTGTGGGTGCAGTACTGAATCGGCGACAAGGAGGCGCGCCACGTGGGTTTGCCGCCCGCATCGCGAAGCAGGGAGCGCACATCGTGCACATACTCCGCTTCGGCATACATCGGCTCGCCCAGGCGGCCGGCGAGCACCCAATCTCGCCAGACATCGGTGAAGCGCCAGTAACAGCAGTTCTCGGCGAGCATGTAACAGGCCCGTGAGCGTCGAACAGCGGCCACCAATGCGGGGGCCTCGTCGAGCCGCGCCACCGCGGGCACCTCGCACAGAACGTGAACGCCGGCATCCAACGCGGCGATGGACTGCACGGCGTGCTGGGGCATGGGGGTGGCGATCACCACCAGATCAAGCCCCACCCGCAGCAGGTCGTCGAAGCCTGAGACGGCGTCCGCGCCCGGATGCGCCGCCGCCACCGCCGCCAGCCGCTCCGGGTCGGGGTCGGCGAGGCCGGCGATCGCCACGCGAGGATCCGATGCCAGCACGGCCAGAAGGCCCGCGCCGCGCCGCAGGCCCGCCACGCCAACCCGCCAGGGGCGCGCCATCCGCTACCCGCCCGCGGCGCGGAGCCCCAGAGCGGCCAGTCGAGACGAGATCATGCCGTGGGCCAGAATCGCCTTGTCCTCGCGCATGAAGCTGAAGGTCTCCACGCTGATGCAGCCGGTGTAGCCCACGGCCCCGAGGGCCTGCGCAAAGGCATCGAACGGAAACTCATCGGGAGACTCGCCGGGCACCACGAAGTGGTTGAACGGGAACTTGCCCACCACGCCCTTGAGGTGGCAGTGAATCGTCTGCGCGCCGACGGTTTGGACCGCAGCGGCCACGTCGGAGCCGAGAATGTAGTAGTTGGTGATGTCGCACAGCGACTTCAGGTTGGGCAGCCCCACCTGCTCGATGATGAGCATCGTCTTCTCGGGCGTGTCGAGAACCATGTTCTCGTGGTTGTGGATGGTCAGGTTGATGCCGCGCTCGCCGCCGTAGTGGAGGATCGGCTTCAGCGTCTCGACGATCTTTCGCCAGGCGGACGCGCAGCTATCAGGGAAGCGGCCGGGCAGGAAGTTCACCGTGGGAGCGTCGAGAGTGGCGGCGATGTCGATGAGTCGGGTGTAGAACTCATACGCATCCGCCTCCTGTGCATACTGAGGGAGCGGCTTCACGCCGTAGGGGTTGATGGCAGGCACCTTCAACTTGGTATCGTTGAGGATCTCGCGGACCTGCTCGATCTGGGGTTCGATCGGCTGATTCGTGCGGATGTGGCCGGTCGGTCCACACACGATCTCCACGGCGTCGTAGCCCACGTCGGCCAGATGCCGCGCGACCCACGGAAACGGCTTGTCTTGAAATCCACCGGTGTGGAATGAAATTCCGATCATGCGGCTGTCCTCTTCTGGCTGCAGGCCCGCGCCCGTGCGGACCGTCCCTTCGAACGTTCGGCCCCGGCGCGGCGGAATTCCTATGCGGGATCCGTCCAACCGTGTCGCGATGCTGCCCCCGCGCCATGAACCAGAGGGAGAAGACATGAGCCGCAGCAAGCTTCGACAGGATCCGTGTGGATCGGTGGCAAATCCTGAGGATGAACTGTGACCGAAGCGATCCTGATTTACATCACCGCCGCCACGCCCAACGAGGCGGACCGCATCTCTGAGGCGCTGCTCGAACGACGCCTCGTGGCCTGCGTGAATCGGTTGGAGGGCGTGAAGAGCCGCTATTGGTGGCAGGCAGCGCTCGAGTCCGCGGAAGAGTGCCTGATTCTGGCGAAGAGTCTTCAGCGACACTGGCCTGATATCCTGGCAACGGTCGGCGAGTTGCACAGTTACACAGTCTTTGACGCGGTGGCGATACCGATCCTGGACGGAAACCCCGAGTACTTGCGATGGATAGCGGAATCAACAGCCGGAGAGATCTGATCCTCACATGGATCCGCTACACCGTGCTCGCGTCGGTGCTGGTGTTCGTCCTGCTCATCACGCCGTTTCGCCCCCTCAAGATCAGCGGCAGCTCGATGGATCCGACCTTCCGAAACGGGGAGACCTATCTGCTCGACACCCTGTACTGGCGGAGCGGCGGCGTGCGTCGGGGAGACATCGTCGTGGTGCGCCACGATGACGACAAGTGGGTGAAGCGGCTGATTGGGATGCCGAATGATGAGCTTCAGATCACCTATCGCTGGGATGGCTGGATCACCGGGATCGAGAATCTGACCGTCAACCCGAAGGCTCGGCGCGAGGCGATGAACATCCGTCACCGCAAAGTCGAACCGGATGAGATCTTCGTGATGGGCGACAATGTCAACCGCTCGCTCGACAGCACGAACCAGGAAGTCGGCGCCTTCAAGCTCGAAGACATTCTGGGGGTGGTGAGAACGTTCACCATGCGCCGCGACATCCCGTTCCGCACTCACCTTTGACCGCGCGGACGAGGGGGGTGCAGGACTCCGCCCCCAACGGCGTGCAACTTCCTGCCGTCGGTCCGAAGCCGGCACGGCGCCCCGGATGGGCTGGGCGTCGGGGAGCGGAGCCACGACGTGCGCGGCGTTTACACCATTCTGGTCACCCCGTTCGATCCGCTGGGGCGGGTGGATGAGGAGAGCCTGCGTCGACTGGTCGAGTTCAACCTCGAGGCCGGCGTGCACGGGCTCGGGATCGCCCTCGGAAGCGAGATCTTTCGACTCTCGGAGGAGGAGCGCCGGCAGGTCACGTGGATCGTCGTCACACAGACTCGCGGGCGTGTGCCGGTGGTCGTCAACACCGGCGCTTCCGGCACGGACCTCGCGGTGCTCTACAGCCGGATGGCTCAGGATGACGGCGCCGATGCCCTGATGGTGATGCCGCCCACGTTTGTTCCAACCACCGGCGATGAGACGTGCGAATACTTCGAGGCGATCGGCCGAGAGGTTCCCCTCCCCATCTTCCTTCAAGACACCCCCGCCACGCCGATCTCCCCCGCGCTCGCGAAGCGGATTGGGGATGTTTGCCCGCAGGCCTCCTACATCAAGGTGGAGAGCCTCCCACTGCCGCAGAAGGTGGCGGAGATGGTAGCCGCCGCCGGGGAGACGCTCGTGGTCTTCGGGGGCGCCGGCGGCAATGCCGTAGTGGAGGAACTGGCGCGCGGCTCGCAGGGCACGATGCCCGGCTGCTGCCAGCCCGAAGCGTTTGTGCGGATCTGGGATCTCTGGCAGCAGGGAGATCGGCCCGGCGCGATGGCGGTGTTTACGCAGTTCATTCTGCCGTTCAACCGCTTCGCGTGCCAGGGCTGGGGAGCGTTCTACTACTCCAGCAAGGAGTTGCTCCGCCGCCGCGGGGTGATTGCGTCCACGACCGTGCGAGGCCCCCTGACGCTGCCCGACGCGCAAACCCGTCGGGAGCTGGACGAACTTCTGGAGACACTTTACCCATGATCATCGCCGACCTCGAAGTGATCCCCTTCCGTGTGCCCCGTCGCGACTTCCGCCACGGCGTGCTCGGTCCGGAGCGATTCGTTGTACAGACGCTCACCAGGATTGCGACCGATACCGGAGTTGAGGGGCACTACCTCGGAGGGCATGGGCACGGCGACCAGGACGGCCTGACATCGGACGAGCGCGCGATGCTGTGCGGACGCATCCGCTCCCTCGTCCTTGGCTGCGACCCGTACGACCGGGAGCAGTTCTGGCACTGGCTCTGGGTAGCCAACATCCCCGAGAACATCCTCAGCGTGCTCGATCTGGCTCTCTGGGATCTTCAGGGGAAGGCAACGGGGCTGCCGGTCCACAAGCTCCTCGGCGGATGCCGCACGCGGGCCCGCGCCTACTCCAGCACCTTTCCGAACATGGGCTCGCCCCAGGACTACGCGGACCACGCCGACGAGTGCCGAAAGCGCGGGTATCGGGCCTACAAGATCCATCCGTACTACTTCTGGGATCCGGAGACCGGACGCGACGATCCCGGTCGCCCCTCCCACGTGGAGTGGGACCTGAAAGTGTGCCGAGCCGTCCGAGAGCGCGTCGGCAGCGACATGGTGCTGATGTACGACCCCTGGGGCACCTACCGCACCTTTGAGGAAGCCGTGCGCGTCGGCCGGGAACTGGAGGCGCTCGACTTCTACTGGTACGAACACCCCATGCCGGAGTACCGCGTGGAGTCCTACGTGCGGCTCTGCCGGGAGTTGAGCATCCCTATTCTTTCGCCCGAGATCGCGGCCGGAAGCGTTTTCACGCGGGCGGACTGGATCCACCGCGGCGCCTCCGACATGAGCCGGATCGACGTGCTTCGAGGCGGCATCACCGGCTGTCGGAAGATGGCGTCCGTCTGCGAGGCGTTCGGCGTTCGCTGCGAGATGCACATGGCGGGCTTCGGAAACCTGCAGATCCTGGGCGCGACCAGCGAGGATGTGTGCGAGTACTACGAGCGCGGCCTGGAGGCGCCCGGAGTCGACTACGACACGCCGCCGCCATACCTTCAAGCCCTCTGCGATCCCCTGGACGCGGACGGGTTTGTGCCGATCCCGCAGGGCCCCGGCCTCGGTTACCGTCTCGATCTGGACTACATTCGCACCCATCGCATCCCCGACTGAAGAGCGCCCGACGCCCCCATCGCCCGTCGCTGGGGCTGCTGTCGTCGCTGTTCGAGCGCCCCGACGGGTGGAGCGGTGGATTGGGGCAGGCGTGGGCGGATGGCGCGGGGAACCATGCTGCGTGCGTCGGAAAGGTCCGGCGCCCAACTCGCCAGGATCTCACCGCTCATGCGCCGACACAGACTGCTCCCCGTCCTCGCCGCAGGCATGCTGCTGGCCCTGCTGAACCGCGGCGAGGCCGTCGTGACGCCCGCCGCGTTGAAAGAAGGGGCGGATCGCTCGCCGCAATTTTCGCGGCACGAGTTGGAGCGTGGCGTGGAACTCGACAGCGCCGTCGCCGCCGACTTCACCGGCGATGGCCGCCCGGATGTCGTCGCCGCCGGACCCAAATGGATGGCGCTTCACGAGCGAACCGCGGACGGTTGGAAGCGCCGGGTGATCCGAACCGTGAGCGACAAGCAGAAGTCGCTCTTCTCGATCACGCTGCAGGCCGTGGACATGGATCGGGACTCGGATCTTGACATCCTGACCTGCGACCCCCACGCCAACACCCTCGAATGGTTTGAGAACCCCGGGACATCGGTGAACGCGGGCGATGCCATGTGGCCCCATCACCTCATCGACCGGCTGCCGAAGGTCCACTCCCAGGCGCTCCAGGATCTGGATGGCGACGGCAAACCGGAACTTGTCGCGAATGTGGAGGGGCGACTGGTCTACTACGCGCTCCCCGACCGGATCCGCGAGGCCGGCCCCTACGGCGACGCCGCAGCGCCGGGAAGTTGGGTCCGCAAGACCCTCACCGAAGACGGCGTGGAGGGCACGCCCCACTACCTGCGGTTCGCCCGCCTCGGTGACCGACTCCGGCTGCTGACCGGCGCTCCGGACGCGGGTTACATCGGCTGGTGGGACGCACCCGCACAGCCCGGCGGCGTGTGGTCCCGCCGCGTGCTCCGCCCCATGCCCGGCGCCTCGCACCTGATCCCGACCGACGTGAACCGCGACGGCGAGACGGACCTGGTCTACATCAAGGGTCACACCACCGGCATCGGCTGGTTAGCCGGTCCGCGCTTTGAGACGGACGCCGTCATCGATGCCGACCGGGTTGCGGAGCCCCACGCCGCCGACGTGGCGGATGTAGACGGTGACGGCGCGCCCGATGTGATCGCCGCCGCCCGCAAGTCCGGCGGCCTCCACCTCTGGCACAACAACGGCCGCGGCGCCTTCACCGCCTCCCCGCTCGACCCCATCCAGCTCGGCCTCGACCTCCGCGCCACCGACGTGGATCGGGACGGCGATCTCGACATCCTCGTCGCCGGCGGCGCGGGCAACAACCTCGTCTGGTACGAAAACCTCAAGCGACGTCCGTAACACAGCTCCCCGGGGCGATGCCCCAGTCCCGGTTGAGGTTGGACCGTTGACCTGCAGCCGCCCAATGTTGGCCCAGATTTCGTTCACCACCCTCCGGTCGTCCGCCAGGTGGGACGAAAGCGCAGGGGCCGCCCCAGCCTCCTGGTTCACGGCATAGAACGGAGCGAAGACAGGCAGCCCTGTGAGCGGGGCCGCTGCCGTCTCATCGACCGGGTACGACGATCCCAATTCGGCGGCGATGGTCCCTGAAGACGGTTCGCGGCTCGGACGGAGCCTCGTCTCCCGTTCTTTCGAGGGTGTTTCTACTTTCAGATGGGAGTGTTCTTTCGCTGTGCAGATGCTCAACCGGACGGGTCGGCCCGCCTGCCGAGGCCTGGGTGCGGCGCCTATGGCCCGGGATCCTCGGGTCAAACCCAAGGATGACGACACGAGGCCCCTCGCTTCGGGCAGATGTCCCCGGTCACGCCCTGCGGCAATCGTCGTCCCCGCAGAAGTCGCGATGGGAGTAATCTCACGCCACAAGCCGAGATCCATTCACCGGGCCACGGCGCGGCGCCCGGGCTGACCTGATCGGGCGCGTCTCACGGGAACTGCTTGCGCCACCCACACTCCTGGTTTCCCGGGTCAAGCATGAGGATGACGATAATCGAGACGTGGGTCGACGGAGCGGAGTTGAGTCGGATGCGGCAGTGTGCGGCTCGGCGAAGCTTGTCGCTGTCAAGCTTTCCACAAGCCAATTTCAATTGACCGGGGCATGGGTGCGGCGCCGGGTGGGAGTGCCGGGTTGTCAGCGAGGGCAGGATGCCGTAGGCGCGGTAGAGAACGGCCGGTCGTTGCGCGCGTCGGACCCCCCGGCGGCGATCGTCACCGCTTCTGCGATCCATGCCTTTCCAACTCCTGCGTTTCAAGCTGAGTCCGAGCTATCCCGAGCCCCGCATGTTCCGCAGGCCGGAGAAGCTTCGCGCCGGCTACGATGCCGTGATCATCGGGGGCGGAGGTCACGGCCTCGCTTGCGCTTATTACCTCGCGCGGGATCACGGCATCACCAACGTGGCGGTGCTGGAGCGC